>JBOHCK010000129.1:0-16063 GCA_050698755.1 Streptosporangiaceae bacterium | reverse complement strand
CGGGCGGTCCCGGCCGGCCCGGTTGACGAGCCCGACGGGGACCTGTTCCTGGCCGACATTTCCGAGGTCGTCATCACCCGGCTGAACCCGGAGGCGACGTTGCTGGTCATCGAGTCGTGGACGCCGAGGCGAGGGCTCGCCGTAACCGAACGCGGATGACGAGGGACACCCGGCGGGTGCACGAGCGGGGGTAGGTTTCCTGGGTGACCGGTGCCCCCATTTCGCTGCCTGGCCGGACCCTCATCTTCGATTACGGCGGGGTCATCACGCTGCCGCAGTCGGCCGCCGACCTGGATGTGATCGTCCGCCTGGCCGAGGTCGGCCGCGACGCCGAGGCGTTCTGGCAGGCCTACCACGCCCACCGGGCCGACCTGGATCAAGGCAGCGCGGGCGTCGCCGCGTACTGGCGGGCGATCGCCGACGACGTCGGCGCCAGCTGGGACGACGCGCGGGTGCACGAGCTGTGGGTCGCCGACTTCCGCAGCTGGCTGCCCATCAATCCGGGCACCATCGAGGTGCTCGCCGAGCTCAAGGCCGGCCGGACCAGGCTGGCGCTGCTGTCCAACGCGGGCCCGGACTACGGCAGCTATCTCCGGCGCGGTCCGCTTGGGGACTTCTTTGCCGCGTGTTACGTCAGCGGCGAACTCGGCCTGATCAAACCGCAGCCCGAGATCTACCGGCACGTGCTGGACGACCTGGGCGTCAGCGCCGCCGAGGCCGTATTCGTCGACGATCGCGAGGTGAACGTCCGCGGCGCCCAGGCGCTCGGCATCACCGGCCACCTGTTCACCGGGGTGACCGCGCTGCGCGCCTTCCTGAAGTCGCTCTCCGACTGCCCGTCGGAGTACCGGCCGTCCGGACGACTATGAGGGTGTGACGCACCCGCAGGTACGGCCCGACCCGGCGTTCGGGCTGCTGGAGCTGTACGACGATGCGCTGCCGCACGTCTACGGCTACCTGCTGGCCCGCTGCGGCGACACCGGCCTGGCCGAGGACCTCACGGCCGAGTCGTTCCTGGCCGCCGTGCACGCGGTCCGCAAGCCGGGCGCGCCAGATCCGTCGATCCCGTGGCTGATCGGGGTAGCCCGGCACAAGCTCGCCGACCACTGGCGGCGGGTCGAGCGGGAGCAGCGCGGTCTGCGCCTGCTGGACGGCGAGCCCGCCTTGGCCGAAGACCCGTGGGAGACGGTCGTCGACCGTATCCGGGCCCGCGAGGTGCTCGACCGGCTCGGCGCGCACCACCGGGCCGCGCTCACGCTGCGCTACCTCGACGGGCTGCCGGTGCCCGAGGTAGCCAGGCACCTGGACCGCACCCTGCACGCCACCGAGGCACTGCTGGTGCGGGCCCGCGCCGCGTTCCGTCAGATCTTCGAAATGCAGGAGGGCTCGCAATGACCGATCCGTTCGAGGCGCTGCGCGAGCCCGTGACGCCGGTTGACCCCGACCCCGGCTTCGCCGGGCGGCTGCGGATGCGGCTGACCCGGGAGGTTTTCGAACACCCAGGAGGAACCATGTCCCAGCAGACCGTCTCGACCCGGGTCGAGCGCGCGCCAGCCTGGCCGCCGACGCTGACCCCCTACATCGTCGTGTCCGACGCCCGGCGCGCCCTGGACTGGTACGTCGAGGTGTTCGGCGCGCAGCCCCGCGGCGAGCTGCACGTCAACGCGGACGGCACGATCGGCCACGCCGAGCTGGGCCTCGGCGACGCGGTGCTGATGTTCGCTGAGGCCTCCGACCTGTGGCCCGACGTGCCCGTACGCGCGCCCGACTCCCCTACGACGTTCAGCCACACCCTGCACCTGGAGGTCGATGACGTTGACACGATCACCGAGCGGGCCCAGCGCGCCGGCGCCTCGGTAGAACGGGAGCCGGCCGACCAGCCCTACGGTCGCGCCTGCGTGATCGTCGACCCGTTCGGGCACCGCTGGATGCTGCTGCGGCGGCCCGCGCGGGCTACGTCCCTGCGCCAGGGCGACATCGCCAACGTGACGATCGCGGCGCCGGACACCAACCGGGCTAGGGAGTTTTACGAGGCCGTGCTGCAGGTCCCGTTCTCCGCCGGTCATCCCGGCACGTGGCGCACCGAGGAGACCAAGCCGCCGCTGAGCATCCTGCCCGCGGCGGGCGCGGAGCCCGAGGTGCAGTTGTCCTTCCGCGTCGACGACATCGCGGCCGCGGTCGAGCGGGTCCGGGCGGCCGGCGGCCACGCGGGCGAGGCCACGCGCAGGGCGTTCGGGCTGCTCGCCGACTGCACCGACGACCAGGGTGCGACGTTCCGTCTCTGGCAGCCGACCGACCGGCCGGGGCGCTAGAACGCCGTCCGGCCGGCCCGGCGCCGGAGCTACCGGGTGGAGCGGCGTGGCCCGAACTTGATCCAGGCCAGCACCGCGATGGCCACCACGAGCAGCCAGGGCGAGAACAGCAGGTGCACGACGAAACCTAGGACGATCAGGGCCAGGATGGCGATGAGGGCCACGGCGATAATCCCGGACATAGCGATCGGTCTCCTTCAAGTCAAGCTGTTTGCTTGCTTCAAGGCTGCCGCCGACCGTGGCCGCCGTCGATCGGGATCAGCCCGGTCCGCACCCCGATATCCGCCCCGGGCGCATGAGGGTAATCCCTGAGATTGCGCCTGAGCGAACGTGAACCAGGCTGCCAGCGACATCACAGATATGCGTGCATAACCACAGGGATTCGTGCATAACCACAGGAAACCTGCAGCTGCCTCAGCAGAAGGCCAAAGCAACCCATCAGTAGCTCTGCGCAGATTAAAGGACACGAGCCGCTAGCAGGGCGGCGTCGGCCTAACGAAGGAGCACTGCATGCGAGCATCAACCAGGATCCGGAACGCGCTCATCGGGTTCGTGAGCGCAGCGGCGCTCACCGGGGGGGCACTGGCCGCCACGGCCGCCCCGGCCTCGGCCTCCACGTGGTACGGGTGCCACGGGTACGGCTGCATCGGCAAGTGGGCCCAGGCTCAGGGCTGCAGCAGCGACGCCACCACGGTCTACGCGCTGTCGATCTACGACGGCTTCCGCCATACCCGCGTCACGCTGCGGCTGCGGTACAGCTCGGGCTGCCAGTCGGAGTGGGCCACGGTCACCGACACCAACCGCCCGGACGGCGCCATCTTCTGGATCTACGACCGGGGCACCCACGCGCTCGAGGTCTCCTCGACCGAACGCGCGACGTTCACCACCCAGTGGCAGGAGACCAGGATGGTCGGCGTGGCGGGGACCAAGGCGCAGGCGTGCATCGAGGTGCGCGGCCCGCACGGCTTCGGCAGGCGACTATGCACGCCCTTCATCGGTCACTAGGGCTCGAACTACAAACATAGGTCGTTCGGCACCTTGAAATAGAGACGAACCCGGTGCGGCGGGAAAGCCGCGCCGGGTTCTAAACTGTTCGGCTATGTCAACGGCTCCGACCATCCCCCGGATCGCGCTGGGCTGCGGCAACTTCGGCGGGATCGGGTCGTCGCCGGCGTTCTTCGGACGGGGGCTGAACGAGGGTCAGGCGTTCGAGCTGATGGACGCGGCCTGGGAGTCTGGCGTCACCCACTTCGACACGGCCGACGCCTACGGCGGCGGGCGGAGCGAGCGCTGGATGGGCGACTGGATCCGGTCCCGCGGGGTGCGGCCCCAGCTGACGACTAAGACGTATAACCCGATGGAAGCCGGGGCGGACCACGGCCTCGGGCCCGAGCGGATCGCCCGCCAGCTGGGCACGAGCCTGGACCGGCTGGGTGTCGATCAGGTCGACCTGTACCTGACCCACGAGTTCGACCCCGAGGTGCCGCTGGAGGAGTCGTTCGGCGCCATGGCCGAGGCCCAGGCCAAGGGCCTGATCGGGGCCTACGGCGTCAGCAACTTCAGTGCTCCCCAGCTGGCCGCCGCGCTGGAAGCAGGCGCGCCGGAGGCCATCCAGAACAGCTACTCACTGCTGACGCGCCAGGAAGAGGGAGAAGTCCTGGCGCTATGCGCGGAGCGAACAGTGGCGTACCTGGCGTTCAGTCCGCTCGCCGGCGGCTGGCTCACCGGCAAGTACCGCCGCTGCGAGCCGTTCCCTCACGACTCGCGGATGAGCCAGCGGCCCGAGCCGTACCGGGGCCTGGTCAACGACCGGACCTTCGACACGCTCGCCAGGCTTGAGCAGATGGCGGCTCAGCTGGGCATCTCGCTGGCGGGCCTGGCCCTCGCCTGGCTGCTCGCCGACCAGCGGGTGACCCAGATCGTGATCGGTCCCGGCCGCCCGGAGCACCTGGCGCCGGTTAGGGAGGCGCTGATGCATCCAATGTCACCGCAGGAGCGGGCCGCGGTCGAGAGCGCGGTGGCGTGATGCGCGTGCTCGTTCTCGGCCACCGCGAGGTGCTGGCCGCGCTCCCCCTCGCGGCGTGCGCCCACGCGATGGGCGCGGTGCTCACCGAGCACGCCAGGGGCGGGACGTACATGCCGCTGCGTTCGGTGATGATGGCGCCCGGCGCGGCCGGGTTCCTCGGGCTGATGCCCGCCTGGCGCGGGCCGCAGGAGGGCCACTCTGCTGTCTTTGCGCTCAAGGCGGTCACCGTGATTCCCGGCAATCCCGCGCGCGGCCTCGACGCGCACCAGGGTCTCGTCACGCTGTTCGACGGAGAGACCGGCGTCCCGACCGCGATCCTGGACGCCTCGGCGATCACCGCGGTCCGCACCGCCGCGGTCACCGCGATCGCGACCGGCCTGCTGGCGCGCCACGATGCCCGGACGCTCGCGATCCTCGGGGCGGGGACGCAGGCGCGGGCGCACCTGCGTGCCCTGGGAGGCGGCTTCGAGCAGGTGCGCGTCTACGCGCCCACCACCGCGCACGCCCAGGCGCTGGTCGAGCAGGTCGGTGCCGGGCGGGCGTCGGTGAGCCTGGCTGAAAGCGCGCAGGATGCGGTCCGCGAGGCGGATGTCGTCGTGACGGCGACCAGCGCGCGGGAGCCGGTGCTCCGGCGCGAGTGGCTCAAGCGCGGAGCCCACGTCAACGCGGTCGGCGCCAGCACCCCGCAGGCGCGCGAGATCGACACCGCCACCGTCGCGGCCAGCGCGCTGTTCTGCGACAGCCGCGAATCACTTGGCCACGAGGCGGGCGAATTCGCGCTCGCGGTCAGCGAGGGCCTGATCTCGGGGATCGAGCACGTCCGCGGTGAGCTCGGCGAGGTGCTGGCGGGCCTCGCGCCGGGGCGCCGCGACGACGGCGAGCTGACGCTGTTCCGCTCGCTCGGCCTGGCCGTGGAGGATCTCGCCGCGGCCGAGCTCGCAGTCAGGGTGGCGAGGGAACGCGGGCTCGGCACGGAGGTGGAGCTGTGATCGAGCTAGCCGAGATCGAGGCGGCGAGGGGCCGGATCGCGGGCACGGCGATCCGGACGCCGCTGGTGCGCCTGCACGTCGACAGTTCCCCCGCCGAGATCTACCTGAAGCTCGAGAACCTCCAGCCGGTCAACTCGTTCAAGATCCGCGGGGCGACGAACGCCGTCATGCTCGCGCCGGCGAGCGAGCGGGCGAAGGGGCTGGTCACCGCCAGCGCGGGGAACATGGCCCAGGGTGTCGCGTGGGCGGCGCGGGCCCTCGGCGTTCCCGCGACCATCGCCGTCCCCGAGCACGCCCCGGAGGCGAAGCTGGCGGCGATCGAGCGCCTGGGCGGCCGGGTGGTGAAGCTGCCCTACGACGACTGGTGGAACGTGATCGTCACCAGCCGCGTCGACGGGATCGAGGGGCTGTTCGTGCACCCGGTTCAGGATCCCGGGGTGATGGCGGGGAACGGGACGATCGGGCTGGAGATCCTCGAGGACCTGCCAGAACCGGACGCGGTCGTGATCCCCTACGGCGGGGGCGGCCTGACGGTCGGCATCGCCAGCGCGATCAAGGCACTGCGGCCCGGCACGAAGATCTTCACCGCCGAACCCGACACCGCGGCCGCCCTGGCCGCGGCCCTGGCCGCCGGGCACCCCGCCGACGTCGACTACCACCCCTCGTTCGTGGACGGCTCCGGCAGCCGGCGCGTGCTCGACAGCATGTGGCCGCAAGTCGCGCCGCTCGTCGACGGCGCCGTGGCCGTCCCGGTCGGTGACGTCGCGGCGGCCGTCCGCCTGCTGGCCGAGCGCGTCCGGGTCATCGCCGAGGGCGCGGGCGCGCTCGCCCTGGCCGCCGCGCTGGCCGGCCGGGCCGGTTCCGGGAAGATCGTCTGCGTGGTCTCCGGCGGCAACATCAACTTCAGCAAGCTGGCCGAGATCCTTAACGGCGCGGACGGCTAAGCTCGGCGCGCCTCCTCGAGGGCCTCGATCAGCCGGTCTACCTCGTCCGGGGTGTTGTAGTGGATGAAGCCGATGCGGACCGACTTGTCGCTGTAGCCGAGGCGCTTGTACAAGTTCAGCGAGTACCACGAGTCGTGCGCCCAGACCCCGATGTCGGCGGCGCCAAGCCTCGCCGCGACGTCTTCGGCCGGCACGCCCTCGACGTTGATCAGGAAGGTCGGCACGCGCCCCTCCATCCCCGGCAGGCCGTAAACAGTGACCGCGTCGGAGATCCCGTCCAGGAAGCGCTGGCCCAGCGAGCGCTCGTAGGGCGCGATCGCCGCGAAGCTCCCGATCGAATCCAGGTAGTCGATGGCGGCGTTGAACCCGGCGAGCAGCTCGTAGGACTGCGTGCCGGTCTCGAAACGCCGGCCGAGCGGGCTCGTCGGCGCCGGGCGTGCCTTGTACGGCCGCCAGCGATCGACCACCTCGGCCCGCCCGTACGCGACGCCGAGGTGGGGTCCGCAGAACTTGTAGGGCGAGCAGAGCAGCACGTCGGCGCCGATGTCCCGGACGTCGATCGGCTCGTGCGCCGCGTAGTGGACGGCGTCGATCCACGCCAGGGCGCCGACGTCGTGCGCGAGTTTGCAGACCCGCCGGGCATCGGTCACCGTGCCGATGGCGTTGGACGCCCACGCGAACGCTACGACCTTCGTCCGCGGACCGAGCTTGCTCTGCAGATCGTCGAAGTCGTACGTCGTGTCGTCATTCAGCTCCACGTGCCGGACGATCAGGCCGGTGTCCTGCGCGACCTCCAGCCACGGCGCGACGCCGCCGTCATGATCCAGGCTGGACACCAGGATCTCATCGCCCGGGCTGAAGCCGCGGGCCGCGGTCCGGGACAGGGTGAAGTTCAGCGAGGTCATGTTCGGCCCGAAGATCACCTCGTGGGGTTCGCAGCCGAGGAACCTGGCCGCCTTGCTCTCGGCCTCCTCGAGGATGGCCTTAACCCGCAGGCTCGTGGCGTAGCCGGCGCCGAGGTTGGCACTGGCCTCGCGCAGCGCCCGCGCGATCGCCTCGCCGACCTCGTCGGGCACCTGCGAGCCGCCCGGCGCGTCCAGGAAGGCAAAGTTTCGCAGGGACGAAAAGCGATCGCGGACGGCAGTAATGTCGAGGCCAGGACGGATTATTTCGGTCATCGGCTGCTCCCTTTACGTAGGCACCGGAGATCCCCACGTTGCGATCGAATCACAACTGCCGGGCAAAGCTCAAAAGTGCTTCCCATAGCCAGCGCGGGCAGCGCATCGTTTGATCAGCCCAAATCCCGGTCGGCAGGAGAGCCCACTTGAGTTTTCGCGTCACCCGAAGCGCGCAGGCTAGCTGGCAAGGCTCGGTGCCGGAAGGTGCCGGCCGGATAACGCTTGGCAGTGGCGCCTTCGACGGACCCTATTCGCTAAGGGCCCGCGTCGAGGAAAACGAGAGGGCCACCAACCCCGAGGAGCTACTCGGGGCGGCCGAGGCCGCCTGTTACACGATGTCGCTGGCCAACCTGCTGGGCGAGGCGGGCCATCCCGCGCAGGATCTGAGCACCACCGCGCGGGTGACGCTCGCCCAGGTCGGCAGCGCCTTCAACATCACCAGGATCGAGCTGCGCACCGTCGGCGACGTTCCCGGTGTTGACCAGGCGTTTTTCCAGGATCTGGCTCAACGCGCTAAGGACTGCACGGTCGCGCGGGCCCTGACCGGCACCGAGATAACGCTCGAGGCGAGTCTTCGCAGCTAGAGCAGCTGTGGCAATGGAAAAGATTTCGATTATTTGGAGGGGCATTACCCAATGAGAAGAAGCGTGATTATCGCCGTAGCGGCGGTCGGCACGCTCGTCGTGGCTGGCTGCAGCAGCTCAAGTAGCAGTAGTAGTAGTAGCAGCGCCAGCACCAGCACGAGCACCGGTGCCGCCACCGCGGCGTGCGTGGCCTCGACCGGCATGGAAGGGCCGCTCACCGGCCCGGTGGCATCGCTCGGGCAGGAGCAGCTTCACTTCGCCGAGCTCGCGGTGTCGATGGACAACGCGGCCAACCACACGAACATCTCGATCGTCCAGGGCGACACCCAGCTGACTCCGTCGATCGCGACGACCGTGACCCAGCAGTTCACCTCGAACTCGAAGATCCTGGCGGTGGTCGGCCCGGCCGGCAGCCAGGAGGTCGAGGCCATCGGTCCCCTGATGGCCCGGGCCGGGCTGGCGTTCATCTCCGGGTCGGCGACGGCCGCGGCGCTCACGACCGGCAAGTACCCGACGTTCTTCCGGGTCGTGTCGAAGGACAGCGTGCAGGGGCCGGAGGACGCCAACTTCATCGTGAACGTCCTGAAGCCGAAGGCCCTGATGATCGTCGATGACCAGGAGGCCTACTCGACGGGCCTGGTGACCGCGATGATGCCGATCTTCCAGGCGGCCGGGATCAAGGTGGACCACGAGTCGGTCTCGCAGAAGGTGACCGACTTCTCCTCGTTGGTGGCCAAGGTCACGCCCGAAACCTCGGTCGTGGTCCTGCCCTGGCAGATCGCGGCCAACGCCCAGCAATTCGGGAAGGACCTGGCTCAGGAGCACAAGAACGCCGTGATCTTCGGCACGGACGGCCTGTTCTCGCCGGGCACGTTCGAGATCAGCGGCTCCTACGTATCGTCGTTCGGCCCGGACATCACCGGGATTGCCGCCGACGCGTCGATCGTGGCGGCCGCCAAGGCGAAGTACGGGTCGTTCGGCACGTTCGGGCCGCCCGTGTTCGCGGCCCAGCACGTGGTCGACGAGGCGATCGCCTCGGTCTGCAAGGCCGGCCAGACCCCCACCCGCGCCAACGTCCTGGCGGCGATCAAGACCACCAACGAGCCGACCTCGATTCTCGGGCAGGCGATCCAGTTCGACTCCAACGGCGACCTGGTCAACGGGAAGTTCTTCCTCTTCAAGATAAATTCAGCAGGTAGTTACCTGCTGAATTCCACGCAGCTGAGCAGCTGATAGCCAATTAGCTTTCCGGCGGCGCGCCCCGTTCCCAGGGGCGCGCCGCCGGGGAGCCTTACTGGCGGACAGAAACCCAAGGACCCTCACGTTGGCCTTCTTCTTCCAGGAACTGGTGAACGGCATCACCACGGGAGCGCTCTACGCGCTGGTGGCGCTGGGCTTCTCGATGGTGTACGGGGTGCTGAAACTGCTCAACTTCGCGCACGGCGACCTGTACATGGTCGGCGCGTACATCGGCTTCTTCGTGATCAGGTGGTTCGGCGGCGCGGCCGACGTGGACATCCCCGTGCCGCTCCTCCTGGTGATCATGTTCGTGTTGGCGGCCGGGCTGGTCGGCGGCCTGGGCGTCGCCATCGAGCGCTTCGCCTACCGGCCCCTGCGCAATGCACCGCGGATCGCGCCGCTGATCACCGCGATCGGCATCTCGTTCTTCCTGGAGAACTCGGCCCTGCTGCTGTTCGGCGCGCAGTACCGGATCTACAACACTTCGGACTTCATCTCGTTGTCCAGCGGCATCCAGATCGGGTCGGTCACCATCGACAGCGTGCAGATCATGGTCCTGGTGATGGCCCTGCTGCTCATGGTCGGCCTGCGGCAGCTGGTCAACCGGACCAGGCTCGGGAAGCAGATGCGGGCCGTGGCCGTCGACCGCGAGGCCGCCGAGATGCTGGGCATCAACGTGAACTTCACGATCGCGGCGACCTTCTTCATCGGCTCGGCCCTCGCGGGCGTCGCCGGCGTGATGGCCGGGCTGCTGTTCAACCAGGTGACGTCCACGATCGGCTTCATCGCCGGTCTCAAGGCGTTCACCGCGTCGGTGGTGGGCGGCATCGGGTCCATTCCCGGCGCCATGCTCGGCGGGCTGCTGATCGGCATCGCCGAGTCCTTCATCACCGGTTACATCTCCTCGACGTACACCAACCTGCTGGTGTTCGGGCTACTGATCGTGGTCATGCTGGTCAGGCCCAGCGGTCTGCTCGGCCAGGCCCAGCTGCAGAAGGTATGACCCCGTGAGCCTAGATCCCCAGCCGAACGCGGCCGGACCGCAGGTCGGGGCCGACGAGTGGGTGGCCAGGCAGGCCCACAGGCGCGAGTACCTGCCGTCCTGGCTAGGTGTCGCGCAGCGCCAGTTCGAGCGGATCGGCTTCTGGCCCAAGCTCGCGATCGCGGGCCTGGCCGGCGCCCTGCTGCCGACCGTAGGCCTCGGCGGGTTCCAGCTGCAGGTCGGGATCGACACCCTGGACATCGCCCTGCTGGCCCTCGGGCTGAACATCGTCGTGGGCTGGGCCGGGGTACTCGACCTCGGCTACGTGGCGTTCTACGGCTTCGGCGCCTACGGGTTCGCGCTGCTGTCCTCGGCCCAGATCGGGTCCAAGGGCATCCACCTGCCGGCCCTGGTATCCGTGCCGATCGTGATGATCGCCTCCGCGGTGCTCGGGCTGCTGGTCGGCTTGCCGTCGCGACGGCTGATCGGTGATTACCTGGCGATCGTCACGTTGTTCTTCGGCGAGGCGTTCGTCGAGTTCACCAACAACGTGGCGCCGAGCGTCTTCGGCGGCCCCAACGGGATCGTGGGGATCGACACGATCCACAGCCTCGGGCTTTCCGTCTCGAGCAACACGGGCTACTACTACCTGCTCGTGATCCTCGCCGTGGTGGTGATGGCGGTCCTGCGGCTGCTCGACACCTCGCGCACCGGACGAGCCTGGCGGGCCGTCCGCGAGGACCCGCTGGCCGCCGCGTCGATGACGATCCCGGTCAACCGGGTGAAGCTGATGGCGTTCGCGTTCGGCGCCGTCGTCGCCGCGCTGGCCGGCACCATCTTCGCCGCGCAGCAGATCAGCGTGTTCCCGACCGACTTCGACACGCCCATCCTGATCCTCATCTACGCGGCGCTGGTCCTCGGCGGCGTCGGCAGCATCGCAGGCGCGGCCACCGGCGCCCTGGTCGTGATGGTGATCTACGACGGGCTGCTGCGCAACGCCACCTACTCCGGGTACCTGTTCTACGGCCTGATCCTGCTGACCCTGCTGGTCAAGCTGCGCCCGTGGCGCCGGCTCGGGATCGTGGTCGCGGCCACCGTGGCCTTCGGCTTCGCCGCGCACGCGATCACCAGGGCCATCTCGGCCAGCGCGGTTGCGGGCGCGCCCCAGTCGAGCGGATGGCTCGGCGATGCGGTGCGCAACTGGGTCATCATCCCGGCCAACCCCCAGGCCCTGGGCGACTGGGGATATGTGGTGCTGATTTGCCTGCTGATCGCCCTGGTACAGGTCAAGCACCCCTGGCGGACGATCCTGATGGTTCCGACCCTCTACCTGGCGGCAGTGGTCTGGGAGACCGCGCTGGCGGCCCAGCCCTCGGTCACCAGGCAGATCATGCTCGGTGCGATCCTGATCGTGATGATGAACGCCCGTCCCCAGGGACTCCTCGGCACACGGCGGGTCGAGGTCCCGCAATGAGCGCCGACGCTCCGGCCGTGCAGCCACAAGCAACACCCATCCTGAACCTCGACCGCCTCTCGCTGCACTTCGGCGGGCTCCAGGCGCTTTCCGAGCTGAACCTGGAGGTGGACGACAGGGAGATCGTCAGCGTCATCGGCCCCAACGGCGCGGGCAAGACGACGGTGTTCAACGTGATCACGGGCGTGTACGAGCCGAGTTCGGGTGACGTCCGGTTCGCCGGGCACTCGATCGCCGGGCAGGCTCCGCACCGGATCGCCCGGCTGGGCGTCGCCAGGACCTTCCAGAGCCTGCGCCTGTTCCCGAACATGTCGGTCATCGAGAACGTGATGGCCGCCACCTACGGCCGCACCAAGGCGTCACCGGCGGAGTCGATCCTGCGCCTGCCCAGGGCCAGGCGCGAGGAGCGCGAGGTGCGGGCGCTGGCCGAGGACGTCCTGTCGTTCTTCGGCCAGCGGCTGGCCGGGTACCGCTGGGATCAGCCCGCCTACTCGCTGTCGTACGCCAACCGCCGGCGGCTCGAGATCGCCCGCGCGCTCGGGACCAGGCCCCGGCTGCTGCTGCTCGACGAGCCCGCCGCCGGGATGAACCCCACCGAGACCCACGAGATCACCGAGCTGATCGGGCGGCTGCGCGACGAGCGCCACGTCTCGATTCTCGTGATCGAGCACGACATGCACGTGGTAGCCGGCGTTTCCGATCGGGTGATCGCCCTCGACCACGGCGTCAAGATCGCCGAGGGCGGCTTCGACGCGGTGGCGAACCACCCGGCGGTGGTCGAGGCCTACATGGGCCGCGACCCCAAGGCTCTTACGGAGCCGCAATGAGCGCCGAGCTGCCCGCAATGAGCGCCGAGCTGCTGAGCCTGGACCACGTCACCACGTTCTACGGGCAGATGCGGATCTTGGAGGGAATTTCCCTGCACGTCGACGAGGGCGAGCTGGTGTGCCTGCTCGGCGGTAACGCCTCGGGCAAGTCGACCACGCTGAAGACGATCCTGGGGATCGTCCGGCCGCGTTCTGGGCACGTGCTGCTGCGTGGCGAGGACGTGACGAACTGGCCCGTGCCGCAGCGCATCGCCCGCGGGATCGCGATCGTGCCGGAGAACCGCCGGCTATTCGGGCAGCTGACGGTCCTGGAGAACCTCGAGCTCGGCGCGGTGCTCCGCCGCGGCGAGAAGCTCGACGACGACTTCGCCCGGATCTACGAGCTGTTCCCCCGCCTGCACGAGCGGCGCAGCCAGCTCGCGGGCACGCTGTCGGGCGGCGAACAGCAGATGGTCGCCATGGGCCGCGCGCTGATGTCGCACCCGCGGCTGCTGCTGATGGACGAGCCGTCCATGGGCCTCTCGCCCGCCCTGGTCCAGCAGAACTTCCAGATCATCTCCGAGATCCACGCCTCCGGCGTCGCGGTTCTGGTGGTCGAGCAGAACGCCACGATGGCGCTGTCGATCGCCGACCGCGGCTACGTCCTGTCGACCGGGGAGATCGTGCTCGAAGGCCCCGCCTCCGAGCTGTTGCGCAGCGAGGACCTGAAACGCGCGTATCTGGGGCGATAACCCATGGACCTGATCGACTACCAGCCCGCGACGGCCATCGACCGCAGCTGGACGGCGATGGCGGTCCACCGGCTGGAGGCCGATGCGCGCCGGAGCTCGGACACGCACCTGGTGAGGCTGCCGCTGTCCGGGCCCGTCGACCTCTACCTCAAGGATGAGTCCACCCACCCGACCGGCTCGCTCAAGCACCGGCTCGCCCGGTCGCTGTTCCTGTACGCGCTCTGCAACGGGTGGATCGGCCCCACGACCACCGTGGTCGAGGCGTCTAGCGGATCCACCGCGGTGTCCGAGGCCTACTTCGCCCGGCTGATCGGGGTGCCGTTCGTGGCCGTGATGTCGCGGGCGACCAGCCCGGCCAAGATCGCGCTCATCGAACGCGAGGGCGGCCGCTGCCACCTCATCAGCGACGCGACGGCCGTCTCGGACGTCGCGGCCCGGCTGGCGCGCGAGCTGGGCGGGCACTTCCTCGACCAGTTCACCTACGCCGAGCGGGCCACGGACTGGCGCGGCAACAACAACATCGCCGAATCGACATTCGTCCAGATGGCCCTCGAGCCGCACAGCATCCCGTCCTGGATCGTGGTCGGCGCCGGAACCGGAGGCACCGCGGCGACGTTCGGCCGGTACCTGCGACTGCGCGGCACGGCCACCAGGTTGTGCGTGGTGGACCCCGACGGCTCGGCCTTCCTTCCCGGCTACCGGGGCCAAGTGGCCGAGACCACCGCGTCGCGGATCGAGGGCATCGGCCGGGCGCGGGTGGAGCCGTCGTTCGTGCCGAGCGTGGTCGACCGGATGATGGGGGTCCCCGACGGCGCCTCGGTGGCGACGATGCGCTTCCTGCGCCACCGCCTGGGCGTCTCCGCCGGCCCGTCCACCGGCACTAACGTCTTCGGTGCCCTCAGGATCGCGTGCGAGATGGGCGCGGATCGCCAGGCCGGTTCGATCGTCACGCTCATGTGCGACAGCGGCGCCCGGTATACCGCCACGTACGACGATGACGACTGGCTCAGCGAACAGGGCATCGACATCGGCCCTTACCGGCCCGTGGTCGAACGGGCCTGGGACTCCAGGGTCTGGGCCCCTCCTTCGTGATCAGGTGATGAGCGGGTCGCGGGGCAGGCCGAGGATCCGTTCGGCGATCTGGTTCCGCTTGATCTCCGACGTGCCGCCCGCGATCGACATGGCCCGGTTCATCAGCATCAGCATGGCGCCCGTCCCGCCCGCACCGTCCAGGAAGGCCGCGTCCGGCCCGGCGAGTTCGGCCATGATCGCGGCCGTCTCGTGCCCGAGCTCGGACAGCAGCAGCTTGGTGACGTTGCCCTCAGGCCCGGGGCCGCCGCCGGCCACCGCCCGGTAGGCGCTGCGCTGGTTCAGCACGCCCATCGCCTGCGTGCGGGCGATGTGCCTGCCGACCCGCCCGGCCCCGCCGGACAGGCGCTCCGGATGCGCGTCGAGCGGGGCAATGAACGCCTCGACCGGCATGGTCCGGCCGCCGTCGCCGCCGCCGATGCTGACGCTCTCGTTGCCGAGCGTCGCGCGCGCGACGGTCCAGCCGGCATCGACCGGCCCGACCACGTCGGCGTCGGCGACGAACACGTCGTCGAAGAAGACCTCGTTGAAATCGGAGTTCCCCGACGGCATCTTCAGCGGGCGGACGGTGACGCCGGGCGCACGCATGTCGATCACCATGGTGGTGATGCCCTGGTGCTTGGGGGCGTCCGGGTTCGTCCGCACCGTGGCCAGGCCGAAATCGGATACGTGCGCGCCGCTCGTCCAGACCTTCTGCCCGTTGATCCGCCAGCCCCCCTCCACCCTGGTCGCCCTGGTCCTGATGCCGGCCGCGTCGGACCCGGCACCCGGCTCGCTGAACAACTGGCACCAGACCACGTCCTGGTCCATGGCGGGGCGGACCCAGCGCGCCACCTGCTCCGGGCTGGCGTACTGGATCAGGGTCAGGAGGATCCAGCTGGTGATCCCGTAGCTGGGCCGCTTGATCCCGGCCGAGGCGAACTCCTGCTCGATCACTAGCTGCTCGATCGCGCCCGCATCGCGGCCCCACGGCTTCGGCCAGTGCGGCATCGCGTAGCCGGACTCGATCAGGGCCTGCTTCCTCTCCGCGCCCTTCAGGTCGCGCAGCCGGGCCACGTCGGGTCCGATCGCGTCGCGGATCGGCTCCGCCTCGGGGGGCAGGTCGATCGCGGCCGCCCGGCGCACCCCGCGGCGGACCAGGTCGGTGACCTCGATCGACGCCTGCTCTCCGGCCACCACCGCGGCCACCGCCGCGGCCCGGCGCAGGTACAGGTGCGCGTCGTGCTCCCAGGTGAACCCGATCCCGCCGTGCACCTGGATGTTCAGGTTGGCGTTGGCGACCGCGGCGGGCACGGCGAGGACCGCCGCGATGGCCGCGGTGAAGCTGAGCTGGTCACCGCCGTCGAGCCCGGCCCGGCCGGCGTCCCACGCGGCGGCCGTCGCCACCTCGGCGGCCACCAGCATGTTCGCGCAATGGTGCTTGACCGCCTGGAAGGTCGCGATCGGGCGGCCGAACTGCTGGCGGACCTTGGCGTATTCGGCCGCCTGCTCGGTGGTCTCGGCGGCGAGGCCGGCCGCCTCGGCCGCGAGCACCGCCCGGGCCACGTCGGTCAGCAGCCCCCGCGCGCCTGGCAGCACGGTCGCCGGCGCCCCCTCCAGACTGATCCTGGCCGCGCGCCGGCTCTGGTCCAGGTTGGCAGGCACGTCGGCACGGACGCCACCGGCCGACTTCTCGATCACCAGCACGT
>JBOHCK010000128.1:0-16068 GCA_050698755.1 Streptosporangiaceae bacterium | reverse complement strand
GCGGTCGGCGCTGACGTCAACGCCGTAGACCAGGCCCAGGTCTACGACGTTGATGCCGAGTTCCGGGTCGACGACGTCCCGCAGCGCTTCGAGCACGTCTGCCTGCTCGGCGGTGAGCTCGGTGGTCACCTCGCCGGTCTCCGGCGCCGACTCCTGCGAAGTCGCGTTCTCCGTCATCGCCTTGCCTCACCTTCCATGGCTTGCGCGGTCGCGTCCTTCCACGCCATCCAGGCCAGCAGCGCGCACTTGATCCTGGCCGGGTACTTGGACACGCCCGCGAACGCCACCGCGTCCTCGAGCACGTCCTCGTCGGGGACGTCGGCGCCCCGCGACTTCATCAGTTCGAGGAACACCTGGTTGATCCGCATCGCCTCGCCGACCGGCCTGCCGATCATGAGATCGCTCATCACCGAGGCGCTGGCCTGGCTGATCGAGCAGCCGAGCGAGTCGTAGGACAGGTCCTCCACCACGGGCTCGCCATCGACGTCCTTGAGGGTGACCCGCAGGGTCACCTCGTCCCCGCAGACCGGGTTGACGTGGTGCACTTCGGCGTCGAAGGGCTCCCGCAGTCCCTTGTGGTGAGGGTTGCGGTAGTGGTCCAGGATGATCTCCTGGTACATCGACTCGAGCTGCATCACGTCACCTCCTAACACGGAAAGCTCGTGCGGTCATCCCGTCTAGCGTTCCACGCCGAAGAAACGCTGGGCGTAGCGGATGCCCTCAGCCAGGGCGTCTACCTCGGCGTGGGTGTTGTATACGTAGAAGCTGGCCCGGGTGCTGGCCTGCACGCCCAGGGCCCGGTGCAGCGGCCAGGCGCAGTGGTGCCCGGTGCGGACCGCGATGCCCAGTTCGTCGAGGACCTGGCCCACGTCGTGCGGGTGCACCCCCTGGACCTCGAACGAGACGGCGCCGCCACGGTCCTTGGTGGAGTCGGGCCCCAGGATGCGCACGCCGTTGATCTCGCGCAGGGTGTCGAGCGCGTGCTCGGTCAGCGACTCCTCGTGCGCCGCCACGTTGCACATGCCCAGGCCGGTCAGGTAGTCGACGGCCGCGGCCAGGCCGGCCGCTTCGGCCACGGCGGGGACGCCCGGCTCGAAGCGCGCCGGCGGCGGCAGGAACGTGCTGCCCTCCATCCGCACCACCTCGATCATCGACCCGCCGGCCAGGAACGGCGGCATCGCCTCCAGCAGCTCGGCGCGGCCGAACAGGACGCCGATGCCGTAGGGCCCGAGCATCTTGTGCGAGGAGAAGGCCAGGAAGTCCACGTCGAGCGCGGCCACGTCGACCGGCTGGTGCGGCACCGACTGGGCCGCGTCGGCGAGCACTAGTGCGCCCTTCTCGTGCGCCGCCCTGGCGATGTCGGCCACCGGCGGGACCGTGCCGGTGACGTTCGACTGGTGGGTCACTGCGACGATCTTGGTCCGCCCGGTGATCATGTCGTCCAGGTGGTCCAGGTCGAGCCGCCCGTCCGCGGTGACGCCCAGCCAGCGCAGCGTGGCGCCGGTCCGCTCGCACAGCTGCTGCCAGGGGACCAGGTTGGCGTGGTGCTCCATCTCGGTGATCAGGATCTCGTCGCCAGGAAGAACGCGGAACCGCTCAGCCTCCTGGGCGCCGGTCACCGTCGCGTTGCTCATCGCGTAGGCGACCAGGTTGATGGCCTCGGTGGCGTTCTTGGTGAACACGACCTCACCGGGCTGCGCCCCGATGAACGCGGCGACCTTCTCCCTGGCGCCCTCGTAGGCGTCCGTGGCCTCCTCGCCGAGCAGGTGGGTGCCGCGGTGCGCGGCGGAGTTGTGCCGCTCGTAGAACGAGCGCTCGGCGTCGAGCACCTGGACGGGCTTCTGCGAGGTGGCCCCGGAATCCAGGTAGACCAGCTGGTTGCCGTTGCGCACCGTCCTGGCCAGCGCGGGGAAGTCGGCCCGGATCGCTTCGACGGGCAGGTGCGCCGTCGCGGCGGTCATGCGGGAACCCCCGTGAACCGCTCGTAACCCTCGTTCTCCAGCAGGTCGGCCAGCTCGGGGCCGCCCTCCTCGACGATCCGGCCGCCCACGAACACGTGCACGAAGTCCGGCTTCACGTAGCGCAGGATCCGGGTGTAGTGCGTGATCAGCAGCATCGCGCGGCCCGGCTGCTCGCGGAAGCGGTTGATGCCCTCCGACACGACCTTGAGCGCGTCGATGTCCAGGCCCGAGTCGGTCTCGTCCAGGATCGCGACCTTCGGGTTCAGCAGCTCGAGCTGCAGGATCTCGTGCCGCTTCTTCTCCCCGCCGGAGAATCCCTCGTTCAGGTTCCGCTCGGCGAAGGCCGGGTCGATCGACAGCGCGGCCATGGCCGCGCGCAGCTCCTTGACGAAGTTGCGGAGCTTGGGCGCCTCGCCGCGGACCGCGGTCACGGCGGTCCGCAGAAAGTTCGATACCGACACGCCGGGAACCTCGACCGGGTACTGCATGGCCAGGAACAGGCCGGCCCTGGCGCGCGCGTCCACGGTCATGGCCAGTACGTCCTGGCCGTCCAGCGTCACGCTGCCCTGGGTGACCTTGTACTTCGGGTGCCCGGCGATCGCGTAGGCCAGGGTCGACTTGCCCGAGCCGTTCGGGCCCATGAGGGCGTGCGTCTCGCCCTCGGCGACGGTCAGGTCCACGCCGCGCAGGATCTCCCGGTGGACGCCGACACTCTCCTCCACGCTGACGTGCAGGTCGCGGATCTCGAGGGTGGCCACTATGACTCCTTGTTCACGGCGACGTACACGTCGTCGCCTTCGATCTTGACGGGATAGACAGGAACGGGCTCGGTGGCGGGCAGCCCGGTGGGCTCGCCGGTGCGCAGGTCGAAGCACGACCCGTGCAGCCAGCACTCGACCGTGTGGTCGTAGATCTCGCCCTCGGACAGCGGGACCTCAGCGTGCGAGCACACGTCGCGCAGCGCGTAGACATCGCCGCCGGTCCTGGCCACGGCGACGGGCTCCCCCGCCACCTCGACGCCGATGACGCCCTCGACGGGCAGGTCAGACAGGGCGCACGCCCGGGTGAAAACAGGGGTCTCTGTCATAGTGACTTCTCCAGCTCGGCCTCGATCGCCGAGGCGATCCGCTCGCGCAGCTCAGGCACCTCGATGGTGTCGATGAGCTGGCCGAAGAACCCGCGGATGACGAGCCTGCGGGCCTCGGTGTACGGGATGCCGCGGGCCATCAGGTAGAACAGGTGCTGATCCTCGAGCCTGCCGCTGGCGCTGGCGTGCCCGGCCCCGATGATCTCGCCGGTGAGGATCTCCAGGTTCGGCACCGAGTCCACCCGGGTGCCGTCGGTCAGCACCAGGTTCCTGTTGTACTCGTAGGTGTCGGTGCCTGTCGCCTCCGGTCTGATCAGCACGTCGCCGATCCAGACCGCGTGGGCGTCCTCACCCTGGAGCGCGCCCTTGTAGGTGACCCGGCTGCGGCAGTTCGGCCGGTCGTGGTCGACGAACAGCCGGTGCTCGAGGTGCTGGCCCGCGTCGGCGAAGTACAGCCCGGTCAGCTCGGCGTCGCCGCCGGGAGCGCCGTAGCGGACCGAGGGGGCGAGCCGGACCACGGACCCGCCCAGCGTGACCGCGGTGTGCCTGAGCCTGGCGTCCCGGCCGAGGGTGGCGTAGTGGTGCGACAGGTGGACCGTGTCGTCGGCCCAGTCGTAAAAGCTGACGACAGAAAGGGAGGCGCCGTCGCCGACCACCAGCTCCACGTTGTCCGCGTACGTGGCGCTGCCGCGGTAGTCGAGCACGACCACGGCCCGGGAGAACGGCTCGGCCTGCACGAGCAGGTGGCCGTACGCGGCGCCGTCGGCGCCGTGACCGGTCACGGTGACGACGGTGGGCCGCGAGGCGTCGGCCTCGGCCGGCACCGTGATCACCGCCGCCTCCGCGAACTCCGCATACGCCCGGGCGCTCACCCGGTCGGACGGGATGAAGGTGCGCGGGAGGATAGCCATCGCTCGTTCGGCCAAAAAGGCTTTTACCTCGGGCGCCGCGTCGATGCCGACTTCCACGGGCACCGGGGCGGCGGGCGGCGCAGTCTCGGCGTGCAGGCCCCGGAGGCGGCGCAGCGGGGTGAACCGCCACTCCTCCTCGCGGCCGGTCGGCACGGCGAAGTCCGCCAGGTCGAAGGACCGGTGTTCGTGCAGCCTGGTCACGGGAGCCGACTCGATCGCTCCCTGTAGTCCAGCCGACATCAGCCGACCGCCCCCTCCATCTGGAGCTCGATCAGCCGGTTCAGCTCGAGCGCGTACTCCATCGGCAGCTCCCGGGCGATGGGCTCGACGAACCCGCGGACGATGGTAGCCATCGCCTCGTCCTCGGTCATGCCGCGGCTCATGAGGTAGAACAGCTGGTCTTCGGAGATCTTGGAGACCGTGGCCTCGTGGGCCATCTCCACGTCGTCCTCGCGGACGTCCACGTACGGGTAGGTGTCGCTGCGGCTGACCGTGTCCACGAGCAGCGCGTCGCACTTCACGTTGGACTTAGAGTGCTCGGCGCCTTCCTGCACGTTGACCAGGCCCCGGTAGGAGGTCCGGCCGCCGGCCCTGGCCACCGACTTGGAGATGATCGTCGAGGACGTGTTCGGCGCGCAGTGCACCATCTTGGCGCCCGCGTCCTGGTGCTGGCCCGTGCCCGCGAACGCGACCGAGAGCGTCTCGCCCCGCGCGTGCTCGCCCATCAGGTAGATCGCCGGGTACTTCATCGTCACCTTGGAGCCGATGTTGCCGTCGATCCACTCCATCGTCGCGCCCTGCTGGGCCACGGCGCGCTTGGTCACCAGGTTGTAGACGTTGGCGGACCAGTTCTGGATCGTGGTGTACCGGCAGCGAGCGTCCTTCTTGACGATGATCTCGACCACCGCCGAGTGCAGCGAGTCGGACTTGTAGATGGGCGCGGTGCAGCCCTCGACGTAGTGCACGTAGGCGCCCTCGTCGACGATGATCAAGGTCCGCTCGAACTGGCCCATGTTCTCGGTGTTGATCCGGAAGTAGGCCTGCAGCGGGATCTCCACCTTGACGTTCTTCGGCACGTAGATGAAACTCCCGCCCGACCAGACCGCCGTGTTCAGCGAGGCGAACTTGTTGTCGCCCGGCGGGATCACCGTGGCGAAGTACTCGCGGAACAGGTCCGGCTGTTCCCTGAGTGCGGTGTCGGTGTCGAGGAAGATGACGCCCTTTTCCTCGAGATCCTCGCGGATCTTGTGGTACACCACTTCGCTTTCGTACTGAGCCGCCACGCCGGCGATCAGGCGCTGCTTTTCCGCCTCGGGGATGCCGAGCCTGTCGTAGGTGTTCTTGATGTCGGCCGGGAGCTCGTCCCAGCTCGCGGCCTGCTTCTCGGTGGAGCGGACGAAGTACTTGATGTTGTCGAAGTCGATGCCGGACAGGTCGGCGCCCCAGGCGGGCATCGGCTTGCGGCCGAAGTACTTCAGGCCCTTGAGCCGCATCTCGAGCATCCACTCCGGCTCGTTCTTCCGCGCCGAGATGTCGCGGACCACCTCTTCGGACAGGCCCCGGCGCGCGGAGGCTCCGGCCACGTCCGAGTCGGCCCAGCCGAACTTGTACGTGCCCAGCCCTTCGAGCTGCTGTTCTTGCGTGGTGGTCATGTCAAGAGCCCTCCGGACTCTGTGGTGATATCGGAAGCGGTCCGGCCTGGTCCGGCCGGCCCGGAAATTCCCTTTTGTGCAACTACCGTGGCCGTGCTGGCCTTCCCTGGGGCTGCCTTCCCAACCGGCTGGCCCGTGACGTGCGTGGTGCAGATGCCGTCGCCGTGCGCGATCGTAGCCAGGCGTTGCACGGGGGTGCCGAGCAGCCTGCCGAACGCCTCGGTCTCCGCCTCGCAGAGCTGCGGGAACTCGGCCGCCACGTGCGCCACCGGGCAGTGGTGCTGGCAGAGCTGCTCCCCGGACATACCTCCGATCGCGGGCGCCGGGCCAGCCGATGCGGCGTAACCGTCGGCTGACAGCGCCTCGGCTAGGGCCTGCACCCGGTCGGCGAGCTCCGGTTGGTCGACCACCGGGGCGTACCTGAACTCCAGGTCGGCGAGCTGCCTGCGGGCGAACTGGGTGACCGCCTCGGGCCCGGCCGTCTCGGCCAGGAAGCGCAGCGCGCTGGTGGCCAGGTCGTCGTAGGCGTGCTCGAACGCGCTCCGCCCGGCGTCGGTGATCACGTAGAGCTTGGCCGGCCGACCGCGGCCCCGGTTCCCGTAGGTCCTGGCCGTCCTGGTCTCGATCAGGCCTTCCGCTATGAGGTTGTCGAGGTGGCGCCGGATGGCCGCCGGGGTGAGCCCGAGCCTGCTGCCGAGCGTGGCGGCGGTCGAGGGCCCGAGCTCCAGGATCAGCCTGGCCACCTGGCCACGGGTCGGTGACCCGGGGCTGGCGGGTCCCGAGTGCACAGCGGAGCCGGTGAGGCCTCCCCTGGGCATGGCTGACCCGACGTTTTTCACAACACAAGTATGCCGTAAATGCCCCTGCCAGCGCAAATTTTTCACAAGATCAACGTGACGTAAATCACGACGCCGGAGTCGGTGCCGCGGTCTGGAGGCGCAGCACGCGTTCGGCGTTGCCGGCCGCGATCTTGGCCACGTCCTCGCGGCTCAGCGGCAGCGTGTCGAGCAGGGCGCGGCCCGCCGCGTTGGGGCCGAACGGGTAGTCCACGCTGAACAGCACCCGGTCCACGCCGAGCACCTGCACGGTGCACATCACCGGCGGGATGCTGAACAGCCCGCTCGTCGTGACCCAGATGTTCCGCGCGAAGTACTCCGACGGTTTCATCGCGATGGTGTCCAGTCGCAGCATGGCGTCGATGCGGGCCAGCATGAACGGGAGCATCTCGCCGCAGTGCCCGATGATCAGCCGGAGCCCGGGGTGCCGGTCGAAGACGCCGGTGGCGATCATCCGCAGCACGTGCAGGCCGGCCTCGGCGTGCCAGCCCCAGGCGCCGGTCGCCAGCCTGGCCGCCGCCGCCGGGGGCAGCCCGCTGTACAGGACCTCGCGCAGGCTCGCCGACGGCGGCGCCGGGTGCAGGTACAGGGGCACATCGAGCCGCTCGAAGCGGTCGAGCAGCGGCTCGAACCTGGGGTCGTCGAGGAACGCGTCGTTGGAGCCGAGGGTGCTGTTGACCATCGCACCCACGAACCCGAGCTCGCCAGTGGCCCGTTCGAGCTCGTCGGCCGCGGCGTGCGGGTCGGCGGTGGGCAGAGTGGCGAACCCGGCGAACCTGTCCGGGTGCGCGCGAACCGCCGCGGCCAGCAGGTCGTTGGCCTGGCGGGCGCGGGCTACGCCCTCGGCTCCGGCCAGGCCCTGGGCGGCGGGGGCCACGTGCGAGATGACCTGGAGGTCGATGCCGTTGGCGTCCATGTCGGCCAGCCGGCCCGAGGCCAGGTCGCGAAGCCGGTCATCGATCTGCCTGCCCCACGCGTCCATCCGGCCAGAGTCGGCCACCGCCGCGAGTTCGGCCGTCCAGAAGTGCTCTTCGAGCGCGATCGTCCGCATCGGGATATTGTCGCGTACCGGCAGGGGTGGTGCCGGGCCGGATACGGCCGTCAGGTCCGGGTCAGGTTCATGATCCAGTTGGTTTCCCAGGTCCGCCCGTCGTCGACGGAAAACGCCTGCGCCCACCGGGCCGCGGCCGAGGTGATATCGGACCAGGTGTAGCGGACGAGAACGGGGATTCCCTCGTGGGCATCGGCGCCGAGGAATTCGCCGACGTCATCGGTGAACCGGCCGGTCACCCCGGGATCGATGCCGCCGGACAGGCTGGTGATCCAGTAGATCGTCCACGTGTGCTCGCGCGGGTCGTACAGTCGCAGCGACATCGCGTGGTAGCCGCGGGAAGGGAACTCGCCCTCGTCCAGGTTGCCGACGCCCCCGAGGATGGGCCGGCACTCCAGCCGCGTGCTGAACTCCTCCCACTCCTCGCAGCCGGTCAGCCGCTCCTTCAGCCGACGGTGGTCGATCCGCCAGTGGCCGTGCAAGAAGTCGAAGTCCCGCGCGCCGTCGCGGCTCACGCGATGCGCCCGGTCAGGCCGTCCGGCATGGAGTCCGCCAGGTAGGCCCCCAGATCCGGCTGGTCGGGCAGGAGCATGTGGCGGACCCACGCGTCGCGCTCGTGGGCGATCGGCGGCAGCTCCCACACGCACCCGATCCAGGGCCGGTCCTCAATCACGATGAAGCTCGTCGGGTCGGTGTCGGGACAGCCCAGCTCCGGCTGGGCCGCCGCAGCGGCGCGGAAGTACAGCACGTTGTCCCAGACCCAGCTGTAGGCGTTGAGGTAGGCCGCGTTGTCACCGCGGCTCCGGTGCACCACGACGAAGGTGGCGGGCGGCGTACCGTCGGGCTCCGGCAGCAGCTTGGGCAGGATCGCGAGCGCCGCCTGCTCCACCTCGGGCTCAACGCCCTGAGGTCCCGAGGTGACGTGATAGCGCTTGACGGATCGCCCGGCCACCTCGATCGAGGGCCTGGCCCGCAGGAACTTCTCGGTAAAGGTCATGGCCGCACGCTAGGGCCGGTCCCCTGACATCTGTTGTCAGTGGAGTGACGCAGAATCGGGTCATGCGCGCGAGTCGGCTCGTTGCCCTCCTGCTCCTGCTCCAGGCCCGGGGGCGGATGACCGCCGCGCAGCTCGCCGCCGAGCTCGAAGTCTCGGTCCGCACCGTCTACCGCGACGTGGAGTCTCTGCACGAGGCTGGCATCCCGCTGTACGGGGACGCCGGGCACCGCGGCGGCTACCAGCTGCTCGACGGCTACCGAACCCGGCTGACCGGCCTGAGCGTGGACGAGGCCAGGGCGCTGGTGCTGTCCGGCCTGCCGGGGCCCGCCTCGGAAATGGGGTTCGGCCCGGTGCTGGCGGCGGCGCAGCTCAAGCTGCTGGCGGCCCTGCCGCCCGAACTCGGCGAGCAGGTCGGGCGGGTCCAGGCCCGCTTCCACCTTGACGCTCCCGGCTGGTACGCGCCGACCGACGAGGTGCCGCAGCTGCCCGCGGTGGCCAGTGCGGTCTGGCACGGCCGCGTGCTACAGGTCCGCTACCGGCGCTGGAAGGAGCCGACCGACGTCGACCGGCGACTGGAACCGTACGGGCTGGTCCTCAAGGCCGGGCGCTGGTACCTGGTGGCGGGTCCTGGCCCGCGGACCTACCGGGTTGACCAGATCCTCGACCTGCGCGTGCTTGACGAAGAATTTGCCGTCCCTGAAGCCTTCGAGCTGGCCAGGTACTGGCAGGCCTACCTGGCCGACTTCCGCGCCTACCTGCATCGGGCCGACGCGCTGGTCAGGGTCGCACCCGCCGCCGCGGCGAGGCTGCCAGGGGCCGCCGTGCAGGCCGTGCGCGAGGCTGGTGTCGCCGAACCCGACGGCTGGATCCGCGCGGTCGTGCCGATCGAGTCGGTCGAGCACGCGTGCCGGGAGTTCCTGGCCCTCGGCCCGGACATCGAGGTGCTGGAGCCGCCTGCCCTGCGCGCGAGGCTGGCCGGGGCCGCCCAGGCGACCGCCACGCTGTACCAGCCGACCCGCGCCGGGCGGCAGCGGACCGCGCGACCTGACTGAACCTCTATCCCGTCGCCTCGAGCGCTCAGCAGGCCTTCAACAGCGACACACAGGCCGCCAGCCAGGGCAGCGGAGCCGGGACAACCCTCGGATCCGGGACCACGAGGGTCACCGGAACGCAGGCGCTGCCGGGCCTCGGCGACGAGGCCGTCGCCGTATTCCAGACCCAGGGCGGAGCTCCCCTCGTGGAGCTGTGGGTCTGGTCAGGCAACGCCGAACTCCAGGACTCCTACTACGGCCCCGGCGGGAGCTCGCCGGACCACACCACGCTCCTGACCGGCGCCATCGCGACGGCCCGCGACGCGCTTGCCGGCCTGCCGCACTAGGCGACGATGCCGACCGTAATCCCTTCGGCCCCGCTGGGATGGGCGGCCGGGCCGCGGACCACGGCGTCGGCGCGGGTGGCAAGGCGGAGGGGTTCGGCGATCTGGGCCAGCAGCGCCTCGGCCTGCGCATCGCGCGCCTGCAGGATCAGCTGGCTCAGCCGGGCCGAGTTGCCCAGCCGCTGCCCGCTGCGCAGTGCCCGGGTCGCGTCCAAGATGACCGCCAGCTGATCCACGGCCGTCACGGCCGAGCGATCCCCGGACGCCCACGCCGGATCGGCGACCGGCCACCGGGTCAGGTGCAGCGAGACCGACTCCTCGTGGTCGCGGTAGAACCGCTGGTACATGTGCTCGGTCACGAACGGGGCGAACGGCGCGAACAGCCCCAGCAGCACCCGGTAGGACTCCCACAGCGTCCACCGGGCGCTGGCCTCCCCGGCCCGGTCCTTGATCATCTCGATGTACCGGTCGCAGTAGACGGACCAGAACATCCGGGAGGCGGCCTGGTGCGCCTGCATGTAGTCGTGGCCATCGAACGCCGCCGTCGCCTCACCGACCGCCTCGGCCAGGTGAGACAGGACCCACCGGTCGACGATGTCCCGCTCCCCCGGCGGCACGAAGGCGGTAAGCGATGGACTGAAGTCGCCGAGGTTGATGGCCAGGAACCGCCCGACGTTCCACAGCTTGACCGCGAACTTCCGCCCGGTCCTGATGTCCTTCTCGTTGTACTTCAGGTCGGTGCCGATGCGCCCGCGGGTCGCCCACAGGCGCAGCGCGTCCGCGCCGTACTTGTCCATCACGTCGTCCGGGACGTACCGGTTGTAGCCGCTGGCCTCCGTAGACCGGTCCAGGTCGCGCTTGGACAGCTTCTTGCCCTGCTCGCTCAGCCCCCAGCCGGAGATGAGCGCCGTCCGCCACGGCAGCCGGCCGAACAGCAGCTCCGACTGGACCATGGAGTAGAACAGCCAGGTCCTGATGATCTCGAACGCCTGGACCCGCATCGACATGGGCGCGAGGGCCGGGTCGGTACCGCCGAGCGCCCACCCGTCGTTGATCTGCGGGGTCAGCGACGACGTCATCCAGGTGTCCATCACGTCCGGGTCGGGAGTGAACTGGCTGGAACCGCAGGACGGGCACGCCGTCACCGGCGGGGAATCCGTGAGCGGGTCGACCGGCAGGTCGTCGAGCCTGGCCAGGACCGGCGCCTCGCAGGCGGCGCAGAACCAGACGGGGAACGGCACCCCGTAACGCCGCTGCCTGGTGATGTTCCAGTCCCACTTGAGCCCGTCGATCCAGTCCTCGAGCCGCCGCCGCATGAACGAGGGGATCCACTCCAGCTCGGCCGCGCGGGCGCGGAACCGGTCGGCGTTCTCCCGCACCGCGATGAACCACTGCGGCCTGATCTGGAACTCGATCGGGGTCTGGCACCGCTCGTGCACCCCGACCACCTGCCGCACCGGCACGCTGTCTACCAGCCGCCCGGCCTCGCCGAGCGCCTTGACGATGGCCGAACGCCCCTGGCTCACCGTCAGCCCGGCGAACTCCCCCGCCAGCTCGCCCAGGCGCCCGTCCGGCTCCACCACCAGGCGCAGCGCCAGATGATCGCGCCGCCACCGCAGCACGTCCTCGCTGTCGCCGAACGTGCACACCATCATCAGCCCGGTCCCGTACTCCGGGTCCACGTCCTCGTCGGCCAGCACCGGCACCTCGTAGTCGAACAGGGGCACCCGGGCGCTGGCCAGGTCGGTGTAGCGGGGGTCGGCGGGATGGTGGTACAGCGCCACGCAGGCCGGCAGCAACTCGGGCCTGGTGGTCGCGATGAGCACGTTCTCGCCGAACCTGATCGTGTGCAGCCTGCTCGTCCGCTCCAGGTCCTCCACGTCCGCCTGGGCCAGCGAGGTGCGGTCCTCGGGGCACCACAGGATCGGCTCGGCCGCGCGGCGCACGTAGCCTTTTTCGTGCAGGGCGATGAAGGCCGTCTGGGCGGTCCGCTGGCAGCGGGCGTCGATGGTGGAGTAGCGCAGCGACCAGTCGAGCGACAGCCCGAGCCGCCGCCACAGGTCCTCGTACCGCGCGGCCGTGCGCTGGGTCTCCGCCAGGCACAGCGCCACGAACTCGGCCCGCGGCATGTCGACCGCCCGCACGCCGTAGGCCTGCTCCACGTACCGTTCGGTGGGCAGCCCGTTGTCGTCGAACCCGATCGGGTAGAACACTCGCTCGCCGCGCATCCGGCGGTAGCGGACGATGAAGTCGGGCTGCGAGTAGCTCATCGCGTGCCCCACGTGCAGGTGCGCCGCCGAGACGTACGGCGGCGGCGTGTCCACGCTGAAGGTGGGCCGCGACCCAGCCAGCGCGTCCGGGTCCCCGGGGTCGTACCGGTATACGTCGTGCGACTCCCACAGCGCGCGGGCCGCCGCCTCGACGTCGTGGTGGTCGTACTCCCCTGGTTCCATGGATAGGGACGGTATCCGGCCGGCCACCCGCTGCCTAAATTCTTTTCTTGACCCTAACGAACACTGGTTCCCGCCCCGCTGCCCCCATCGGGAACCGCGTGGCGGACGGATGCGTATTACCTTTCTGTGCCGTGAATTCTTGGTGGTACCGCCGTGCCGCGCCGATGGGGAGCTAGCTGACGGGGAAGAAACCTGGTACGAACAAACCAGATCACCGAGGAACCGGCCATTAGGAACCAGCCCCCAGGAAAGCCCGAGAAAGACAAGCACACCGCTATGCCTGCTGCGCCGCGACCCGACATCGTGGACTTGCTCGAGGTGGCCATCCCGCCCGGCGGAAAGGTGATAACGGTCAGCGACCTGCACCTGCCCCCGTCCCGCACGGACGTGTCCGGACGGTCCTGCGAGACGCTCGCGCAGCACCTGACCACCGAGGCCGGGGCAGACCCTCCTCTCACCGTGGTGCTCGCGGGCGACGTGATCGAGCTGCTCGGGTTTGCGGGCTCGACCGTCAACGACATCCTGCGCCCGCACGAGGACCTGTGCGCGGCGCTGCTCGAGGTGACCGCGCGCGGCGGGCAGGTCATCTACGCCATCGGAAATCACGACGGCGACCTGGCCTGGGACGTCAAGGGCGCCGACACGGTGCGGGAGATGACCGGGGCCCGGCTGTGCCTGGCCGCGGACCTGATCCTGGCCGACGGCCGGAAGATCCGGGTCGAGCACGGCCACCAGCTCGACCCGTACAACTGCTTCTGCGACGCGCGCAACCCGCTGGACACCCCGATGGGTCACCACATCGTGCGGGAGGTCATCCCGCGCCTGGAGTTTCTCGGCCGCGGCTGGGTCGACGGCGCGCACGAGATGTCGGATCCGACCGACTTCCCCTCGTTCGTCGGCTCCCGGATGGTCTACCGCAAGCTGAGCCGGCACCTGTGGTGGGTGATCGCCCTCCCGCTCGTGATCCTGGTCGTGATCCGGATACCGGAGTTCGCCGCGTTCCGCATGCGCTACCCGGACACGGACGCGTGGGCCAGGCGGGCCGAAATCCTCGGCTACGGCGCCGTAGTCGATCTCCTGGTCATCGGCGCGCTAGTCGCTGTCGTGGCCCGGCGGGCCTGGGTGTCGATCAGCGCGCTGGCGCTCGACAAGCGGGGCTACGGGCAGAACACGGCGGCGCGCCAGCGCGCCGCCGACCTCGTCGCCGATGGCTACCACGGCTTCATCTCCGGGCACACCCACCACCCCGAACTGGCCGCCTCGGGACGCGGCTTCTACGCGAACTCGGGGTCGTGCACCTCGGTGGTGGAGGGCATCGGCGGAAGGTTCGGCCTGCCCCCGGCCTATGTGCGTAACCAGCAGATCTGCTGGTTGGAACTGACCGGTAAGGGGGCCGAGCTCGTCTCGGCCCGGGTCGAGCTGCCGGGCGCGACCAGGATGGAGCGGTTCGTGGCGCACGGCCGCAACCCGCACTCCGACCGTCCGGTCCGGGTTGCCTCCTGGCCGGCCGGACCCGACTGGCCACCGCCGGACAAGAAGGCCGGCCCCAGCAAGGCAGTGCCCGGTGAACCACAGGGGCCACTCGAAGCTCACGGGCCACATGAACCCCAGGGACCTCGTGTCGCACAGGGCCCGCGCGATCCGCGGGTCCCGCCCGCGGCGTAGGGCCTGATTCTTACCCCATGGGTGTGGCACCGTACCCACTCTTCTGTGCACGTTGCCGCAACCACACGGTTCGGCAGGCCGCGAATGAGAGCCGGCTCACCCGGGTTATTGACTGTTACAGCTACATGAGTAGAGTTAGCGCTCATGCAACGCAACCGTCTCCCGTCCGCGCAGGCCATCAGCGTCCTGCGGGCGCTGGCGGCCGATCCGGCGCGCTGGCGCTACGGCTATGACCTGGTCACTGAGGTACACCTGAAGTCCGGCTCGCTGTACCCGATCCTGGTCCGGCTCGCCGATCGCGGCCTGCTTGAGACGTCCTGGGAGCCGGGCCCGGGAAGCCGGCCGCCCCGCCACCTGTACCGGCTGTCCCCGGCCGGCCGGGAGTACGTGGCGGCGCTGGCCGCCGCCGGTGCCGGCCGGGCCGTTCCGCTCCCGCGTACCCGCTGGAGTGAGGCGTAATGGCCAAGATGCTTGTCTTGATGATGTGCCCGGTGGGCATCGCGGTGGCGCTGCTCGTGCGCTACGCCCGTGTGGTCCCGGCCGGCCCCGGCGTGCGCGATGACGCGCCCGTGCGGTTGCTGCGGTGGGCGGTCGGCCTGCTGTCCGCCGGCCGGGCCGAGTGGGGCCAGGCGATGCTCGGCGAGCTTGACCACATCGAGGGCCGGGGCCGGCGGTGGAGCTTCGCCGTCGGCTGCGCGGGCGCCGCACTGCTGCTGCCGCCCTGGGGGCGGCGGGCTGGCGCGGCGGTGTGGGCGATGGCCGCCGTCGCGATCGGCGCCGCCGACCTGTACGCCTCCGTCGTCGTCCGCTACCGGCTGGGCACCGGCGACTGGGGATTCTCGGTGATCATGGTGGTCTTCCTGGCTGGCTTCACCCTCGCCGCGGTCACCCTGCTGCGCCGCCCCGGTCTCGTCCTTCCCGGACTGGCGGGCGGCCTGGTCGTCGTCCTGGCCTGGCTGGCGATGCGGGAATTCACCTTTTACGGGGCCCTCGCCCCGATGACCGCGCCATTTACGCCGCTGGTGCCGATGGTCGCGGTGCCGGTGCTGGTGGGGGTGGCCGGCACGCTGTGGGCAGGCAGCGCCGCCGCCGGCCGGCGCATCGCCCGGCTGGCCGCCATCAGTGCCGGCCTTGGCCTGTATCTGTTCGGGACGATCGCGGTCGTGGTGCTCGGCGCCGCCGGGCCGCCGGAGGACTCAGGCATGACCGTCAGTTACATCATCAGCGACCGGCTAAGCAGCATCATGATCGAGAACCTGGCGGCGATTCCGCTGGTGACCGCCACGATCGGATGGGCCGCCGCCGCGGCCACCGCCCGCCTCCGCCCGCGCCTGGCCGCCAGCGCGGTCTCCGTGGCGTTCACGGCGGCCGGCCCGCCGGGTGAGCCGAGCCGCGACGCGGTGACAGCGCCGTACGAGGCTAGACCAGCCGCCGGTACACGAAGCTGGCGCCGGACCGTATGGCTCCTGCTGCTGTGTGCCGGAGTGGCAGCAGCCGTTTTCCTGGCCGCCGCTAGCGGGCTCAGAGGCTAACCCCGCGACCGGAAATGGGTCGCGGCGTAGCCGCGGCGCCTGCCTGGCCGGGCTCAGGCGCGGTCGGCCGCCCGGGCCTCGTCGACGGTGAGTTCGGCCGCGGGGTCGGCTTCCAGGCGCTCGTCGGGAATCGGCTCCCCGCTGCGGACGGACCGGCCGTACGTGCCGTCGTCCAGCCGCTGCAGGGCGCGCTCGATGGCGTCCAGCCGATCACGCATGCTCTCGGCGATGGCGTCATCCTGGCCTTCCTCGGTAAGCGCCAGGGCGGCGTCGGCATTGTCCTCCGACTCGCTCGCCACCTCGGCTTCGCGGTCGTCGCGTCCCGCGTCCTCGGCGCCCTTGAGCAGGCTTAGCACGTCGTCGCGCTCGGCGAGCAGCAGGGCGCGGGCCCGGTCATGATCCATCCGGTCGTCCTCCGTATCGCTTACGACTTGGTGCGCGATAGGGACGCCTGGGGCGTAGCGGGCGATTGCGGCGTGTCGGTCCCGGGAACGTGAGCGGCCGCGCGGAACGATCTTGATGTGTCGTCAGGATGGGCCCGCACGGCC
>JBOHCK010000127.1:0-16186 GCA_050698755.1 Streptosporangiaceae bacterium | reverse complement strand
CTGCATGTTGTCGAGCACGACCATCCCGTGGGGGGCGTCGACCCGCAGCCACAGCCCGGCCCAGTCGGTGACCTCGCGGGTCCGCATCACCGCGCTGTAGCGCACCCGGCGGCCCACATAGCGGGGGCCGCGATGACTTGCACCAGGGCGCCGAAGCCGGCGGGTTCGGTGACGGAAGGGCCGGCGACCCGCTGCGCCGGGCGCACGTGGACTCGGCGGCGGCCTATGACACGTCGCAGCGGCTAGGCCACGACACGTTCGACCGCGTCTCGATCGAGGCTCCTGCTCTCGAGGTCGACACGGCCGACGGGTACCGGCCGGGGCTGGCGGAGATCCTCGCGTTCGTCAACGGCCGGGGCTAGGCGCCTGCGATCCAGGACGGAGCGTGCGGCCAGCGGACGGTCCACGGGTCCCCGGCCAGGTGGCGGTGCAGGCGCAGCAGGGTCGAGCCGATGCCCGGGGCTCCCTGCATGTAGGAGGTCTCGGGAGGCAGGTCCGGGTCGGGGCGCCGGTACTCGTAGTTCGACCACCGCATCCCGGACTCATCCTCGATCGCCCGGCCGACGATGTCGTCGACGAGGGTGACGGCGAAGGCCAGATCCTCGGGCCGGCCCTCCAGGCGGTGCAGGTCAAGGAAGAACTCGGCGACCCCGGCCGAGCCGCAGCAGCGCGCGACGTTGTCCCAGAACCCGGGCTCCCGGCGCGCGGGGATCCCGCTCAGCAGGTCGGCCCGGGCGGCCCGGCGGAGCCAGGTTCTCCAGGCGGCTTCGCCGGTGGTCAATTCCAGCTGGCGGAACAGCCAGCCGAGCCCGGGCGGCCCGTGGCACCAGCCCAGCGTGAACAGTTCCGTGGCGTCGGGTTCGTGGTGGTACGCCGCGCACGTGTCGTCCTCGGTCCGGACGGTCGTCATGATCCACTCGGTGGCGGCCAGGCTGGCGTCGAGGAACCTTCGCTCGCCGGTGACCTGCGTCAGACGGGCCAGGAAGAAACCGATACCGGCGGCGCCGTGTGCGAAGTTCGGGAAGCGGCGGCTGTTGCCGGGGCGCATGATCTCGTATGCCGGGCCCAGCGACCACCGGATCCCCGCAGGCGCCGTCTCGGCCTCGGCCAGTAGCCAGTCGCCCGCGCGGGCCGCGAGTTCGGTGGCCGCCGAGCCGAGGTAGTCGGCGCCCGGGGCCAGCATCAGGCACCCGATGCCCGCGGTGCCCCACACCATCTCGGTCAGGTCGTGCCAGTGCACCCCGGTATCGGTGACCGACGCCTTCGCCGCCACCGTGTCGAGGACGCGTCTGGCCAGCTGGCGGGCCCGCTCATCGCCCGCCGCATCGGCCAGCTCGGTGAGTACCACGACCCAGCCGCCGACGCCGGTCAGCAGCCCGCAGCCCGCCCATTCCTCCGCGGACGGGCCGAGGTTGTTCTCCATCCAGCGGACGCCCTCGCGCGCGGCGGACAGCCAGCGCTCGTCGCCCGTGGTGCGGAACGCTTCCACGAAGAACATCGTCGGGGCGGCGGTGCCCCAGCCGAGACCGGGAATCACCTCGGCGGACACTCCCGGCTTCTCGGGCCAGAACCAGCCCTCCGGGCTCCGCTCGGCGGTGGCGAGCAGCCACTCCCCCGTCCGCTGCGCGGCAGCAAGGTATGACACAACTCGCAGCCTAAGGTAGCGCTGTGGACCTTCCGCGTAGCTTCACCATCCGAGAGAGCAGCCACCGCATCCACAACCCGTTCACTGAAGAGAAGCTGGCGGCCCTGGGCCGCGCGCTCCGCCCGGCACCGGGAACGGCCGTGCTCGACCTGGCCTGCGGTTCGGGCGAGACGCTGTGCACCTGGGCCCGCGACCTTCGGCTGACCGGTACCGGGGTGGACATCAGCACGGTGTTCATTTCCTCGGCCCGGGCTCGGGCCGCCGAGCTCGGCGTGGCCGACCTGGTCAGTTTCGTGCACGGCGATGCGTCCGGGTACGTCGCCGACCGGCCGGTCGGCGTCGCCGCGTGCATCGGCGCCACCTGGATCGGCGGGGGTGTCGCGGGCACGGTCGCCCTGCTGCGGCGCAGCCTGGTCCCCGGCGGCATGATGCTGATCGGCGAACCGTACTGGCGCCGCGAGCCGCCCGACCAGGCCACCGTGGAGGGCTGCGACGGCATCGGGGCGGATCAGTGGCTGCCGCTGCCTGAGCTGATCGAATCCTTCGGGGACCTCGGCTGTGACGTCGTGGAGATGTGGTGGTCGTCGGCGACCCGAAACAGATCGAACCGGTTGTGGCTCTCCCGTTCACCGCGCAGCAGGCGCTGCGTATCAACGCCGATATCGCCGAGCGGTAGCTGCCGGGCAGCACGTCAGCGCAGCGGCTAGCGGATGAGGCCAACCAGTACGGCACCTACCTGCCTGGCGACGATGGCGAGGTTTGGGTCGGTGCACCGCTGCGGGTCCACCGGCGTTGTGAGCGGCCGATGTTCGACGTGTCCAACACGATCGCCTACGGCGGCCTGATGGGTGTATGGCACCTCGGGCCAGCGCGAACCCCTGACCGCACCGCCCAGCGGATGGATAGACATTCCTGCCACCGGCGACGCGCGGGGCCACCGGATTCCCGCTGAGGGCGAGCAGGCCCGGAGGATGCTCAGGGCGTTGCGATCCAAGTATGCCGTCGACGCAAGGCAGATTTTCGTAGTTTCTCCGTTCCGCGACGTCGCCGACGGCATCGAGGAGCTACTGCGTGAATTCCCCGGCGTTCGCGGCGGCACGGTGCACACAGCTCAAGGCAAGGAGTCCGACGTTGTCCTGTTCATACTCGGCGGGAACCCGGCCAAGCCGGGCGCGAAGCAGTGGGCCTCGCAGCGTCCCAATCTGGTCAACGTCGCGGTCAGCCGTGCACGCCGCCGTCTCTATGTCATCGGCGACCGCACAGCGTGGTCCAAGTATCGTCACTTCGACACCTTGTCCGGCTACTTGACGTCGGGGCTTGATAGGTGACGGAAAGGAAGCGGGCCATCAGGGCGGTCGTCGCCATCAGCAGGCATCCCGGTGATCTGTCAGACTGGGGAGATGGATGAAGCCAGGGCAGCGGAAGTGATGGCGGAGTCCGCTGCCGTGCTCAGGAGCGCCGGGGCACGGTTCGCCTACCTGCATGGCAGTCGCGCCTCTGGGCGGTACCGTCCCGATTCGGACATCGACATCGCCGCGTACTTCGGCGGCCAGCCGCCGAACGCGTTCGACATACTGATGCCGCCTGGCGTGGACCTCCTGGTCCTCGACCATGCGCCGCTGGAGCTGGCCGGGAGAGTGGCGGCACGCGGCAGGCTGCTCTTCGATGTTGATCCCGTCAGCCGGGTCCGGTGGGAGGCTACCACCAGGAAGATTTACTTCGACGAGCTTCCGCGCATCACCCGCGCACACCGGGAGTTCGCGGCCAGCGTCACCGGCAGGCGCGGGTAGCCCGTGGTAGACGAAGATCGCGTCCTGCGGCTGCTCCGCAGCATCGCCGACGACACTGCGGTCCTCCGGCAGGAAGCCGGCGCCAGCCATGAACGCCGCCAGGATCCCATCTGGCTGCGCGGCGTGAAGTACACCTTCGTTACCGCCATTGAGGCTTGCGTCGATGTCGCGCAGCACATCTGCGCGACAGCAGGCTGGGGGCCTCCGGCCGACAACGGCGACGCCGTCCGGCTTCTCGGAGAGCACGGGGTTCTCGCAACCAAGTTGGCCGTCTCGATGCGCAAGGCCGTCGGGTTCCGCAACGTACTCGTGCATGACTACATCGAGGTTGATGACTCGATAGTCATCAACAGGCTGAAGGGCCTGGGCGACCTTGAGGAGTTCGTGCGAGAAGTGGCGGCCTACATCACCGGCGCACAACCCAAGCCCGAGGCACCGCGCCAGCCGCGCGGCTAGCAGCGGAGCCAGCATCCGGCAGCCGACGCCTGCGATGGGAGGCTATCTTCATTGGACCCGCCGCGCTGTCAAGCACAACTCTGCCGACTTGCCCGGTTCGCGAGACCCCAGATGGAAGCCGAAAGCGGACAACCTGTGTGGTTATGTCACGCACGGCGGACCTTGACGGCATTCGCAGGCACGGCTGTTGAGCTGGGAAAACAGTCAGCGGCTAACGATTCTTCCTGTGAATGGCGATTGGCGCGGCTATTGTCGGGCCATGCCGCGTGTTAGCGCGTTCTACGGGGTGGTGATCTACATGTACTGGAACGAGCGCGATCACCCCGTGGCCCATTTCCACGCCTATCATGCGGGCCGCCGTGCCTCAGTCTCGGCAGACGGGGAGGTGCTGGCCGGCAGCCTGGACCCAGGGCTCTCCAGTTCGTCCGTGAATGGGCTGCCCTCCGGCGTGATGAGATCCTGGCGAACTGGGAGCGCGCCCGGCGGAATGAGCCCCTGCTCGGCATCGGCCCGCTGGCGTAGCATGAAGATCGTGGAGGAGAACTACCTGCCGGTCGTCGTAGGCGTCGCCGTAGTCGGTGACCGCGCGCTGCGCCTGCTCTTCAGTGACGGCACCGCCGGGGATGTCGACTTCTCCGCTGAACGGTGGACGGGTGCCCTCTCGCCGCTGAACGACCCCGCCTACTTCGCCGAGGTCACGGTCGATCCCGAAGCTGGAACCATTGTCTGGCCTGGTGGCATCGACTTGGCCCCCGAGCCGCTCTATGAGCAGGCCAAGGCCCACCCACTTCTTGCCGCCTGACTCCTGCGTGTTATCGCTCTCGGCGGCTGCCCATGGCAATGATCTGGGAGAAAGGATGATCGAGCGCGTCCGTGCCGTGCTGGTCACTCCCGGTGGCTGCCTGCTGGTGATCCGCTGGGACCGGCCCGGCCGGGCCACGTACTGGAGCAGATCCAGCTGACCGCCGCCGGGCTCGGCACCGTCGATGTCATGGCACGCGTGGGCGACTGGACGCTTCCGCCCTTTCTTTTCCCGTGCCTGCGTGATTACCTTCTTCAGCTCCTCATCGCGTTCGTTCCGCGCGGACGGATTCTCCTCCCTCTTCTTCGCCGCGTAATAGGTGGACGGCGATATCTCCAGGACCGCGCAGGCCGGCTCCACTCCGAACCGGTCCTTGTACGAATCGATGAACTCGACTAGCGCGGAAGTCGGGGGTCGAGTTCCCGGGCGAAATAAGCGCTCGCCGCCTTCAAGATCTCATTCGCGCGCCGCAGCTCGCGGTTCTCGCGCTCCAGTTCAGCGATGCGCTTTTTGTCGTCGCTCGTGGTCCCGGGCCGCCGCCCGGAATCGACCTCCGCTTTTTCGACCCAGTTGCGGAGGGTCTCGGGGTTAATGCCGAGCTTCTGGCCGACGCTTGCCAGGGTGCCCCGCGAGCTGCCCGCCGCGGCACGCAGCTCAAAGACCATCGCCACCGCACGATCCCGCAGCTCCGCGGGGTGCTGCTTCCGTGATGCCATGAGCCCCAACCTTCCCAGGAGTCATAGCCTCCAGGAAACTCGGGGCGGTCCAAGCCTCATCGAAGTCGACGTGGCCGAACTAGACAGGCATGGACTAGTCACGCTTTTGCGGGGCGCCCTTCGTCACCTCGAAGGGCACGCTCGTACTCGCTGGTCGGGCGAGGAGTCTGAATAACGACCTGTGTGGTTATAGCTTGCATCGCGGAGCAGGTTACATTCGCAGGTCAGGCCGCCCTTTGAGCCACGCAACCGTGTGGTCCTTATCGGATCGGGCGGCTGGGCGGCCGCAGCCGGGTGCGGAGCACCTGGCGTTGCGTGTGTTAACCAGGTGCTCCAGCTTGCGGCTGGGTTTGTAACCGGTCTCGGCGCGGGAGTGATCGCAGTAGCCTCGGGCGATCGGGGCCAGCCGGACCCGCAGCCCGGTCAGGTAGTCCCGCGCCCCGGCTCCGGACGGTGGGTCCGGGCCGTGAAGGCCGCCGCCGGGGCCGCCGGGGCGGGTGGGGCCAGTTAGGGGCGGCGGGGGATGGCGGCCACGGGCGCAGCCGTGCGCGGCCGCGGTCCCGTCGGGGTGCAGCGCGGTCACGCACCACCTCGTGTCCGGGTGCCGGGCCGCGGCGGCCACCAGGTCCCTGATCGCCGGGGCGTCCAGCAGCCCGAACCCGCCGACCTCGCCGGGCAGCTCGCCCGGGCCGAGCAGGGTCTCCGCCGGGACCGTGATCGTCACCAGCGCGGCGATGCTGGGACCTGGGTCCTGGCGGCCGGCGGGTCCACGGTCCGGTCCGCTGTCCCGGTCCGGCCCGCGGCCGCCACTCCCGCCCGGTCCGCTGTCCGAGCCTGGGCCGCCGCCGTTGCCTTCCCGGCCACCGTCGCTGTTTCCGTCTGGCGGGCCGGACGGTCCGCTGGGTCCGGCGCGGCTGTCGCGCTCCTGCAGGAGGTCCAGGTAGGCCCGGACCCGGAGTTCGCGGAGCGTGCCGGGCATTCCCGCGGCGCGCAGGTCATGGGCGCGCTGGTCCACGTGCTGCCACGAGGCCAGCACCTCGTCGGAGGGCAGTTCCCTGGCGATCATCCCGGCGTTTCCCGAGTCCTCACGGAACTGGCGGACGTACGCTTCCTTCCGCGCGGCCTCCTTGCGCCGGCGGGCGGCGTCGGGGTCGAGCCGCAGGACCAGGCGGTGGGCGGCGGTCCGCAGCTCCCCGAACGTCTTGGACTGCGCCGCCACGGCCAGGATCGCGTCGGCCCGCGCGGCGTCTTCCGCCGTCAGCACGCGGGTCATGTCCTCGATGATCCGTACGTGGACCGGGTGGATCAGGCCTGCCGCGAGGGCCGCGAAGGTCCGCGGCAGTCGGTCCGCCACTAGGCACGCATAGACGATCTGGCTTTGCGCGTTCTGCCAGGTGAGGTGGAACGCGAAGGACAACTCGTCGGCGGCGAAGATGCTGAACGCCGCGCCCTCGGCGCCGCCCGGCTGCTGCCCGCGGTCCCGGCTGGCGGGCCGGCGGGCGGCGAACTCCCGCACCGCCGCCATCTGGGTCCACGCGGTCCTGGCTTCCAGCCGCCGGGCCGCTCCGATGACCCCGATCAGCTGGTCATCGGACAAGGCCGCCAGCCCCTCGCCGCCCTCGCCGGTGATGGCGTGGACCGCGGCGGCCAGCAGCGGGCCTGGCAGCGTGGTTTCCATCGCACCGTCCTGGGCGAACCCGGCCACGTCCGTGTCCTCGGCCGGCAGGCAGACGAACAGGCCCTGAACCGCGCCCTCCAGCGGCACCTCGTACCGGCCCGCGTCCACCGCGGCGATCCGCGCGTTCATCGCCGCCTCGGGATCCCAGTCGTCCCCGGGCCAGATGTCACGCTCCCGGCCGTCAGGCTCCTGGACGCCGCCCTCCGGGTCGGGGAACGGGTCGCGGGGCATGCACCACCGTCCGTTCGGTCAAATAATGATTTTGCAGATTGAGACTAGTATATCGAACTCATGAACGATTAGCAAGGATAATCGGGATGGGGTCGGCGCGGGATTCACGTGATTAGGGGCGCTGGCGGGCGGAGCTGCCGGGGCCGGGGTGGGTAACGTATGGCGCGTGACGGATGCGGTTCGGGGTCGGCCGTCGCCGCTGGGGGCGACGGCGCGCGACGGCGGGATCAACTTCGCGGTGGCGTCCGGGGTGGCGCAGGCCGTGGAGGTCTGCCTGTTTGACGAGGGCGGAGGGGAGACCCGGGTCCGGCTGCCCGACTACGACGACGGGGTCTGGCACGGTTTCGTGCCGGGGGCCGGGTACGGGCAGGCGTACGGGTACCGCGTGCACGGGCCCTGGGATCCGGGGCACGGGGTGCGCTGCAACCCGGCGAAACTGCTGCTCGATCCTTACGCGCGGGCGGTGCGGGGCGAGGTCGCGTTCGGGCCCGAGGTGTTCGACTACGACGCCGCTGATGTGGGCGCGCCGAGCGCGCTCGATTCGGCGGGTCACGTGCCGCTCAGCCTGGTGGTCGACGGGGCGTTCGACTGGGGGGACGATGCGCCGCCACGGCGCGACTACGCGGACACGGTCTTCTACGAGGTGCACGTCAAGGGCTTCACCATGCGGCATCCGGGGGTGCCCGCCGAACTGCGCGGCAGCTACGCCGGGCTGGGCCACGAGGCCGCCCTCGAGCACCTGACCAGCCTCGGCGTGACCGCGGTGGAGCTGCTGCCTGTGCACCAGTACGTGCCGGACAGCTTCCTGCTGCAGCGGGGCCTGACCAACTACTGGGGTTACCAGAGCATCGGGTACTTCGCGCCGCACCTCGCGTACTCCGCGGGGGCGCGTTCGGGGCAGGCCGGGGCGCAGGTCGCCGAGTTCAAGGCGATGGTGCGGGCACTGCACCGCGCGGGGCTCGAGGTCATCCTCGACGTGGTGTTCAACCACACCGCCGAGGGCGGGCCGTCCGGGCCGACGCTGTGCTTCCGCGGTCTTGACAACGCGGCGTACTACCGGCTCGACCCGGCCGACCCGGACCGCTACTACGACACGACGGGGACCGGGAACACGCTGAACGCCGGGAGCCCGGTCGCGCTGCGGCTGATCATGGACTCGCTGCGGTACTGGCTGACCGAGATGCACGTCGACGGGTTCAGGTTCGACCTTGCGGCCGCGCTGGCCCGCCAGGACGGCGGGTTCAGCACCGTCTCCGCGTTCTTCGACCTGATCGCCCAGGATCCGGTGGTGTCGCAGGCCAAGCTCGTCGCCGAGCCGTGGGACGTCGGGCAGATGGACAGCTACGACCTGGGGCGGTTCCCGACGCTGTGGCGCGAGTGGAACGGCAAGTACCGGGACACCATGCGCGACTTCTGGCGCAGCCAGAAGATCGGCGGCCTCGGCGAGTTCGCCACCCGGTTCGCCGGCTCCGCCGACCTGTACGGGGACGACGGGCGCAGGCCGACCGCGTCGGTGAACCTGATCACGGTGCACGACGGGTTCACGCTGCGGGACCTGGTCTCCTACGACACCAAGCACAACGAGGCGAACGGCGAGGACAACCGGGACGGCACCGACGACAACCGCTCGTGGAACTGCGGGGCCGAGGGCCCGACGCCGGACTCGGAGGTGCCGGCCCTGCGGGCCAGGCAGGCGCGGGCGATGCTGACGACGCTGCTGCTGTCGTTCGGCGTACCGCTGCTGCTCGGCGGCGACGAGCTAGGCCGCACCCAGGGCGGGAACAACAACGCGTACTGCCAGGACAACGAGAGCTCCTGGTTCGACTGGTCCGCGGTCGATACCGACCTGCTCGGGTTTACCAGGCGGCTGCTCGCGTTCCGGCGGGACCACCCGGTGTTCCGCCGGCGGCGGTTCCTGTCCGGCGCCGAGGCCTCCGAACTGGGCTGGTACACCCCGGCCGGGACGGAGATGACGCAGGCGGACTGGGCCGACCCCAACGCGCTGGCGCTCGGCATCTACCTGGACGGGTCGGACGACCCCGACACCGGCCCCGACGGGCGCCCGCTGGTCGACGACGACTTCCTCGTCCTGGTGAACGCGTGGTGGGAACCGATCGGGTTCTCCATCCCCGTGACCCGGGCGGGCACGCAGTGGCAGCACGAGATCGACAGCTACGAGCCTGGGGCGCCCGGCGGGCCGCCGCAGCGGGCCGGCGCCCAGGTCACGGTCGGTCCTCGCTCAGTGTGCGTGCTGCGCGGCTCCCCCGCGGACCCGCCGCCCCAGCCCGCACCTGGGACTCCAGCTGGGCCGTGATCGAGGTCGACGTCGCGGGCCGATGCGGCGCCGCGTGCGGTGGCGACGGCGCGGCCCAGGCCATCATGACGAAGGCGGCCGCGACGATCAGCAGGCCGGTCGCCCCCGTGAGCCACGTCCTGGTGGCACGCTCCGCGCTCATGACGGCAGTCATCCCCTGTGCTCCGAATCCCCGTTACCATCCCCGTACCCTTCATACGGTAGGGACGAGGTATGACATTTCCGATGGTGCTAGCCCCCGGATTCGGAAGGGGGGGTTAGCCCCCTGTCAAGGCGGAAGGCGGACCGAGCCGATGACGTCAGCGATTCCGGTGATCGATCTCGAGGCAGCCAGCGCGGGCGACCCCGCACAGCTCGACGCGATCCGCGCGGGGACCGAGGATCTCGGCGCCATCCAGGTCGTGAACCACGGCGTGCCGCAGGACCTGATCGACGACCTGAACCGCCGGATGGCGCGGCTGCTCGCGCTGCCACGCGAACAGAAGGCTAGGCTGGCCAGCCCGCACCCCTACCGCGGCTGGCGGCAGTGGCCGGACGACTTCGGGCACCTGGAACTCGAGCGGTTCAACGTGGCCCAGTTCGACGGGATACCGGACGCGAGCGCGGCGGGGGTGCCTGCCGAGTACCTCGGCCTGTACGCGCACGCCAACACCTGGCCAGAGGATGAACCGGGGCTCAGGGAAACGGCGTTCGGGTATATGGAGGCGTGCCGGGGCCTGGCCGGGCGCATGCTCGGGTGGTACGCCCGGGCGCATCACCTGCGCCAGGACACGTTCGGCCTGGGCCGCGTGCCGCACTTCCGGCTGACCGTGAACGACTACCCGACCTGGACGTACTCCGACGACCACGCCGGGGACAAGCTGCTGCTCCTCGAGCACGCGGACGACTCGGCGGTCACGATCCTGGCCCAGCAGGGCGAGTACGAGGGGCTGCAGCTCCAGGGGCCCGACGGTGGCTGGAACCGCGTGCCGCTCATCCCGGGCGCGCTGCAGGTGTTCTCCGGGCACCTGCTCGCCCGGTGGACCGGGGGGCGGCTGCGCCCGGGCCGGCACCGGGTCCTGGCGGGCGGCACCGTGACCAGGCGGTCGACGGCGGTGTTCGTCTACCCCGCGCTGGAGACGGTGGTCGAGCCGCTCCCCGCGTTCGCCGGTGGCTCCGGTTTCCCTCCGGTTCTGGTGTGGGATCAAGTCAAGGACCGGGTCGCGGGCTACCTGGCGGAGTACGGCCGGCCGGAGCAGATCGCGGCCTGGCGCGACGGGACGCCGTACGTCGCGGAGCTGGCACAGGACTCGGCCGGGCGGTAGCGCTGCGGCCCAGGCCGCTTGTCGGGACACCCGGCCGGAGAACGGCCGTAGGGCGGCAATACGGCGCGATCGGGCGGTATCGGGACGGCGGGCGGAAAACCACGAGAATAGCGATTGCGACGAGAAATTTGCTATTCTCGTGGTCTGCGCGTTACAGCCCGTGACCTGTGGATTAGCTGTTAATAATCCGGTGGAAAAACGCCACTACATGCGGATAACTTCTGGATTTCTGTGGATAGCATGTGGATTTTAAAAAGGGTAAAAATAATTCGGGAAAAGCTCTTGCGCGGCACTCGCCGAGGCAGGTAGAAATGCTTTCACCGCAAGATACGGGCACTCCCCCGAGGCAACTCGGGGGACGTGCGGGAGGCCGGGAAACCGGTATCCCGAGCGGGTGCCTGGCCCTGGCGGGTGGATCCGGAGCGTCGGGGAAGCCAGGAAACTGGCCGATCCGGGGCGAGCATCGGTGAAGCCGGGCAACTGGCCTATCTGATGTGGGCATCGGTGAAGCCGGGCGACCGGCCGACCTGGTGCCGCGGAACCTGGCGAGGCCCCCTCCATCTCATACATGGGGGGGGCCTTGTTTCATTCTGCCCGACAGCGCCGTTTTTGCCACGAGCGACACGCGGGAATTCGCTAGCCTGCCATGCGGGCGTAACCGCCGCGCCGGGGAATGGCCGCACGGCGCGGAGCTATCCGTCGGGTCGGCCGGAAGCAGCGCCGACACCCGCCAGCCCCCCGCCGGAGTCGGTCCCGAGGTCAGGCGGCCTCCGCAGGCGGCGATCCGGTCGCGCATCCCGCCCAGGCCGAAGCCGCCCCCGGACCGCTCCAGGCCGGACGGCAGCTGCCGCGGCGGCGCGTTCACGATATCCACCTCCACCTCGCCGTCGCAGCCGCTGACGGTGATGTCGACCGGCGCACCCGGCGCGTGCTTCAGCGCGTTGGTGAGGGCCTCCTGGACGACGCGGTACGCGGCCTCGGAGGCGGCCGGCGGCAGGTGATCGCCGCCGACCAGGAAGCGGCAGGTCACCGCCAGGCCGGTGGCGCCGGCCCGGCGCACGAGCTCGCTGACCATCGGCAGTCCGGGCGGGGTGCCGGACGGCGGCTCCCCGCCCAGCAGCTCCACCAGCCTGCCGATCTCGGCCTGGGCCTGAGCGGCCGCCTCCGCGACCGACTCCAGCGCCTCCGCCATGCCGTCTCCTCCGGCGTCCGCCACGCGCTGCCCGGCGCTGGCCTGCACGACCATGACGCTGAGGCAGTGCGCCACGATATCGTGCAGCTCCCGCGCGATCCGCGCCCGCTCGTAGCGGACGGACTCCCGCGCGAACAGCTCCTGCTCGGCCCGCAGTTCGGCGTTGCGCGCCCGGAGCTGCTCGATCATCTTCCGCCGGGACAGGACGACCCGGCCGACCAGCCAGGGGCCGATGGTGATCATCACGAAGATCGGGTTGATCCCGTCCGAGCTGGTGAGCTCCAGGCCGGCCGCGAACAGCGCGGCACAGGCCAGCCCGGCCACCAGGCCTGCGCCGGTGCCCAAACAGTAGGCGATGAGGAAGGGCGTCCAGAAGAACGGTGCGGCCAGCAGCCCGCTGACCACGTGGGCCACGCCGAGCAGCCGCGCCGCGAGCAGTCCCGCGCAGGCCACCATCGCCGCCGCGACGGCCCAGCGACGCCGCGCGGCCAGGGCGGCCGCGTACGGCAGCACGTACGCCAGCACCGGCCAGCGCCGGTCCTGCGGCGCCGCGATCAGGCCCAGGTAGGCCAGCGACCAGCCCACCACGATGGCGGCCAGCAGCAGATCGGCGGGCCAGGAGGTGACGAGCCGCCGCAGCCGGCCCGCGAGCTCAGGCATGGCCGCTGATCAGGGGAAGCCTGGCCGTTGCGTAGCAGATGCCGTCGGCCACCCGGCTCTCCACGGTGCCGCCGTGCAGGCTGGCCCGCTCCCTGGCGGCGGCCAGGACCGCGCGCAGGTCGGCGGTCGGCGACGGCGGCCCGGACACGTGCAGCTCCAGCAGATCCGGGCGGAACCACAGGCGTACGGCGACGGCGGCCTCCGGGGCATCCTCCAGGGCCAGCAGGAGATGCTCCACGATGCGGTAGCCGGACAGCTCCAGGCCGGCGGGGCCCGGCGGCGCCAGGCGACCGGCAGGGTCATCGCGAGGACCCCGGCGGAGGCTCCGGCGCCGCCGTGCGGATGCCCGGTGGGCAGGGCGCCGCTGGTCAGGGCGACCGCGTAACCGGACAAGATCACCGCAACCGCGATGTCTAGCACGCCCAGGCCCGCGACCGTCCAGCCCAGCGGAGCGCGCAAGTCCCGGCTCGTGATCATGGCTTACCTCTCCCAGCCTGCAGGAATATTGTCGGGGCGGAATCGCCGCGGTTCAACTGGCGGCGGTGGCCCTCCGCTGGCCGGCGATGGCCCGCCGGGTCCTGATGGTCAGCACGCTGAGCGCGACGAAGGTACCGGCGCACAGCAGGATCCCGATCACGCCCTGCGCCGGCGGTGCCCCGTTCCCCGAATGGACCCGCACCGGGGACGAATCCAGCAGGTACCCAACCTCGAACACCGCGGTCAGGACGGCCAGCAGGACCGAAGCCCTCGCGACCTGGGCCGACGCCGCGGGGCGCGCCCGGCGCAGGGAACTGAGCTCGGCGGCGATGCCGACGGCGAGCGCGAGGAAGATCGCCTGGACGAGCCAGTAGCCCAGGCACGACGGGAACTGGGTGACCGTGCTCGGCGGGCTGACCGCCCGCCCGCTGGCGATCATCCACGATTGCGTGGCCAGCACGACAAGGAAGGGGGCGATGACGGTCGCGACCGCCCGCCTGGGGTCACGGACGATCAAGCCCGCGACCAGCGCGGCGACGAACCCGGCCCATGGGGTCATGACAACCTCCGAAATTTCTAACGGAGCAGGTCAGCCCCGTTTCCGATGCCATGAACACTAGGAACGCGGCCCCGTCCAGGTCGTCCTGCCCGCGGGCGAGGTTTGTGGCGGCCCGTCACTCCTGAGGACTACGGTGGACGCGAAACCGCGATCTGGAGGGCTGCCTGATGGCCGAGTCCGAGCCGGCCGCCAGCGGAGCCGGCCGGGGGCCGATCAGCGTGCTGATCGCCGATGACCAGCAGATGGTCCGCCGCGGTTTCCGGGTGATCCTCGAGTCCGAGCAGGGCATCTCCGTGGTCGCCGAGGCCGGCGACGGGAGGGAGGCCGTCGAGCTGGCGCGCAGGTACCTCCCGGCGGTGGCGCTGCTGGACATCCGGATGCCGATCCTGGACGGCCTGCGGGCCGCCCGGCAGGTCATGGCGGTCAGCCCGGGGACCAGGGTGCTGATCCTGACCACGTTCGACGCGGACGAGTACGTCTACGAGGCGCTGCGCGGCGGGGCGAGCGGGTTCCTGCTCAAGGACGCCCCGGCCGACCAGCTCGTCACCGCGGTCCGCAGCCTGGCGGCCGGCGACGCCCTCATCGACCCGGCCATCACCCGCCGGCTCATCTCGCGGTTCGCGCTGGCCGCCCGCGGCCCCGTGGGCCTGCCGGACGAGCTGCGCTCACTCACCGCGCGGGAACTAGAGGTGCTGCGCCTGGTCGCGCGCGGGCTTTCCAACCTCGAGATCGCCCGGGAGCTAGTCGTGGAGGAGAACACGGTCAAGACCCACGTGAGCCGGATCTTGATGAAGCTGGGGCTGCGTGACCGGGTGCAGGCGGTGGTGCTGGCTTACGAGCTGGGTTTCGTGACGCCCGAGGGCCGCGGCTGAGTCTGCCATCGCAGGAGAAATCTTCCCAAAAAGCGTTGGCACCGGCAGGGCGCCGGCCTCATACCAGTGGGAGCCGGTCAGGGGGGCCGTAACCGAGGGGCGTGCCGGGGTCTGGTCACCAGGGAACAACCACGATCCCGGCATGCCCCGCCCGGCTCGAAGTCAGCCCGCCGCTGTGTCGGCTTCGCGTACGGCCTCAGCCCGCAGCGGCGCGGACAGCGGCGAACGCCACGGCGATCTGGTCCAGGGACCAGTGCGCGTTCAGGCCGCTGGGATTCGGCAGCACCCATAGCCGCGCATCGCCCAGCCGGTCCGGCTGGTCCGGCTGCTGCCCCACGGCGGCCCGCGGCTGGCCGAACGCCGTACGGTAGGCGGTCACGCCCGCGATCGCGACGACGCGCGGCCGGTGGCTGCGGGCCAGGGCGGCCAGGTGCTCCCGGCCGGCGCGGAGTTCGGCATCGTCCAGCTCGGCGGCCTGCGCGGTGGCGCGCGCGACCAGGTTGGTGATGCCGAGGCCCAGGGCGGGGAGCAGGTCCTGCTCGCGGGGGGCGAGCAGGCGCGGGGTGAAGCCGGACCGGTACAGCGCGGGCCAGAACCTGTTCCCCGGCCTGGCGAAGTGCCAGCCGGTCGCGGCGGAGTACAGGCCGGGGTTGATCCCGCAGAAGAGCACGGAGAAATCCGCCCCGGGCTCGGGCAGCACGTCCGGGATCGTGCGGCTCCTGGCTGCCTCCAGGTCCAGCGGCGCCGGGCGCGGGCGGGTCGTCATCGTCCTAGCATGCCCTGGCGGGCGGGCTCAGATTCCGGTGGCGCTGCGGATCGCGGCCAGGGTGGTGTCGGGGTCGGTCACCGACACGATCAGCCTGGCGAAGGGAGACTCCTGGCTCAGGTCAACCCGGACCGCCGGCCGGCCGCGCACCACGGCGGCGAAGTCCTTGCCGTGCAGGAAGTGCCTGGTGCCGAGCACGATGACCCCGGGAATCCCGGTTCCGGCGGCCTTTACTCCCCGCACGACGGTCCAGGGGTGCGGCTCTATCTCGGCCGAACGAACGGCGCTGAGCGGGACGCGGACGTCCCCGCGCAGGGCGCCGAGCTTTTCCAGTGACGACATCTGGACGACGAGATCCGGACCCTCGACGATCAGCTTGGCCACGACATGCTCCTTAGGGTTTGGCCTGGATGAACAGGCCGGCGACCTGCCCGGTGCGGGAGAAGCTGACCCGCCCGTTGAGCTCGGCGGCTTCGAAATGCAGCGGGACGTTCACCACTGTGTAATCGCCGGCCTGATGGGCGACCGGCTCGCCCATGCCCTGGTAGGCGCCGGCCGTCCCGATGACCTGGGCCCACGCCGCGGCCAGGGCCTGGGCGCTCAGCGCGGCGGACATCCGCTGGTCGAAGCCCGCCCGCGCCTGCTCCCAGCGCTGCTCGGCCACGTCGGCGATCAGGCTGGCCGCCCGTCCGGTCGCGCCGGGCAGGATCGCGTCAGCCATCGG
>JBOHCK010000126.1:0-16196 GCA_050698755.1 Streptosporangiaceae bacterium | reverse complement strand
TCCGGTCACCCTGGTTCCCCCGGCCCCTCGCGCTCGCGCCGATCCTGGCTCGCTGCCCTGGCGTGGCTGCCCGGCCAGGGCGTACGCCGCGACGTCCTCATCGAAGCCGACGGGGAGCGGTTCACCGCCGTCACGGCCTCGGCCACCGGAGTCCCTGATGGCACCACGCGGCTGCCTGGCCTTACCCTCCCCGGGCTCGCCAACGCGCACTCGCACGCGTTCCACCGGGCGCTGCGGTCCACCACCCAGGCGGACCGCGGGACGTTCTGGACCTGGCGCGAGCGGATGTACCAGGTCGCGGCCCGCCTGGACCCGGACAGCTACCACCGGCTGGCGCGCGCGGTGTTCGCCGAGATGGCGCTGGCCGGGGTGAGCTGCGTGGGGGAGTTCCACTACATCCACCACCAGCCCGACGGGCGTCCGTACGCGGAGCCCAACGCGATGGGGCGGGCCATGGTGGCCGCGGCGGCCGAGGCCGGCCTGCGCATCACGCTCCTCGACACCTGCTATCTCGCGGGCGGGCTGGGCACCGAAGGCCCGCAGCCGCTGGCCGGACCTCAGCGGCGGTTCGGCGACGGCGACGCCGTGCGCTGGGCGGCGCGCGTCACCGGCCTGGGCTACGACGCCCACGGCATGATCACGCCGCACGCCAAGGTCGGCGCGGCGATCCATTCCGTCCGCGCGGTGCCCAGGGATCAGATGCACGCGGTGGTGGCCTGGGCCCGCGGGTGCGGTGCCCCGCTGCACGCACACATGTCCGAGCAGCGGGCCGAGAACGAGGCGTGCCAGGCTTACTACGGGATGTCGCCGGCCCGGCTCCTGTACGAGGAGGACGTGCTCGGGCCGCGGACCTCGGTCGTGCACGCGACCCACGTCGATGCCGGTGACCTGAAACTGCTCGGCGGCGCCCACACGTTCGCGTGCATATGCCCGACGACCGAGCGGGATCTGGGTGACGGCCCGGCGCCCTCGCTGGCGCTGGCCGCGGCGGGCTGTCGGCTCACCCTGGGCAGCGACAGCCACGCCGTGATCGACATGTTCGCCGAGGCGCGGGGGGTCGAGTACGCCGAACGCCTCGCGCGCCGCTCGCGCGGTCACTTCACCGCCGAAACCCTGCTGCGCGCCGCCACCTGCGACGGGCACGCCAGCCTCGGCTGGCCCGACGCGGGCGAGATAGCGCCGGGGGAGTGGGCCGACCTGGTCACCGTGTCCCTGGACACGGTCCGGACCACGGGCACTCCCGACGGTCTGGCGGCGGAGGCCGCGGTGTTCGCGGCCACGGCGGCGGACGTGCGGAACGTCGTGATCGGCGGCCGGGACGTGGTCCGTGACGGGGTTCACCTGCTGGTGCCCGACGTGCCGGGGGAGTTGTCCCGGACGATCCGCGCCGCTCTCGGGTATCCGCCCTCATGACCGGCATGACCGAGATGCCCGTGGCGGACCTGGGGGCCGGGGTCGCCATGCCCATGGTCGGGTTCGGCACCTGGCAGCTGACGAGCCGGCGCGCCTACGAGGCCATCACGTACGCCCTGGAGTTCGGCTACCGGCACATCGACACCGCCACCATGTACAGGAACGAGTCCGAGGTCGGCCGGGCCATCAGGGACAGCGGCCTAGACCGCGGCGAGGTGTTCGTCACCACCAAGCTGCGCCCCGGCGACGCCGACCACGCCCGAGCCACCCTGGGCGAGAGCCTGCGCGCCCTCCGTATGCCCTACGTCGACCTGTGGCTGGTGCACTGGGCGCCGCGCGGGCGGGCCTTGGTGCCGTTGTGGCGGGAGTTCCTCGCACTGCGGGACGAGGGCCTGTGCCGTAGCGTCGGCGTGAGCAACTACAGCATCGCCCAGATCGACGAGCTGATCGCGGCCACGGGGGAGAAGCCCGCGGTCAACCAGATCCCCTGGAGCCGGTCCCGTTACGACGCGGCGCTGCTGGCCGCGCACACTGAACGCGGCGTGCTGGTCGAGGGCTACAGCCCGCTCAAGGGCACCCGGCTGGGCGATCCCGTCCTGGCCGAGATCGCGGCCAAGTACTTCGTCACGCCCGCCCAGGTGGTCTTGCGCTGGCACCTCGAGCTTGGGATCGCGGTGATCCCGAAGTCCGCCCGGCCGGAACGCATCAAGTCGAACCTCGACCTGTTCGGCTTCTTCCTGACCCCCGAGGAAATGGCCAGGCTGAGCAGGCTCTGACCCCTAACCCCGGCCCCCGATCCGGGCTCGCCCCACCCCTGCCCCCTTCCCGCCCCGCCATCTCCCCCCACCCCGCCATCTCCCCCCACCCGCCATCTCCCCCCACCCGCCATCTCCCCCCACCCCGCTGCCTCCTCTTCCGTGCGCTCTGCCTCCTCTTCCGTGCGTTCTGCCTGCTCTTCCCGGCCCGCTATCTCCTCTTCCCGCCCCGCGGAGCTCGGGGATTATCCGGCAACGTGTTGCGAATGGCAACGGGTTGTCCACAGGTAGGCCGGGCCGCGGGTGGCCATCCACAGGCGCGCGGACGCGGCGGGGGCGGGGAGCGCGGGTCGTCCACGGTGGAGGGAGCGCGGCGGCGTGGGGCCGCCGGAACTTCCAAGGAGAATCGCTATGAGCCAGGGCGGATTCGTGACCCTCGTCGGCTTCGTGGCCATCGAGCCAAGCCTTCGCACCACTAAGGACGGCCATCACGTCGCGGACGTGCGGGTGGGCACCGCGTCCCGGATGCTTGACAAGCAGACCGGCGAGTGGGTGGACGGGGAGACCTCGTTCTATACGGTGACCTGCTGGCGCAGGCTGGCCGACCACGCCAAGGCCAGCCTGCGGAAGGGCGACCCGGTGCTGGTCAAGGGGCGCTTCCGGACCAGCAGCTACGAGGACAAGACCGGCCGGCTCAGGACCGAGGTCGAGATCGTGGCGGACACCGTGGGGCACGACCTGAGCCGGGGCATCGCCAACTACATCCGGCCCGAGCGCCCGCGCCAGGACGCGGCCGGCGACCCGGCTACCAGCGGACCCGCCGGTAGCGACTCCATCGACGAAGAGGCGATCGAGCGGTTCGGGCGGGAAATGGACGAGGCCCTGCCCGGTGCCGAGTTTGCGGCGAGCGCCCTCGGGCCGGACGACGCCGCGGCGCCGTTCTAAGCCCGGCGACCGGCCAGGGTGGGGATGTCTGCGGTGCCGCCCGGAGCAGGCGCAGCCGACCACCCGGCCGCCGGCGGACGCGAGGGTGGCGACCCGATCGGCGAAAGAGGTGATCGGGTCGACCCTGTTCCGCCGTCGCCCGGCGCGGCACCGACGACACTATGCGTAACCAAAGCCGGTGTGGGGTAACTACGTTTTCGCAGGCCTCATCGAGTCCCGCAAAGCCCATGAGTCCCGCAAATGTGCACTCATAGCCAAGCGAGCCAACATACCGGTTTCCCCGACGCTGAGAACTCATCGCATCTATACTGTTACTTAACGTGATGGCCAGCACCTGGATTATGGTCCGGATCAGCCTGGCACATGATGGGCAGGGGCATGTCAGCAGTGCAAGAGGCGGTCAGATATCGCCAGCAGGGCCTGCAGCGGCTGGCCCGGTGGTCCCCTCGCGGGACTGCGCTGGGGGGGCGTCCCCCCGAGCGAGCCTCGCGCTGGCCGCTGCTGCGGATGCCGGCCCCATTTGTCGCGTACGTGCTGACCGTCCTCTCCTGTGACCTGGGGCTGATCGGCTGGCAGCTCGCCATCACGCCGCTGCAGGCGGCCGACGTGATCCTGTTCGCCGCGCTGCTGGGCGCCGCAGTGATCTGCATCGAGGCGATGCGACGGCTCGGCCAGCCGTCCGGGATGTCGCGAGACCTGCTTTCCGCGTGGTGGCTGCCCATCGTGCTGCTGCTGCCGCCGCTGTACGCGATGCTGGCGCCCCTGGTCATCGGGGCCGTGTTGTTCCTGCGGGTCCGCCCGACGCCCATTTACCGCCGCGCATTCAATTCGGCCGCGCTCGGGCTGGCGGGAGCCGCGGCATCGGCCACCTTCCACCTGACCGTCCCCGGGGCCGTCCGCGTCTCGCTGGCCGGCCCGGACGCCTGGCTGACCCGCCCGGCGGTGGTGCTGACTGCGGTCGGCTGCGCGGTCATGTTCGCCGTGCTCAGCACCGGTGTCCAGGCGGTCGCCGCGCACCTGGCCGAGCCCGGTGCCGCCCCGCTCGTCGCCACCATCCGGGACCGGGAGAGCCTGCTGCTCGAACTCACGGAAACCTGCGTGGGCATTCTCGTCGCCATCACCTGCGCGCTCAGTTTCCTGCTGCTGCTCGTGGCCCTGCCGCCGGTCATCCTGCTGCAGCGCTGCCTGATGCACCAACAGCTGGCCGCCGCCGCCCGCACCGACCCGAAGACCGGGCTGCTCAACGCCACCGCCTGGCAGCGCGAGGCCGACGCGGAGGTCACCCGGGCGCAGCGGTCGGGTGTCCCGCTGGGCCTGCTGCTCGTGGACGTCGATCACTTCAAGCGCGTCAATGACCGCCACGGGCACCTCATCGGCGACCAGGTCCTGCGCGCGCTCGCCACCGAGCTCAGGCAGCAGGTCCGCGAGTCGGACGTGGTGGGCAGGTTCGGCGGCGAGGAGTTCACGGTCCTGCTGCCCCGCACCGACGCCACCGAGGCCTGCCGGATCGCCGACCGGCTGCGCACCAGCGCCAGCCTGCTTCGGGTCTGCGCGGCGGAGGCCAAGATCAAGGTCACCGTCTCGATCGGGGTGGCCGTGCTCGGCCAGCACGGCGGCGACCTGTTTGAGCTGCTGGCCGCGGCCGACCTGGCGCTGTACCGGGCCAAGGACGCCGGCCGCGACACGGTGCGCCTGTACGCCAAGGCCAACGAGGCAAAGGACGAGACAACGGACGTGTGCCCGTAGGCTTGAGTCCATGCCGGAGTTCATCTACGTGATGAGAGCCGTGCGCAAGGCGCACGGCGACAAGGTCATACTCGACGAGGTCACGCTGGCGTTCCTGCCTGGCGCGAAGATCGGCGTCGTGGGCCCGAACGGCATGGGCAAATCGACCCTGCTCAGAATGATGGCAGGCCTGGAGCAGCCGTCCAACGGCGACGCGCGCCTGCTACCTGGTTTCACGGTCGGCTTGCTGGCCCAGGAACCCGAGCTGGACGAGAGCAAGACGGTCCTCGGCAACGTCGAGGACGGCGTGGCCGGCACCATGCGGCTCCTCGCGGAGTACAACGAGATCGCCGAGAAGCTGGCGACCGACTACTCCGACCAGCTGCTCGAGCAGATGGGCCGCCTCCAGGAGGAGCTCGACCATAAGGACGCCTGGGATCTGGACAGCCAGATCGAGCAGGCCATGGACGCGCTGCGCTGCCCTCTGCCGGATGCGGAGGTCGCCAGCCTGTCCGGCGGGGAACGGCGGCGGGTCGCGTTGTGCAGGCTGCTGCTGTCCCAGCCGGACCTGCTGCTGCTCGACGAGCCGACCAACCATCTGGACGCGGAGAGCGTGCAGTGGCTGGAGCAGCACCTGGCGAAGTACCCGGGCACCGTCGTCGCGGTCACCCACGACCGGTACTTCCTCGACGACGTGGCCCAGTGGATCCTCGAGCTCGACCGCGGCCACGCCTACCCGTACGAGGGCAACTACTCCGTCTACCTGGAGACCAAGGCGGCCCGGATCAAGATCGAGGGCGCTAAGGACGCCAAGCGCCGCAAGCGCCTCGAGGACGAGCTGGATTGGGTCCGGTCCAGCCCGCGGGCGCGCCAGGCCAAGAGCAGGTCCAGGCTGGAGCGGTACGAGGAGATGGCCGCTGAGGCCGACAAGAACCGCAAGCTGGACTTCGAGGACATCCAGATCCCGCCGGGCCCGCGCCTGGGCAGCGTGGTAGTCGAGGTCGGAAACTTGGTCAAGGGGTTCGGCGAACGGTGCCTGTTCGAGAGCCTCTCGTTCAGCCTGCCGCGGAACGGCATCGTCGGGGTCCTCGGCCCGAACGGCGTCGGGAAGACCACCCTGTTCAAGATGATCATTGGCGAGGAGCAGCCCGACTCGGGCACGATCAGGGTCGGCGAGACGGTCCGGATCGCCTACGTCGACCAGGCCCGGGCGCGTATCGACCCGAAGAAGAACGTGTGGGAGGTCATCTCGGACGGCGAGGCGCACATCCGCGTCGGCAACGTCGAGATCCCCAGCCGGGCGTACGTGGCGGCGTTCGGGTTCAGGGGCGCGGACCAGCAGAAGCCGGCCAGCGTGATGTCCGGCGGCGAGCGGAACCGGATGAACCTGGCCCTCACCCTCAAGCAGGGCGGCAACCTGCTGCTGCTCGACGAGCCGACCAACGACTTGGACGTGGAGACGCTGGCCTCGCTGGAGAACGCGCTGCTGGAGTTCCCCGGCTGCGCGGTCATCACCAGCCACGACCGCTGGTTCCTCGACCGGGTGGCCACGCACATCCTGGCCTGGGAGGGCGGCGCGAACTGGTTCTGGTTCGAGGGCAACTTCGAGTCCTACGAAAAGAACAAGATCGACCGCCTGGGCGCCGAAGCCGCCCGCCCGCACCGCGTGACCTACCGCAGGCTCACCCGCGACTAACAGCCGGATCCCGCCGGCCAAGCCCCCGCGTTTCCTCGGAAACGCTCCACGCAATTGCGTCAGACGTTTCCGCGGAGACGCCGGTCAATGCCGCTGAGCGGGCCTGCCCTCACGTTCCACGCCTAGCGTGGACCGCGCCGGCCGGCGCGACGCGGCCTGCGGCGGTCACCGGCCTCCCGGGGCCGGGGTAGGGCGCGCAGCGCGCGGATGGTCGCGGCGGCGGCGGTGATCGGCCACTCGTAGACCAGTTCCTCCCCGACCCGGAGCCTGGCCCAGCGCGCCGCCTCCACCTGCAGTCCTCGCGCCGCCCGGGCCAGAGCCTCGGGCGGCGGCAGGCCGGCGACGTCGGCCGGGTCCGCGCCCGGCTCGGTCAGGGGTACCACGGACAGCTTCGCGCGGGTGACATGCCGGATGTCGTCGCCGGACGGGTCGTCGAGCATCGCGATGGCCTCGACCAGGTTGGCGAGCAGTTCGGCCCGCATGATCCGTTGACGCTGGGCCCGCTTCAGCTCGTCGGAACGCTCCGCCGAGTGCGGCGGTCGCCGCCCCTGCACGTGGCCCATGCTCGTGTAGACCATGCCCGAGGCGATGCCGCCCCAGATCCCGTCGGCGATGCCAAGCTCGCGCTCCACGACGAAGTGCCGCAGGTCATGCGGCAACTCGGTCCCTGGCCTCGTGAATTCCTGCATCCGGTAGACCACGCCGTCGTCTCGTTCGATGACCGAGTAGGCGCGCGAATGATCGGGGAACCGCCGGAACGTGATGCGCATGAGCCCACTATGCGCATCTCCTCCGCCGGCGGCCTAAGCATTTTAGGCGGGGGACGAAGGCCAGCCGGGGCACCCATGCGGTAGCTTCACCGTCTTAGGTGGGTGGGGATACGACGAGGAGGCGGCGATGGCGCGGCGGGTGAAAGTGAGCTGTTGCTGGTCGGGAGCCTGCCGGCGGACTCGGCCGATTCGGCCTTGCGCGCCGCGGCCGGGTTCTTCGGCGACCTGGTGTTCGCCCTGCCGGACGGCGAGACAGGTCCCCGGTCGGCCTGGGTCGGCTATGAGCGGGAGCGGCTGGTCCGGCCGAACGCTGATGTCGTCGTGGTCCAGGAGACGGAGTCGCCGACCGGGATACCGCGGCACGCGTACGAAACCCCGGTGTTCGCCCTCGGTCCCGGCGTCACCCAACTGCGCTGGGAATCCTGGGCGCGCATTGATGATGCGATCGCTGGTTACCAGGTGTTCAGCGCGCTGCGCGCCGAAGGCGTGATCCCAGGCGGCCTGCGGTTCCAGGTCGGGCTCCCGTTCCCGGCCAGCGCGCTGAACGGGTTCAAGGCCGACTTCGCCGCCGACTACCCGGTCGCGGCTCGGGCGTTCGAGGATCTGGTGGCCCGCGAACTGAACCGGCTGACCGCGGCCGTCCCGCCCGCGGACCTGGCCATCCAGTGGGACCTGGCGTACGAGACGCAGGACCTGGAAGGCGTCCTGGCCTGGACAGGCGAAGGCGCGTGGGAGCGGTTCGCCGGCCCGGTCACCCGGCTGACCCGGCTGATCCCGGCCGAAGTCCTGGTCGGCTACCACCTGTGCTACGGGACCTTCCCCGAATGGCCGATGTACGAGGCGCGCGACATGGCGCTGCTGGTCCGGATGGCGAACTTCGCGGTCGCGAACTCCGGGCGCACGGTGGACTGGCTGCACCTGGCCGGGCCGCGGTACCTGCGCAGCGAGGACCGCAGCTTCTTCCGCCCGCTGGCGGATCTGGAACCAGGCGACGCGCGCGTCTTCCTGGGCATCGTGCTGCCGATCGACGGGCTCGCCGGGCTGCGGCGAAGGCACGACACGGCCTCGCGCTACCTGTCCGACTTCGGCGTGGCGATGTACTGCGGCTTCGGCCGCCAGCCCGGCCCGGACGGCGACCAGACCATGCGAGAGCACGCACATGTGGTGCGCGCCATCCGTACGTGATGCCGCGACCCTTCCGGCGGGAAGGCGGTGGACCGCGGTCATGTCGCGGCAGACCGGGGCGTCCTATTGTGGGGGTGTGCTGAGCGGACCGCGGCTGCGCCAAGTCGCCCTGGTGGTGCGCGACTGTGGCCAGGTGGCTGGCGAGCTGAGCCAGGCCTTCGGCTGGCCGCCGCCCTTTCATGACCCGGGAGTGGGAGCGTTCGGCCTGACCAACGCGGTGTTCGCGGCGGGCGACACGTTCGTGGAGGTGGTAGCGCCCGCCCAGCCGGACACCACCGCCGGCCGGTACCTCGACAAGCGGGGCGGTGACGGCGGGTACATGGCACTCTTCCAGGTCCCCGACCTGGCGGAAGCCCGTCGCCGGGTCGCCAGCCTGGGCGTCCGGGTGGTCTGGACCACCGCGGACCGGCCCGACATCGCCGGGACCCACCTGCATCCCCGGGACGTCCCCGGCGCCATCGTGTCGCTGGACTGGGCGAGCCCCGAGGAATCGTGGGGGTGGGCTGGCCCCGCCTGGGCGGGGCGAGTGCCCGAACATGCGCCGGGCGGCCTGACCGGGCTGACCATCGAGGTCGACGATCCGGCCGCCGCGGCACGGCGCTGGGCGGCGGTGCTCGGGATCCCCGCCGCCGGCAGCGGGGACACCACAGTGGTAGAGCTGCCGGACTCGGGCCAGCGGCTGCTGTTCGCACCTGCCCGGGACGGTCGCGGCGAGGGGATCACCGAGGTGACCATCGCCGGACTGCCCGCCGGCGGGCCGTGGTTGATCGGCGGGGTCCGCTTCGCCGGTGAGGAGGGATGACGTGACCGCGCTCGATACGGGAACCGAGGACCTGCGGGCCGAGATCGACGACGGCGTGGCGGTGATCACCATGAACCGCCCGGAACGGCGGAACGCCTTCTCCCGCGCCATGGTGTCCGCCCTCGGGGCGGTCCTGGACCGGGTGGAGACCGACGACGCGGTTGGCTGCGTCGTGCTCACCGGGGCGGGCGGCGCGTTCTGCGCCGGCGGTGACGTCAAGAGCATGGCCGCCCCGCCGGCCGACCGCGCGGACGGCGCGGGCCCGTCGGTCGACGCCGCGATCCACCGCCAGCGGCTGAACCAGCGCGCTACCAGCGGTCGCCTGTGGAGCATGCCCAAGCCGACGATCGCCGCCATCGGAGGGCCCGCGGCCGGGGCTGGCCTGTCCCTGGCGCTGGCCTGCGACCTGCGCTACGCGGTACCGGGGGCGGTGCTGACCACCGCCTTCGCCAAGGTCGCGTTCGCCGGAGACTACGGCGGGACCTGGTTCCTCACCCGGCTGGTCGGCAGCAGCAAGGCCAAAGAGCTGTACTACTTCTCGGAGCGGCTGAGCGCCGAGGAAGCCCAGCGGCTCGGGATCGTCAACGCCATCTTCCCGCCCGCCGACTTCGAGCGGGAGGTCATGGACCGTGCTCGCCGGCTGGCGCAAGGGCCGTCGATCGCGTTCCGGTACATGAAGGAGAACCTCAACCGGGCCGTATCCGGCGAGCTGGGTGAATGCATGGACCTGGAGGTGACCCATCATGTGCACACCGGGCTCACCGAGGATCATCGCGAAGCCGCTCAGGCTTTCGTGGACAAACGAGAACCACATTTCCGTGGCCGGTAGCCGCTGCTACCGTGCCAGCCATGGGTATCCCGCTCAGCGAAGCGACGCTCAGGTTGGTCGACGGGAAGAATTACGCCGTCCTGGCCACGGTGAATCCCGATGGCAGCCCGCAGACCTCCGTGGTCTGGGTCGGCCGCGATGATGGTGACCTGCTGTTCTCCACGGTGGAGGGGCGAGTAAAGCACCGGAACATGTGGCGGGATCCGCGTGTCAGCGTCACGGTGATCGACTCGGCGGACCCGGAGAACTACGTCGAGTTGCGCGGCCGGGTATCGATGACCTCCGATCTCGGCCGGCGGCTCGACACCCAGCTGTCCTGGAAATACGACGGCCGGGACCCCGGCGAGGACCGCCCCGGCGCGGTCCGCGTGGTCGTGCGGATGGTGGTGGACAAGGCCACCGGCTACGCCGCATAATCCCCGGGAGCTGGCCGGTGCCTGCCTAGGCATCAGCAGCGGCGGATCCCGCGTTGGCCTGCACCTGGTCAGCTGTCAGCGGTCTGAATCTGATTCCTGCCTTCCAGCAGTTCCTGCAGCGCGTGAGACACCAGCTTTTGCTGTTCATCGGTGGTGCTGAGGCCGAAGAACGCCTCGGCCAGGTGCGCGGGATCCTCGTCCGCGGGATTAGCGAGATGCTCGAGCAACACGGATACCAGCCGGTACCTTAGCTGCTCCAGATTGGGAACTCGCAGGCTGATCCCTTGGCCGGGCCCGTGCACGTCGAATACGTGCCCGCGCCAGAGGATTCCCTTGAGCTTGTTGAAATCCACCTCGGTCAGGGTGAGCCCGCGGGCCGCCGCGGCTGCCTCGATCTTCAGGCGCAAGCTCTCGAAATTCGGCTCGATAACGGTGGAGGAGGCTCCGAACGCGCTGACCAGAAGGTCCGGGACGGCCCACATGGTCCGCCGTTCGTCGGGCAGTCGCAGTCCCCGCCGGCGGAGCTGGCGCTCGATAAGGACGGTGGGGGTGGAACTTGCCGCTGCCGCCCCGCCAGGCGGGTTAGCCGGACCATCGATATCGGTCCGTACCGCCAGTTCGTGATCGTATTCCCCCTTGCGCTCGAGGATGCTGCCGTCCAGGGCCTTCAGCAATTCTGTGAACGTGGCGAAGCCGAAATTGCGCTCATCAAAGGCCGGGTCGAGCCGCTTGACCAGCGGCCGGACGGCGGCCTTGCGAGCCCAAGATTCACCGCGGCCGGCGGCCAGCTGACGCACGGCTTTGGCCACCAGGTCGGCCGCGTCCTCCAGCAGTGCCGGTTCCTGGGCGGTGGCATCCTGCTCCACCGCGGCGGCGGGCGAAGCGCTGGCCGCCGCCAGATCACGGTAGAAGCGGAACTCATCGCAGGCGAACTTGTAGCTGCTCGCGGTGCGGCTCGTTCCGATGCCGATGTAAAAGCGGCCGTCTCTACGGCATCGCTGCGCCAGCGACGTGTAGTCGCTGTCGGAAGCGACGATGACCACGTGCGAAAGGTAAGGATGTCGTTGCAGATCCTCGGTCACGTCTAGGACCAGGCGGATATCCGCGCCGTTCTTGGAGCCGGTCAGCGGGAAGAGCTGAACGAGATCCACCGCGTGCGCCTGCAGTTCATCGCGGTACCGACCGTAGTACTGCCAATTGCAGTAGGCGCGGTGCACGATGATGCGCCCGAAGGTCGCCGCGTATTCGGCGACCGGATCAATATCGACCAGTGGTTCCTGCGGCCGGAACCAGGTGGCCTTGTAGGAACCCGGACCCCCGAGGTCGTCCATCAAACTGGCGTGGACGTTCTCGAAGTCCCAGTAGACGGCTACTGCGGAATCCGAATCGGCCATCATGACTCCCCCAAGGGCAGGACTGCCGTGCGCTTCGAGTATCCCATCACCGGATGGCGACCCCGCGCCTCGATCATCAGCGAACCGAGGCGATACCGGGTGTCACAGCGCGGCGGGTGGTCCGGTCTTAAGGGCATTGATCAGAAGAAGGGAACGTGATGAACGCTGACCTCACGCCGCTGAAGGACGCGAAGACGATTCTCCTGACCACCTACAAGCGCGACGGGACGGCGGTGGACACCCCGGTGAGCATCGCCTTCGACGGCGACCGGGCCTTTTTCCGCTCGTGGGACAAGGCCTGGAAGACCAAGCGCCTGCGGCATAACCCCGGCGTGCAAGCCGCTCCGTCGACCTTCCGCGGCAAGCCCACGGGTCCGGCCGTCCGGGCCAGCGCGACGCTGCTGGAGGGCGAGCAGGCCCGCGTGGCGGCCAGGGCGCTGGCACGACGTCACCGCATCCTCCAGGCGGTCCTGGTCCCCGCGGCTCATCGCATGATGCGCTACCGCACGATGCACTACGAGCTCAGGCCCGACGCCGGCTGACGGCGCGGCCGCGTTTCCGCGGGTACGCCCTACCCGATGAGCGTCTGTTTGGGGCGCACGACGCAGAACTCGTTCCCCTCGGGGTCGGCCAGGACCAGCCAGGACTCGGCGCCGGTCTGCCCGATGTCGACCCGGCGCGCCCCGAGCGCCAGCAGGCGGTCGATCTCCTGGTCGCGGTCCGCGGCGCTGCTGGTGAGGTCGAGGTGCACGCGGTTCTTGACCGTCTTGGGTTCGGTGACCGGCATGAAGCAGATGCCGACGGGCGCGTTCTCTTCGGTCCCGATGACGATCTCGTTGGGGCGCTCGGACAGGACCTTCCACCCGAGCGCCTGCGTCCAGAACGAGGCCAGGCCGGGCAGATCGTGAGCGTCAGCGACGATGTGGTGGAGTCGGACGGGCATGCCGACAGTATGCCGGGCCCGCCTGCGGATCAGGCTCCGCCGACGGACCGCGCGTTGGACGAGATATCGCCGGAGTCGATGCCGAAGGCCACGATGCGCGTGGGCCGGATCCGCACGATGGTGTCCTCGAAGCGCTCGCCGAAGGCCTTGCCGCCCGACGCGATCACCTCCGCGGTCCCGCGCACCTCGATCATCCGCGGCTGCCAGGGCGGGAGCACGTCGTCGATCACGATGCTCGCGCGGCCCGTGCGCTGCACGTCGCGCAGCTTCTTGGTCTGGCTCATCCGCATGCCGCCCACGTCGATCGCGTCATGCTCGGCGTTGTAGCGGAACGACGTCGGGACCACGTGCGGCTGGCCGTCCGCGCCGACGGTCGCGATCCGCCCCAGGCGCTGCCCGGCCAGATACTCGATCTCCTGATCGGTGAACACGCTCATGCCCGGCTAACCGGTTTGCCTGCTGCGGCATTCCGCGGGCCTGCCGCGCCGGACAAGCCGGACAATGGGTCAGTGGTCTACGTCGAACCGAGCCGTTTCGAGGAAATGGTCGTCACGGCGCTGGACGGGCTGCCGGCCGAACTCGGCAAGCTGATGGCCAATGTCGCGGTGACGGTCGAGCACGGCCCCGGCCCGCCCGGCCTGCTCGGGTTGTACCAGGGTGTCCCGCTGACCAGCCGCACGTCGCAGTACGCGGGAGTCCTGCCCGACCGCATCACGATCTACCGCCGCGCGATCTGCGCGATCTGCCGGACCGAGGACGAGGTCGCCGGCCAGGTCCGCCGGACCGTCATCCACGAGATCGCCCATCACTTCGGCATCGATGACGACCGGCTCCGCCAGCTCGGCTGGTAAGACTCCGCCGGTTCCCTCCGCGTGGACTTGACAGGCAACCTGTTATACAGTTTGACACTATGTTGGAGGTCGTGTCCGTCGCAGACGCCGTCGCGAACGAGCTGCGCCGCCGGCTGCTGGCCGGTGAATACGCCGCGGGCCAGGAGCTTCGTGACACCGATCTGGCCGACGAGCTCGGTGCCGCGCGGCCGACGGTCCGCGCGGCCGTGCAGACGCTGGTCGGCGATGGCCTGCTGGAACGCGGACGCGGGCGCAGCGCCCGCGTCCGGTCGTTCACCGCCTTGGATGCGGTGGACCTGTACCGCCTCCGCCAGCCGATCGAGGCTGCCGCGCTGCGGCTGGTCATCGAGCAGCGGCGCCCGCTGGCCGGCCTGTCGGGCGCGCTTGACGCGTTCATGGCCCTGCCGGACGACGTCTCGTGGGATGTCGTCGCCGATCACGACATCGCCTTCCACCGCGCCATGTTCACCGCGGCGGCCTCACCCCGGCTGCTGCGGACCTTCAACGGCGTGGCGGCCGAGCTGCGCCTGCTGATCGCGCAGCTGCGGCCGGCTTACCGCGGGGCCCAGGAGCTCGCGGAAGAGCACGCCGTACTGCTGCAGGTCCTGCAGGGCGGGCAGCTCCGCCCGGTCCTGCAGGCGTGGCACGAGCACCTCGACATCGCCGAACGGTTCTTCCTCGACCTCATCCGGGAGCGCGACCGATGAAACTCGCCGACTTCGAAGCGCTGAGCTTTGACTGCTACGGAACTCTGATCGACTGGAAGGCCGGCCTGTCGGCCGTCCTGGTCCCGTGGGCCGCCGAACGCGGGCTGACCCTGACCGCGGAACAGCTGCTGACCGAGTACGCCGGCCTGGAGGCCGCGGTCGAGGCGGAAGGGCTGGGCGCCACCTTCGCCGGCGTCATCACCGCGCAGGACGTCGGGTCGTACAAGCCGTCACCGCGCAACTTCGACGCCCTGGCCGCCGAGGCCGCGCGCCTGCGCATCGGGCCCGGCCGGCTCCTGCACGTGGCCCAGAGCCTGTTTCACGACCACCTGCCCGCGAAGCAGGCCGGGCTGCCCACCGTATGGATCAACCGCCGACACGACAGGCCAGGCTGGGGTGCCACGCCCGCGCCGCCCGCGCCGGTGGCACCGGACTGGGAATTCCCGTCCATGGCCGCCTTCGCCGCGGGCGCCGACTCGGCCTGATCACGCGGCGGTCAGGGCTTCCGCCCGACCCCGCCGTAGTTGGGGAGCGCACGGGCGGTGCCCGGGTCGCCGGTTCCTGCGCGCCACCGGTGCAGCTGCACCACGCCGGGCTCAATCAGGTCCACGCCCGCGAAGAAGCCGCTGACCTGGGCGTGGGAGCGCGCCGTGACCGAGGCGCGGGCCTGCTCGTTGTACTGCCGCATGGACTGGGACATCTGCTCGGTGGCGATGTCGCTCGCGGGGTGCGCGATGGTCAGGTAGCTTCCGGACGGCGCGGCCGCCAGCACCCGGTTCACGAGCGCGGCCGGGTCGTCCTCGTCAGGGATGCAGTGCAGGACCCCCAGGAGCATGATCGCGACCGGCTGGTCGAAATCCAGCACGCCGGCCGCCTCGGCCAGGATCTTGTCGGCGTTACGCAGGTCACCGTCGATGTAAGCGGTCGCGCCCTCGGGCCTGCTGGTCAGGAGGGCACGAGCGTGCAGCAGCACGATCGGGTCGTTGTCCACGTACACGACGCGAGATTCTGGCGCCGCCCGCTGGGCGACCTCGTGCGTGTTGTTGGCCGAGGGCAGGCCGGTCCCGATGTCAAGGAACTGGCGGATGCCCGCCTCGGTGACCAGGTAGTGCACCGCTCGGCCCAGGAACGCCCGCTGGGCGCGGACGCTGATCAAGATGTCCGGCATGGTCTCGATGACCTGCTGGGCGGCCGCCCGGTCGGCGGCAAAGTTGTCCTTGCCACCCAGCCAGTAGTCGTACACGCGGGCAATATGCGGCACGCTCGTGTCGAGCGGGACCTGCTCGCCCGCCGGCTCCTGCCCGCCCATTGCTGCCTGCCTTCCCGCCGACCTGGTCGGCGTGACATCCCCCCAGTAAGCCTCCCGCCCCGCGCGGGCCTGCGCAACCCGGGCCCCGGTCACCCCGGCTCCCCGGGCCGTGCTCAGGCCGGGGTTTTCGGAGTCAGGCCTAGATCGTGATGGCCATGCGCGGGCTCGACGTTGACCAGGCTGTTCGCCGCCATCACCAGGTAGTCCCAGAGCTGCGCGTCGGACGCCTCGTCCAGGCCGAGCTCGTCGAGGGCCACTCTCATGTGGTGCAGCCAGGCGTCTCTTTCGGCTTCGCCGATGGCGAACCTGACGTGGCGCATCCTCAGCCTGGGGTGCCCACGCAGCTCATCGTAGGTACGCGGCCCGCCCCAGTACTGCATGAGGAACAGCCGGAGGTGTTCCTCGGCCGGGCCGAGATCCTGAGCCGGGTAGACCGGCCGCAGGCCGGGATCGTCG
>JBOHCK010000125.1:0-16223 GCA_050698755.1 Streptosporangiaceae bacterium | reverse complement strand
GGGGATTGCGGCGCCGTGCTGCACCCGCCGGCGCCGGTATGCCCGGGTGGTGCCGGGCACGAGCTTGAGTGGTCCGAGGCCTCCGGCCTCGGGCGGCTGGCGAGCTTCACGAGCGTGGTGCACGCGGCCCACGCTGCGGTGGCGGACCGGCTGCCGTACCTGATCGCGCTGGTCGAGCTGGATGAGGGCCCGCGGATCATTTGCAACCTGGCCCCGAACCAAGCTGCCGAGCCTGTACCAGGGGCACGGGTCGTGTTTCGCCTCGGGACCGCCGTCGGCGGCCTTGAGCTGCCCGTCGCGTACCTGACCGCGCATCCGCAGGCCTAAAGGCCAGAACCGGAGTGTTCCGATGATCAGGACGGGGGGACTGCCGGGCCGCGCGGGCGGCCTATCGTCGAGCGTATGGAAACGGCCTACGCTGCGATCGCGCGGCTCGTCTTCGGGTATGCCGACCGGCTCGACGCCGGGGACCTGGCCGGGATGGCCGCGTACTTCGCCCGGGCTCGCCTGCGCACAGCGTCGGGTGAGGGCGCCACGTTCACCGGGGCGGCCGAGGTACTGGCCGCCTTCGATGGCAGCGTTCAGCGGTTCGAGGACGGGACCCCGTCGACCAAGCACGTGACGACCAACCTGATCGTGGACGCCGACGAGGAGGCGGGGACCGCGTCGGCGCGGTCGTACTTCACGGTGCTGCAGAGTCGGCCGGACCTGCCGCTTCAGACGATTGTGGCGGGCCGGTACGAGGATAACTTCGCCCGCGACGGCGAGGGGCGGTGGTACTTCACCGACCGCCTGATCATCATCGAGCACGTCGGTGACGTCAGCCGTCATCTGCGCCAGCCAGTACCGTAGGACCGCGTGATAGCCTCCGCGGTGGCGTCTACCTGGGAGGAAGCCCATGGCCAGCCCTGAGCCGTCCCGAGCCGACCTGGTGCGAGCGGCCGCGGCCCGGCTGCAGAGCGCGGCCCGCGACGGCCAGCCCTGCGAGCCGGTGCGCGACCTGCTCGGCACCGCCGACATCCCGCTCGCCTATCAGGTGCAGGACGCGGTGAACCGCGACCGGCTGGCCGGGGGAGCGCGGATCGTGGGGCGGAAGATCGGCCTGACCTCACCGGCCGTCCAGCGGCAGATCGGTGTAGACCAGCCGGACTCCGGGGTGCTGTTCGACGACATGCTCTACCCGGAAGACGAGCCGATCCCCATGGAGCGGCTGCTGCAGCCGAAGGCCGAGGCCGAGGTGGCTTTCGTGCTGGGTGCCGACCTCGACGCGGAAGCCCTGGAGGCCGGCCGTCTCGAGGCGGCCATCGACCACGCCGTGGCCGCCCTGGAGATCGTCGACAGCCGGATCAAGGCCTGGGACATCTCGATCACCGACACCGTGGCAGACAACGCCTCGAGCGGGCTGTTCGTGCTGGGCAGCCGGGCGTGCCGACTCGCCGACATCAGCCCGGTCGCGGTGCGGATGACGATGGCGAAGGACGGAGCCAGCGCCTCCAGCGGATCCGGGGCCGACTGCATGGGCGACCCGCTGAACGCGCTGGCCTGGCTGGCCCGGACCTGCTGTGACTACGGATCGCCGCTGCGGGCCGGTGAGGTGATCCTGACCGGCGCGCTGGGCCCGATGGTCTCGGTCGAACCGGGCACGCGAATAGTCGCTGAACTGTCGCAGCTCGGCACGGTGTCAGCGGTGTTCAGCCGCTAACCGAGAGCCGCCTGACCGGCGGGAGCCGCCGGCCATGACACCGCCGTCGACCGGCATCGCGACGCCGTTGACGTGGCCGGCGTCGGCGGAGCAGAGCCAGACCACGGCGGCGGCGATGTCGTCGGGATCCGCCATCCGGCCCTGCGGCAGGTTCAGCCCGGTCAGCCAGTCCGGATTGGCCTGGGTGAACGCGGCCAGCATCGGCGTGGCGACCAGGCCGGGGCACACGGCGTTGACCCTGATCCCATCGGCCGCGTATTCCACCGCCACCGACCGGGTCAGCCCGATGACGCCGAACTTGCTAGCCGAGTAGGCCGACAGTTCGGGCGTGCCGGTCAGTCCGGCCGCGGAGGAGGTGTTGACGATCGCGCCGCCGCCCGCCGCCAGCATGACCGGTATCTGATACCGCAGGCAGTTCCAGATCCCGGTGAGGTTGACGTCCAGGATCCGCTGCCAGTCCTCCGGGCTGGTTTCGTGGACCAGCGTCCGCTCACCGGTGATGCCGGCGTTGTTGTGCGCGAAGTCCAGGCCGCCGAACTCCGCCACGGTCGCGCGCACGGCCTCCTCGACGTCCTGGCCGTTGGCCACGTCCGCCCGGACGAACAGCGCCGCCGCCCCGGTCTGGCGGACCAGATCGGCGGTTTCCTCCCCTTTGGCCGGATCGATGTCGACCACCGTGACCGCGGAGCCGGCCCTGGCGAAGCGCAGGGCCACGGCCCGGCCGATGCCGCCGCCGGCGCCGGTAACGAATGCAGCTGTCATGGCAGCAGGCTGCCCCAGCCGGCCAGTTTGCTGGTCGGTTCGTGCCGCTGACCGGGATAAGCGAATGACAGGCACCCTGGCATGGCAGATTGTGATGGAGAAGGGGTCTGGCGGGTTCCAGGCCGCGTGGGGTTAATACGGAAGGATTGCGGATGCGTCCAGTCGAGGCGTTGGACAAGGCCCGGTCGCTGGCCCCGGTGCTGCGTGAGAGAGCCTTCGCCGCCGAAGAAGCACGCCGGGTTTCCGACGAAACGATAAGGGAGATCAAGGAAGCCGGGCTGTTCCGGATCTTGCAGCCGGCCAGGTTCGGCGGCTTCGAGCTCGATCCGCAGGTTTTCCTGGAAGCCGGCATGATCATCGCCGCCGCCTGCGGCTCGACCGGCTGGGTGTACTCGGTGGTCGGCGTGCACAACTGGCAGCTAGGCCTGATGTCGGAGCAGGCGCAGGTGGACGTGTGGGGTGAGGACCACGACACGCTGATCTGCTCCTCGTACACACCACGCGGGCACGTCGAGATCGTGGACGGCGGTTACCGGCTCAGCGGCCGCTGGTCGTTCTCCTCGGGCTGCGACCACGCGCAGTGGGCGATCCTCGGCGGGGTGGCCACCGACGCCGACGGCAACGCCAGGCGGCTGTGCTTCCTGGTCCCGCGCACCGACTACACGATCGACGACGTCTGGCGCGTGGTCGGGCTACGCGGCACCGGCAGCAACGATGTCGTCATCGAGGACGCCTTCGTACCCGAGCACCGCACGCACGACTACCGGTCCGGCAGCGTGACCAGCGACTCGCCCATCTTCCGGCTGCCGTTCGGGCCGATCTTCACCTTCGGGATCGCGGCGCCGCTGCTCGGCGCGGCCCAGGGCGCGCTGGACGACCACATCGCCTGGACCGCGGAGCGGGTCAGGATCACCAAGGGCACGCGGGTCGCCGAGGAGCCGTTCTCGCAGGCCCGGGTGGCCGAAGCCGCCGGGGAACTGGACGGCGCCCGGCTCCAGCTCTGGCGCGACCTGGACGACATGCTCGCCCTGGCCCGCGACGAGAAGGACATCCCGGTCGAGGTCAGGGCCCGGGCGCGGCTGGACCAGGTACGCGCGACCCAGCTCGCGATCTCCGCGGTGGACCGCGTGTTCCAGAACTCCGGCGGTCGGGTGCTGCACGAGCTCAACCCGATCCAGCGCGCCTGGCGGGATATCCACGCCGGCGCGCAGCACAACAGCAACGTCCCGGAGCCGATGCTGATGGCGTACGGCGCGATGTCCTTCGGGCTGTCCATCGAGGGCACCGGAATCTAGCCGACCCGTCCCGACCAGATGTCTTTGGAGCAGCCATGCCCGCGTCACTGAGCTACGAAGAGACCAGCCGCAGCACCAAGGTCGGCGGCCTGGCCGTGCACTACCACGAGGCCGGCTCCGGCTATCCCCTGGTCATGCTGCACGGCGCCGGGCCCGGGGTGTCGGCCTGGAGCAACTTCTCCGGCAACCTGCCGGCGTACAGCGAGCGCTTCCGCACGTTCCTCATCGACCAGCCGGGCTTCGGCGGCTCCGAAGCCCCGGCCGAGTACGACCGGCACTACCTGAGCTGGACTGCGGCCATGCTGGCCGGGTTCCTGGATGACCAGGGCCTGGACCAGGTGCACCTGATCGGGAACTCGCTCGGCGCGTCGGTCGTGGTGCGCTTCGCGCTCGACTTTCCCGACCGGGCCAGCCGGCTGGTGCTGATGGGTCCGGGGTCGGCGCTGTCCATGGGCCTGTTCGCGCCCCGGCCCAGCGAGGGCATCCGGCGGTTGATGGAGTTCGGCGCGCCGCCCGGGCCGACGCGCGAGAAGATGGCCGCGTTCCTGCGTACCCTGGTCTACGACCAGTCGCTGGTCACCGACGAACTGATCGAGGACCGGTTCCGGGCCGCCACCAATCCGGCCACCGACGGGCTGGGCGCGATGCAGCGGGCCAACCGGAACCCGGCCTTCACCGAGGCCGGTGAACTGTGGCGGGAAGCGTCCCGGATCGAGCACGAGGTGCTGATCACCTGGGGCCGCGAGGACCGCGTGCAGCCGCTGGACGGGGCCTTCCTCGGCTTCCGGCTGCTCCAGAACGCCCGGCTCTACGTCTTCCCCAAGTGCGGCCACTGGGCCCAGATCGAGCAGCGGGCGGAGTTCGAGCGGGTGACCATGGACTTCCTGGCGGCGTCATGAAGATCCACAGCCTGGGCTACGTGCGCCTGGAATCGACCGCCGTCGACAAATGGCGCGCGTTCGCCGAGGACGTCCTTGGCCTGCGGGCGGCCGACGGCCCGGACGGCACGCTGCGGCTGCGGATGGACGACCGTCCGGTCCGCATCGCCATCGTGCCGGGCAAGACCGACCGGCTCGCGGCGACCGGCTTGGAACTGCGGGACAAGGCCGCGCTGGACCTGGCCGTGGCCGAACTGGACGCTGCCGGCGTGGCAGTCAAGGAGGGCTCGCCCGCCGACGCCGAGGAGCGCCTGGTCGAGCGCTTCGTCAGCCTGCAGGACCCGTGCGGGAACCCGCTCGAGCTGTTCTACAGCCAGCAGGTGGACGGGCTGCCGGTCGGCCTGCCGCACGGCGGCGAGTTCGTTACCGGCGCGCTCGGCGCCGGGCACGTGGTGCTGCCCGCCGAGGACGGTATCGACGCCGCGTTCGACTTCTACACCAACGTGGTCGGGCTGGCGCACCGGGACTCGATGGTCGTACGCATCCCCGGCATGCCCGCCCGCAAGCTGCGCTTCCTGGGCTGTAACCCGCGCCACCACACGATCGCGCTTACCGAGGCCCCTTCCGCGCAGGGCATGCGGCACATGATGATCGAGGTCGACTCGATCAAGACGTTCGGCCGCACCTACGCCCGGGCCCGCGAGGCGGGCGTGCTGAAGACCGAGATCGGCCAGCATTCCAACGACGAGGTGCTGTCTTTCTACGTCTTCTGCCCGGGCGGCTTCGAGTTCGAGTACGGCGTGTACGGGCGCCACGTCGACGAGTCGACCTGGCTGACCCGCGAGCTGACCAACCTCAGCTACTGGGGCTATTGGCCCGCGCAGGCACCCAAGTAGGAGAGCGGATGGATCCGAGCGCGCACCTCAACGGCGCCGTCGCGGCGCTGGCCGCGGGCGAGACGGTCTTCGCCTCGTTCGCGCCCGCCGACATCGGCAACGCGCAGGCCATGGCCGGCGGCCCATACGACGTGGTTGTTTTCGAGATGGAGCACAACCCCTTCGACGTCGCCGCGCTGCGCATCAGCCTGCAGTTCCTGCTCGACCGGCGAGCGATCGCGGCCCGGGGCGACGTCAGGCCGCAGGTCACGCCGTTCGTCCGGATTCCGGCCAACGGCTCGGAGATGACGCAGTGGCTGGCCAAGCAGGTCCTGGACGCCGGGGTGTACGGCGTGATCTGGCCGCACGTGAGCACGGTCCGCGAGGCGCGCAACGCGGTCGCCGCGTGCCGCTACCCGCGGCCGGCCACGGCCCAGGGTTACGATCCGCCCGGCTTGCGCGGGGACGGCCCGTTCGGCGCGGCCCGGTACTGGGGCGTGGACGTCGCCGAGTACTACCGGCGGGCCGACACCTGGCCGCTCGCCCCGGACGGCGACATCCTCGTGGTGATCATGTGCGAGGAGGTCGCGGCGATCAGGAACCTGCCGGACATCCTCGCCCAGGTGCCCGGCGTCGGGGTGGTGCTGATCGGCGAGGGCGACCTCAGCCAGGACCTCGGGCACCCCCGGGCGTACGAGCATCCCGATGTCGAGGCGGCCATCGCCGACGTGCTGGCGATCTGTGCCGACGCCGGCGTGACGTGCGGGATCCCGCACGTCACCGAGGGCAACGTGGAAAAGCGCATCGAGCAAGGCTTCCGGTGGCTGATGCCGAGCCCCGGTCGGACCCATCGCGCGACGGAAATCGGCCGCCAGCGGCTGGCCGCGAGGCAGGTGGCATCGTGATCATCGACGTGCACGGGCACTACACGAAGGTGCCGCCGGAGCTGGACGCTTACCGGGGCCGGCAGATTCTGCAACTGGCCCGGGGCGGCGTCAAGGGCAACCCAGGCATCTCCGACGACCAGCTCAAGGCCACCCTGCAGGTGCACCTGGACGCAATGGCCCTGCGCGGCGTGGACCAATCGGTCTTCTCCCCGCGGGCCGCGTTCATGGGCCACGAGTTCGGCAGCGAGACCATCAGCCGCAACTGGACCGAGGTGAACAACGACCTCATCGCCCGGGCGGCGGCCATGTACCCGGAGCAGTTCGTGCCGGCCTGCCAGCTTCCGCAGTCGCCCGGGGTGAGCCCGGCGAACGCGCTGGGCGAGCTAGAGCGGTGCGTGGGAATGGGCTTCGTCGGCTGCAACATCAACCCGGACGTGTCCGGCGGCGTGGCCCCGCTCACCCCGTCGCTGGGCGACCGCTGGTGGTACCCGTTGTGGGAGAAGATGTGCGAGCTCGACGTGCCCGGCCTCATCCACGCTGGCTCGACGCTCAACCCGCACCTGCACATGAACGGCGCGCACTACGTCAATACCGACGTCGCGGCGGTGGTCGAGCTGACCACCTCCCGGGTGCTGACCGACTTCCCGGACCTCAAGCTGGTCATCCCGCACGGCGGCGGCGGCGTTCCGTTCCACTGGAACCGGATGCGCAGCCTGGCGGCCGGCCGGTCCGGGACCCCGTTCGAGGAGTCGGTCCGGCGGCTGTACTTCGACCTGGCCGTTTACGATGACGAGGCGATGAACCTGACCATCCGCCGGATGGGCCCGGACAACGTGCTGTTCGCCACCGAGATGCTGGGCACCGCCCAGGCCATCGACCCGCTCACCGGGCGGCCCTTCGACGACACGCTGGCCCTGGTCAGCGAACTGGACTGGCTGTCGGCCGAGGACAAGCACAAGATCTTCGAGGGGAACGCGCGGCGGCTGTACCGCCGCGCGGACTTCTGAAGGTGTCCAGCGATGACCGCCGTCGACGCAGCCACCATGAGCGCTGGTAGCAGCGATGTGCCGGCGGCCGGCAGCCTGGCGGAGGACCCCGCCACGTTCCGCCGGATCCTCAGCCACTTCGCAACCGGGATCGTCGTGGTCACCGCGCACGACACCGAGCCGATCGGGATGACCTGCCAGTCGTTCTCCTCGGTGTCGCTGGACCCGCCCCTGGTCATGTTCTGCCCCGCCCACTCGTCGCAGACCTGGCCGCGCATCCGCGCGGCGGGGACCTTCGCGGTCAACATCCTGGCCGCTGACCAGGAGGAGATCTGCCGGAAGTTCGCGGTCTCCGGCGCGGACAAGTTCGACGGGGTGGCCTGGGCGCCCGGGTTGACCGGGGCACCGATCCTGTCCGGCGTCATCGCGCATATCGAATGCCGCCTCGAGGCCGTGATGGCGGGCGGCGATCACGACATCGTCACGGGCCGCCCGATGTACGTGGGCGAAGGCCCCGGATTTGAGCCGCTGTTGTTCTTCCGCAGCCAGTACGGAGGATTCTCCGGCTGACTTTCGGCCGCAGAACGAGGACCAGAGCGAGGAAGGGACTGTCGAGGTATGACAAGCACAGCGAACGAGCGCCCGCCGGCCTCGTGGGACAGTGAGACCGACGTCGTCGTGGTAGGCGGCGGCTTCGCCGGCCTGGTCGCGGCGGCCACCGCCCGGGGACGGGGCAGCGAGGTTATCGTGCTGGAGGCCGGCGAGGAGCCGGGCGGGATCATGAAGATCTCCTCCGGAGAGTACTGGATCCCCAACAACCCGTTCTTGCGTGAGGCAGGCATCGAAGACCCGCGGGCCGACTGCCTGCGGCTGATGGCCCGGCTGTCGTACCCGACGCGGTACGATCCGGAGTCGCCTGCGCTCGGCCTGCAGGACCGGCCGTTCCGGCAGATCTCCACCTACTACGACGTCGCGGCGAAGGCGGTAGCCGAGCTCAAGGACATCGGCGCGATGGGTTCGGTGCTCAGCGACGGGGTGACCCCCGACGGCGTGTTCAACCCGATGGGCCACCTGGAGTACCACGCGGAACTGCCCGAGAACAAGATCGAGTACGGCCGCGCGCTGATGGCGGACACCGGCGGCACGCACGGCCCCGGGCAGGGCCAGCAGACCGTCAACCTGCTGGTCTCCCACGCCGGCCGGGCCGGAATCGAGCTGCGCACCGCGCACGTGGTGCAGCGCGCGTTCGCCAGCCCCAGCGGTGAACTGGTCGGCGTCGAGGTGCAGACACCAGGCGGCACGCGCGCGATCCGGGCCCGCAAGGGCGTCATCTTCACCAGCGGAGGCTTCTTCCACAACGCCGCGCTGCGGGCTCTCCTGCTGCGCGGCACGGTCTGGGGCGCCACCGCCCCGTACACCAACACCGGCGTGCTCATGACGATCGCCGCGCAGTTCGGCGCGCTCGTGGAGAACACCGACAGCTGCTGGTGGGGCCAGATGGGAATCGAGGAGGTCCTCGACACCCAGCGCAGCGACAACCTGGCGTTCTGGCTCTACGGCGACAGCATGGTCATGGTCAACCGGTACGGCGTCCGGGTGGCGAACGAGAAGGCGCACTACAACGAGCGCGGCCGCATCCACGGCGTGTACAACGCCAGCACCAAGCAGTACGAGAACAACGTGCTGTTCCAGGTGTACGACGCCGCGACCGCGAACAACCCCGAGATGGGCGTGAAGTACCCGGTGCCCTACCCCGGCCAGTCCACCGAGCACGTGATCACCGGGGACACCTGGGCCGAGCTGGCCACCAACCTCGACACCAGGCTGGCCAAGATCGCGGCCAGGACCGGCGGCGTCAAGCTGGACGAGCGCTTCGCGGACCGGCTGGCCGCCACGGTCACCCGGTTCAACTCGTTCGCCGCCAGCGGCCACGACGACGACTTCTTCCGCGGCGAGCGGGCCGCCGAGCACGGTTACAGCGTGATGGGCCTCACCCGCGGGGTGAACCGGACCATGTACCCGTTCGCGTCGTCCGGCCCCTACTACGCGATCCTGCTCGGCGCGGCCGGCTTCGACACCAACGGAGGCCCGGCCCTGAACGAGAACGCGCAGGTCGTCGGCCCGGATGACCAGCCCATCCCCGGTTTCTACGCGGCCGGCAACGCGGCGGGCTCGCCCGCGCACGGCGCGTACTGGTCCGGCGGGGCCACGCTCGGCAACGCGCTGGTGTGGGCCTACCAGGCGGGCGCGCACGCCGCCGGGCAGCCGGACCGGGACGACCGGTGAGCAGCGCTTTTGCGGAGAGGTCCGGGGGGGCAGTCCCCCCCGGCGGCCAGCCGAGCCCGGGCTTCTGGGAGCGCCGGTTCGAGGGCAAGGTAGCGCTGGTCACCGGGGGCGCCCGCGGCCAGGGACTGGCCGAGGCGGAGCGGTTCAGCCGTGAGGGCGCGGCGACCATCGCCGTCGACGTGCACGACGAGGCCGACGTCGGGCCCGGCATCAGCTACGCCAAGCTGGACGTCACGTCCAGGGACGACTGGACCAGCGTGATCAAGCGGGTGGTTGACGAGCACGGCCGCATCGACGTACTCGTCAACAACGCCGGCATCGGCATCGCCGAGACCATCCAGTCGGTCACGGCGCAGGAGTGGTCGGCCGTGATGGCGGTCAACCTCGAAGGCGCGCTGATCGGCATGCAGACCGTCGCGCCGCTGATGCGGGACGCCGGCGGCGGGGCAATCGTGAACACCGCCTCGGCCGCGGCCTTCTACGGGTTCGCGCTGCCCGCCTACAACGCGAGCAAGTGGGCCCTGCGCGGGCTGACCAAGACGGCGTCGCTGGAGTACGCCACCTGGGGCATCCGGGTCAACGCCGTGCACCCGGGCCTGGTGGTGTCGCCGATGAGCGACGGCGCGCCCGAGATGACCGAACGGATCCGGCTAGCCACGCCGCTGCGCCGCGGCGCCCGGCTGGACGAGATCGCGGCCCTGGTCGCGTTCCTGGCCAGCGACGAGGCGACGTTCATCACCGGATCCGACTTCGTAATCGACGGCGGTCTGCTGGCCGCCGGCGCCATGGGCGAAGTGTCCTATGACTTTGGCGAGTGACCCAAGGAGAAGGCCATGACGGCAAAACTCAGCTCCGACGCGATCGAGGTCGGGGTCGTCGTCCGCGACGTCGACCGTTCCCTGGAGTTCTACCGAGACGTGCTGGGGCTGCCCTACCTCGGTGACCTCGACTTCGGGGTCGCGACCATGTGGCGCTTCCAGGCCGGCACCTCGGTGGTGAAGCTGCTGCGCTTCCGCGAAGAGCCGACCGCCGCCAACCCGCCGGGCGAGGTGACCGCGACCGGCTACCGGTACATGAGCCTGTTCGTGTCCAACATCGAGGACCTGGTGGCCGAGTGCGAGCGGTTCGGCGCCACCGTGGCGATACCGGTCACCGAGTTCCAGCCCGGATCCCGCTTCGCCTTCGTGGAGGACCCCGAGGGGAACCGGATCGAACTGCTGGACGTCGCGGCCGCCACGGCGAAGGGTGCGTGACCCGATGACCGACGCCGACGTGCTGCGGGACCTGACCGACCGGCTGGACCGGCTCGAGGCCGAGCAGGCGATCAGGGAAACGATGGCCAGGTACGCACAGACGCTCGACTACGGGGACAGCGCCGGGTGGGCCGCGTGCTACACCCCCGACGGCGTCTTCGACGTCCGCCGTCGCGGCGAGCCGCTGTTCCGGCACCAGGGCGCCGAGGCGCTGGCCAAGTTCGCCGACGGCCACACCTCGGCGCCGGCCGTCTACCACAAGCATTTCCTCGGGCTGCCGTCGATCAGCCTGTCCGAGGACGGCCGGTCGGCCACGGCCAGCACCTACTTCACGATGCTGCACGAGTCGCCTGCCGGCCCGCACGTCCTGGTGTTCGGCCGCTACCTCGACGAGTGGGTCCGCGGTGCGGGGGAGGGCTGGAAGCTGAGCGAGCGCGTCGTCGACATGGAGGACGTGGGCACCCGCCAGCTGCCCTGACCGCGCGTCAGCTCGCCCCGAGGTAGAGGCCGGCCAGCGCGTCGTTCAGCTCGGCCGGGGCGCCGGTGGCCGCCACCCGGCCGGTGACCATGACCGCGCCAGCGTGGGCGATCTCCAGCACGGTGCGGGCGAACTGCTCCACTGCCAGCACAGTGGTACCGCTGGACACCAAGGAGACCACGTGCCCGTACAGCATCTCGACGAGGCGTGGTGCCAGACCAGTCGACAGCTCATCGAGCAGCAGGAACGACGGCTCGGTGGCCACCGCCCTGGCTAGCGCCAGCATCTGCTGCTCGCCGCCGGACAGCGTGCCGGCGAGCTGCCGGCGCCTGCTGCCCAGCACGGGGAAGGTCTCGTAGACACGGGCCTCGACGTCGGACAGGCTGGCGCCGAGATGGGTCACCAGCCGCAGATTCTCGGCGATGGTGAGGTTGGGGAACACGCCGCGGCCCTCGGGCAGCAGGCAGACACCGCGTCTGGCCAGCATCACGGGCTGGCTACCGGAGACGGCCCGGCCGTCGATGGCGACGGTGCCCGCGCCGACCGCGTGCAGCCCCGCGATGACCCGCAGCAGGGTGGACTTGCCGGCCCCGTTCGGCCCCAGCACCGCGAACAGGCCGCCCTTCGGCACGGTCAGGTCGACGCCGTGCAGCACCTCGATGGCCCCGTAGGCGGCGCACAGGCCGGTCAGCTCCAGCATCGGGGGCGACCCGTCAACCCCGGCTGGCGACGCGGCTGACCTGGCGGTCACTGCGCGGTCCCGGCCGAGGCGCCGAGGTAGGCCTCGACCACCGCCTGGTTACGGAGGATCTCCTCCGGGGTGCCGGTGGCCAGGATCTGCCCCTGATCGAGCACCGTGACGGTCGAGCACACCGGCATGACCAGCTCCATATCGTGTTCTACCAGGATGATCGACAAGCCCTCGGCGGCCAGCTCACGCAGCACCCGGCCGAGCGCCGCCGTCTCGGCCTCGATGAGCCCGGCCGCGGGCTCGTCGAGGAGGAGCACCTTCGGCTGGGTCATCAGCGCGCGCGCCACCTCGACCAGGCGGGCGATGCCGGTCGGCAGATGGTCCGCGCGGGCCTGGCTGAACGGGCTCAGGTTCATCCGGTCCAGCACGGCCGAAACCGCGCCGCGCGGATCACGCCGGTCACCGCGCCGGCGCGCGTGCAGTTCCGCCGCGATCAGCAGGTTGTCGTGCACGCTCAGCACGCCGAACAGCTCGAGCTGCTGGAACGTGCGGGCCAGGCCGCGCCGGGCCCGGCCGTGCGGGCTGAGCCCCGTCACGTCCTGATCCTCCAGCAGGACCCGGCCCTGGGACGGGGCCACCAGACCGGTGGCCACGTTGAACAACGTCGACTTGCCGGCGCCGTTCGGCCCGATGAGGCCGTGGATCCCGTGCGGCTCGGCGGTCAGGCTGGCGGCGCGCAGAGCGGTCACGCCGCCATAGCGGACGGTGACGTCACGCACCTCGAACAGCGCCATCAGTGCCGCCCTTCCACGTCGACCGGCGGTTCAGCCACGATCGCGGGACCGGACACGGCCGCCCCCGGCCGGGGCGCCTCCGGCACGGGCGCTTCGGGTGGCGGAGCGGGGAGCACCGCGTCGCCGGGGCGGACCACGTCACCGGGGCGGACCGGGCCGCTCGCGCTGACCACGGCGGTCGGGGAAGACAGCCGCAGCCACCCGGCCGGATGCCCGGGTAGCCGCTCGGCCAGCCGGGCCAGTGACGCGGAGATGTCGGCCGCCACGCCGTTGGGCTGCTTGCCCAGGCCGATGCCGACCAGGCCGGGCAGCAACTGCGCGATCTGGTAGACCCACTGCGAGAGCGTGCCGACGTAGCCGAACACGCCGAGGGCCAGCGCGCCGAAGGTCGCGCCGCCGACCGTGGCGGCCCCGCCCGCCATGATCAGCAGCAGCAGCGGCAGGCTTTGCAGGAAGGAGAACTGCGTGGGTGTCACCTGTGTGTAGACGCCCGCGAGCAGCACGCCGCCGATGCCCGCGATGCCGGCCGACAGAGTGAAGACGCCCAGCTTGAGCGCGGTGGTGCGCATGCCGAGGGTCTCACAGGCCACCTGGCTCTCCCGCATCGCGATCAGGGCCCGGCCGAACCTGGACCGGCGCAGGGCCACCACCAGCAGCCCGAACAGGCTGAAGATGACGGCCAGTGCCACCAGGTACACGTGATCGTTGGTCAGGCCGAGGCCGTCAACGGACAGCCGCGCGATCGGCAGCGCGCCCGTCTCGAACAGGGGCAGCGTGTGGTGGAACAAGGTCACCGACGGCAGCCCGAAGATCCACGAGTCGAACAGCTCGGCGATGGCCGCGGTGGCCAGGGCCAGGTACAGCCCCCGAAGCCGGATGGCAGGCAGCGCGGTCAGCAGGCCGATGACCGCCGCCACGGCGAACGCGACCAGCAGGCCGAGTACGCTGCCGCCGCCGGTGGCGTGGGCGAAGGCCAGGGCGCCGACGCCGGCGAAGGTCATCTGGCACAGCGAGATCTGGCCGGCCCAGCCCAGCAGCGGGACCAGCGACAGGCCGATCACGCCCAGGGCCAGGCCGATGCTCGCGAAGTAGAGCAGCTGGGTCCCCAGCAACGGCGCCAGCACGGCGCTGACGGCGATGAGGAGCACGCCGCCGGTCAGGGCCAGGCGATACGACGGAACCGGGAACGACTCCCGGCTGCGCCGGACCATGTAGCCGCGCAGCCGCTCGTGCGGCTGCAGCAGCAGCGCGATGATCAAGATGATGATGGGGACGGCCAGCGGCAGGTTCTGCAGCCAGCCGACGGTGGAGACCGGCAGGTAGCCAACGACGTAGGCGCTGGCCAGCCCGATGATCGCGGCGCCCAGGAAGGTGTAAGGCAGGCTCCTGAGCCGGCCGATGATGGCGGCCGCGTACGCGTTGATGACCAGCAGCGTCAGCGGCGCGACCGCCAGCTGGAGCGTGGGCGCGATGAGGATGCCGGCGATGGCCGCCAGCGCGGAGCCCAGCACCCAGCTCAGCCGCGAGGCGCGGTTCGGGTTGCCGCCGAAGAGCATCAGCAGCGCGCGGTTGTCCACCACGGCCCGCATGTCGATGCCGATCCTGGTGCGGTACAGGATGAACCACAGCACCGCCACGCAGAGCACGAACGTGCCGAGGGTGATCAGCTGCGTCCAGGTTACGTAGACACCGAGCAGCGACACCTTGTTGTTGACGTAAAAGGCCGGGAACGGACGGGACGTCTGCGGATTCCAGATCCACAGCGCCGCGCCCTGCAGCGCGATCAGCAGGCCGATCGTCACGGCAAGCTTGGTGGCCTCGCTGGCATCGGCCAGGTTGCGCATCAGGATTTTCTCCACGGCGCAGCCGAACAGCGGAGCCAGGACGCCGACCACCACGATCAGGGCCACCGGGGTCGGCCAGTTCCACCCCCACCGCAGCTGCCAGAAGACGAAGGCCCCGAACATGCCCACCGCGCCGTGCGCGATGTTGAAGACGCCCGACGTGGTGTAGGTGACCACTAGGCCGCTGGCGGCGATCGCGTAGATGGCCGCGATGACCAGGCCGCTGATCGTGTAGGTAAGAAACTCAGCCATCGTGCCTACCGGTGCCGCTTCCTGCCAGGGGTGCCCGGCTGTTCTGGATAACCGACCCCAGCCGGGACGGCATCGGGTGCCGTCCCGGCTGGGTTTTAACCTAGCGCGCGCATCCGCAGCGGGCCCGCGCCCTACGGCTTCACGAAGGGCACGTTCGCCGGGTTGCAGTAGAACTGGCCGAGCTTGGCCGGGATCGCCTGAACGAACTTGCCGCCCACGATCTTCATGACGATGAAGCACTGGCTGGCCTTGTTCGAGGCCGGGTTGATGCTTCCCTGCAGGCCGCCACCGGTCCAGTTGGTCTGCTTGGCCACCTCCTGCTCCAGGCAGATCCGGGTGAGGCCGGAACCGCAGGCCTTCGCGGCCTCGGCGAACAGCAGCCAGGAGGAGAAGGCCATCTCGCCGAAGAAGCCCTGGTGGGCCGTTGGCACGTACTTGCTTACGATTGACTCGTACTCGGCCACCGCGGGGATGGCGCTGGCCGCTTCCAGCGGCTCGGATGGCATGTAGACGTAGTAGTTCTTCGCCACCGACGCACCGGTGGTCAGGAAACTGGTGTCGTAATCCTGCGGCGGCGAGATCTGCACCTTCGGGTACCAGCCAGCGGTGGACATGGCCTGGTCCAGCCCGACCGAGGTGGCGATGGTGTCGTTGAGGAAGAGCATCTGCACGCCGGCATTCTTCATCGCCTCGACGTACGGCGCCCAGTTCACCTGGCCGGTCGCGTTGTACTCGGCGGTGTAGACGACCTTGCCGCCGTCGGCGGCGATCGCCTCGTTGTAGGTGTGCTGCTCGCGGGCGCCCGCGGCACCTTCCGCGTACAGCGAGCCGATGTGGTCCTGCACGCCTGGGTACTGCTGGAAGATGACGGGGAAGCCGCCAATGTTCTCCTGGTCGGCCGGCAGCGGGTTGACCGGGTACATCAGCGAGGCGTTGGCCGCCGCTTCGCTGACGGTCGAGGCGGTGAAGTTGGGGATCCCGCACTTCTCCCAGGCCGCGACGCCGGTGTTGTCGAGCACGCCCATCGTGCCGACCATGGCGAAATCAGCGGTGCAGCTCGTCTCGACCTGCGGGAGGTAGTCGGTCTCCTGCGAGTCGCGCTTGTCCAGGATGAGCTTGCGCCCGTCTATGCCCCCGGCCGCGTTGCACCAGTCGGTGAACGCCGTAGCGCTGTCCCACATGGGCTGCAGCAGGCCCGGCGCCCCCGGCACGTTGATGTCGGCGATAACCGACACCTCGA
>JBOHCK010000124.1:0-16227 GCA_050698755.1 Streptosporangiaceae bacterium | reverse complement strand
TGGCGCAAGAGGAGGTTCCGCTGGTCATTGACGCCAGCGGTAACCCGGATGCGCCAGCGGAGGCGCTGAACTTGCTGGCCCACGAGGGAACCCTGTTGATCGCGTCGTGGTTCGGCACCAAACCCGTGGTGCTGCCGCTCGGCGGCGCCTTTCACCGGCGGCGTCTGGTCATCCGCAGCACTCAGGTTTCCACGGTGCCGGCTCGGCTGTCTGGGACCTGGAGCCTGTCTCGGCGCCGCCGGGAGGCCGTTGAGTTGCTGTCCGAACTACCGTTGGCCCAGCTGTGCACTCACGTCTTCGCCTTCGGCCGCGCAGCCGAGGCGTTCCGAGCCGTGGATCAGGGGATACCCGGGTTGATGCATGCCGTTCTTGACTACGACAGGAGTGCTGCCGGTGACCTGTGAGGTCGGGCTGAGCCGTACCGTCCGAGCTTTCCACATCATGCCGGGCCTGCCCGGGCCGGAGGGGCAACTGCATGATCATGACTACCGGATTGAGGTCGTCGTGGATCGCGAGCAGCTCGACGACCGGGGCATGGTCTGTGATCTGGATGTACTGGAAGCGGCGTTGACCGAGCTGACCAGCCGTGTCGAGGGCCGCAACCTGGAGGAGATACGGCCAGCCGGGGCCGAGGCGGTCACCGTCGAGGTGTTCGCCCGCTGGGTGCATGACAGCCTCTCGCCCGCCGTCGCTGCCGAGGGCGGCGAGGCACTGGCCGTGCGGGTGTGGGAGACTTCCGTTGCGTTTGGCGGATACCGCGCACGTTGCTGAACCGTTCTGCTGACATGTTCGTTCTTGCTGTCATGGGAGCAGTCGACGCAAGTTTGTCGTCATCCTCGCGGGACAGGTATATGACACTGGGCTGGGATAACCCCACGGCGGTTCCCACCACCACCATCTTGCTGAGGCACGGCGATACCCGGCTATCACCCGAACACCGCTTCAGCGGACTGCGCGACCTTCCGCTTAGCGCCAGCGGAACCCGGCAGGCCCAGGCCGCCGCCTGCCGCCTAGCCACCGGTGCCCCGATCGACGCCGTGGTCAGCTCGCCATTGCAGCGCGCTGCCGGCACCGCCGCCATTGCGGCCGCCGAACTCGGCCTGACCGCAGCCATCGACGATGATCTCCGTGAAACCGACTTCGGCGACTGGGACGGCTTCACCCTGGCGGAAATCCAGCAGCGATGGCCCGCGGCCGCGGCCGCCTGGCGGCGCGACCCCGAACAGGCACCGCCCGGCGGGGAGAGCTTCGCCGACACCGCACACCGGGTAAACGGGGCCTGTGACCGGCTGCTACGGGACCACGGCGGCCAGACCGTCCTGGTGGTAAGTCACGTCACCCCGATAAAGATCCTGCTGTGCCGGGCTCTCGGCGTCCCGCTTGGCACCCTTTACCGGCTGTATCTCGGCTCCGCCTGCATTAACGAGATCCAGTGGCACGACCGCGAATTCGCCGTCGTCCACTGCCTCAACGACACCAGCCACCTTCCCTGACTCACGGAACCGTGCTGAAGGCGTTGAGGAGCTGGTTGCGGAAGGCGTCCGATGGCTCGAGCTGAGCGGAGGGGCTGGGCAGCAGCCCGTCCTGCCAGTGCCACGAAGCAATCTGCCTGAACACGGAGGGGTCGCGAGCGATGATCGAGATCGGCACCTCGTGGCTGGGCGTGATGCCGCTGACGGACTCAGCGGGCTGCTCGTCGCCGAGCAGGATGAGCACGAGGTTTGGGTCGTTGAGCTCGGTGACCCATGAGGTGAGGGCCTGCAGCGTGTACTGGATCGACTTGCCAAAGGCCTGACGCTCCTTGCCGGCGTTGCCCAAGACGGAGAGCGGGTTCTCGCCGCGCGCGGGCATCGGGTCGAATATCGAGCCGTTGCCGACCTCGTTCCAGGGCACCATGACCGGCAACGGGGCCCAGGGCGTGTGCGAGGAGACCAGGTTGATCTGGGCCATCACGGGCTTGTGGCCTGGAGCGAGTTCGAGTCGCTGGAACTCGGCCAGGGTGTACTGGTCGGGCATCGGACCATAGCTGAAGGCCGGGCCGTGGTAGCCGACGTCGTACCGGTCGTACTGCTGGTCGAAGTGGTAAAAGGTGGTGCCGGTCGGCCAGTAGCGGTTGTCAGCGGGGGCGTCGTAGACGGTGCGCCAGCCCGCCTTGTCGAAGGCGTCGCTGAGGGTGAACCGCTGGGTGGCGGTGAGCTCGGCATACCGCTGTACGGTGTCGACCCACAGCCCCGACTGGAAGGTGGACTGGCCGAGCCAGCTGATCCCGCCGAAGCCCGGGGCGTTGATCCAGGCACTCTGCGTGGACCAGCCGGCGCGGGCCAGCGAGGCGGTGCTCCGGCGCAGGACGGCATCGACGCCGACGGAGAAGCTCGTGCCCTGGACGGCGACCTGCCCGTAGCTTTCGACGAAGACGATGATGACATCCTTGCCGCGCAATCCGGTGAGCAGGTCCGAAGCGGGGACGCTGGCTTCAGGGTCGGGGCCGTCTAGGGCCTGCTTGAAATGGCGCTGGTCGATGAGGGCTGACTGGATGCCGCGCACCTGCCCGACGACCAGCCCTGTGGCGCTGGCCGAGGCGACCGGGAAGCCAGGGACGAGTTGCAGTGACAGGCCCGCGCACAGCGCCCAGACCGCTGTGAGGCCGGCGAGTGCGCGAACCGAGGCGCGGCGATGCCGGGCGGCCACGGTGATGATGTGAATCGCTGAAGCGATAATCGCGCCGATAACCAGGATGAGACCGAGCCAGACCACGACGATCACAATGTCTGTATCCGTGGCGCCGATTGTGGCGCGTACCACGCCGATGGCCGGGGAGATGTCGCCCCAGTCGAGCACCGGGTTGAACGCCCGATCGATCTCTGCGTAGAACGCCATGTTGAGGATCTTGAGGAGAGCGACCAGGCCGAACAGGAGTCCAGCGACCGCGGCCACGATCCGTCGCGGCCAGGCCGAAAGCACCAGCGTGACACCAACCAGGGCCAGCCCTTCCACGGGGATGCGGACCAAGGTGGCCGGGGTGACCTGGTAGACACGGTCGGGCACGACGAGAATCGCCCACACGATCACGACCGAAACCACCATGATGGCCAGCCGCAGTGCCCGGCGGAGGCGCGGGCCGGCGCCGGTCCGGTAGAGCCAGGTCACGTCGCGGCCGAACGACTCCGCCAGCAGCAGCAGCGCGATGGCGACCGCGATCATGCCGGTGCGGCGGTCGAGCAATCCGGTACGGCGGTCGAGCACTCCGGATGCGGCGACGGTGAGTACGATGCCCTGGACCGCGGCGACGACCTTGCGCCAGTAGCGGGGCGGCAGCGGCGCGGCCAGCCACGGGATCAGCCAGCCCGCTAGCAGCAGGGCGTAGCGGGCGGCGCCGATGACCAGCACCCAGTCGCCGTAGTCCCGGGACACGGCGATGCTGAGCAGCAGGATGAGGAAGGCGTCGACCTCGCCGTCGATGCGGGCGCCTAGCGGGGTGGCGGTGCCGGTCCTGCGTGCCACCTGCCCGTCCACCGCGTCGAGGGCCAGCGCGACGCTGGACAGGGTGACCAGCGCTGTGGCCGACACCGGCCGGAAGAACGAGTCGGCGACTAGGCCGGCGACCGCGGCGATCACCAGCGTCCGGGTCAGGGTGACCCAGTCCGCCGGGAGTATGGCCGGCTGGTCGCTGCGCATGCGGGCGGTGGCCAGCAGCGCGGTCGCCGCCGCACCGGTGGCCAGCCCGGCGATCCAGCCGGCGACGCCGAGGCCGGCGGTGGCGGACACGACGCCGAGCAGGGCGGCGGTGGCGAGCAGCCCCAGGATCGCCGCGAGCCGGATGGTCGGCAGCGCGACCTTGCCCGCGAGCCCAGTCGTAGGCGGCGCGCTTTCGTCCGCAGGCTGAATGATACGCACCGCGTCTCCGTCTCCGTGGCCTTTGCCGTCATCCCTCGTAGGGACAACGGGTCCGTGATCATGCTGGTTCACCCGGGCCGGCCGCGGGCTATGCCGCCGCAGCCAGGCGGTGAACTATTTGTACAGCCGGCGCGTGTAACCGGTGTGGCGTTCCTGCACTCGGTTCCGGCCGGGATCGGTCGGGCCGTCCGTCGCGTCGGCCCGACGTTGCTGCGTCTGGCCGCCGGCGTCGCCGTGCTGTGGTTTCTCGTGCGGCGGGTCGGCGCGGCGCCGTTCGGGGACGGGGTGCGCGCGGTCACCTGGCAGGCGGTCGTGGCCGCCGTCACGCTCACTGCCTTGACCACGGTGTGTTCGGCCTGGCGGTGGCAGGTCGTCGCCCGGGCCCTCGGCGTTGACCTTGGCCTGCCAGGCGCGGTTGGCGCCTACTACCGTTCCCTGTTCCTCAACTCCGTGCTCCCCGGCGGGGTTCTCGGCGACCTGCACCGAGCGGTCACGCACGGCCGGCGCGCTGGAGACGTCGCGCGGGGGGTGCGCGCGGTGGCGTGGGAACGGCTGTGGGGTCAGGTCATCCAGGCCGTGGTGACCGCCGTCGTGCTGCTGACCCTGCCCTCGCCGGTTCGGCCCGCGCTGCCGTACGTTCTGACGGGTATCGCGGGCGTAGCCGGGTGTGCTGCGCTGGTCGTGCGTGGCGCCGCTCGCCGTGGCCGGTCGCGGCTGACCCGCGCCGCCCAGGCCGTTTCCGCTGACCTGCGTCACGGCCTGCTGGCCCCAGGCGTGTGGCCGCGACTCACGCTCGCCTCGGTGCTGGTCGTCGCCGGGCACACCGCCACCTTCGTCATCGCGGCCCGGGTCGCCGGCTGCACCGCTCCCCTGGGCGAACTTGTCGCGCTGCTGATGGTGGTCCAGACTGCAGTAGTGATCCCCTTGAGTATCGGCGGGTGGGGGGTACGGGAGGGTACTGCCGCCTGGGCCTTCGGCGCAGCCGGGCTCGGCGCGGCTCAGGGGGTCACGGTCTCCACCCTCTATGCGGTGCTCATGCTGACCGCGGTGGCCCCGGGCGCGGGACTGCTGCTAGGTGACGCCATTCGCCGCCGCCGCCGCCGCGGCCCAGGCCACTCGGGCGAGTCGAGCGGACCTGATCCGGCGCCGCGGACGATGGAGGTCGTTAGTGGCTTACCGGCCCTACCCGGTGACCGGCTTCGGCCTGCCGCTGACGAGGCGCTCGACCGGGCGCGAGGCCGAACGGCTCGTCCCGTGACCGGGGAGGTCCAGGCGGCAGAGATCCGCCGGCGTGTTCGCATCCCGCTGCGTTTGGCTGACGACTACCACCGCGCCAGAGCGGTGACTCGGTTCAGGCCAGCCGCCTGGCTCATGGCCGCGGTCGGATTGTTCTTGCTGGCCGTGGCCGGTTATGCCCTGCTCGTCCACGCGTCCCCGCAGTACTACTGGACGCAGATCGACACGGGCGTCTACCGGGATGGCGGCATCGCGGTGCGGAACCAGCCGGCGATGCTCTACGCGCTGGAGCTCGGCCCGGCGAAGCTGCCGTTCACCTACACGCCGTTCGCCGCGCTCCTGTTCGCTGCGGGGAGCGGTGCGTCGTTCGCGACCTGGCAGGTCGGGCTGGCGGTGCTTACGATCGGGCTGCTGCCGGTGGTGGCGTACCTTTCCCTGGGACTGGCCGGGCGGCCCGCCGGCCTGGCCAGGGCGGCGGCGGCGTTTGCGAGCGCCGCGGTGGGCCTCTGGCTTGAACCGGTTGCGATGACACTGTTCTTCGGGCAGATCAACCTCGTGCTGCTGGCCCTGGTGGTGGGCGATTTCGCGCTGCCAGACCGCATCAAGGGCCAGGGCATCGGAATTGGGCTGGCGGCGGGGATCAAGCTCACGCCGTTGATCTTCATTCCGTACCTGCTGTTCACGCGGCGAGTAAAGGCCGCGGCGGTCAGCGCGCTGACCTTCGCGGTCACGGTAGGACTTGGGTTCGCACTGCTGCCGCACGCCTCCGCGGTCTACTGGGGCGGGCAGATCACCCGGCCGGGCAGGAGAGCCTTCCACCTGGACAATCAGTCCCTTAACGGCGTCATACTGCGCCTTACCCATGTCGGGCCCGACGCGCACGCGTACTGGCTGGCCGCGGCGGTCGTCGTCGGCATCGCCGGGCTCGCCACCTCGATACTGGCGAGCCGGCGTGGCCACGAGCTACTCGGCCTGGTTGCGTGCGCGGCGACCGGCCTGCTGGTGTCCCCGGTCACCTGGTCGCACCATTACGTTTACGTGGTGCCGGCCCTTGTCCTCGCCGCGTACGGGCCACGGCGCCTCGGCTACCGGATCCTCGGCGCCGCGCTGGTGGTGGGCTTGTTCGGCTGGTGGCCCGTACCTATCGGCAACCAGGGCGGCTACGACCCTAAAGCCCAGCTGCTGCCGCGCGGGTGGCTGCTTCTCGCGCCGAACCGGGGCAACCACGGGGCAGTCGAGTTCACCTGGCGTGGGCTGGAATTGATCGTCGGCAACTACTACGTGCTCACCCTGCTCGTGTTTATCGCGGCCACCGCATGCGCCCTGGTGCTTACCCCTCGCCTCAGGCCTGAGCGCGCGCAGTCGGCCCCCGAGCCCGATGCCGCGTGGGCGGCACGCCCGCCCGGCGTCGGCCAATAGGGCGCGCTAGCCGGGCGAGCGGCCCACGAAATCAAGCTGGTGGGCGATGTAGACCAGCTCGCCCGCGTCCAGTTGTCGGCCGCGCACGGCCAGCCAGTCGGCCAGGTCCGCTGGTTCCACCCGGTCCTGGCGGCTCCGCAACGCGTTCTGGATCGTGCTAAGGATGCTGCGCAGGAAGTAAGCCTCATCGCCTGGGTAGTTCCCATCTGGGCCAGCGCTTACGACCCAGTCCGACGACCCCGACGCCAGCGCGGGCGCCCCCGCAGTCCGTAGATAGTGGAACAGGCGGCGGCCCGTTCGGCTCTCCCCGGCCGGCCGGCCGTAGCGGACGCGCTCGTCCATGTCGCGGTGGTAGGCCTGCATGACCTGGTCGTCGTGGGGGTGGCCGGGCGCGAAGATGCTCTCGCCGTCGTAGTTGATCGTGAACCAGTACACGCCGCCGGGGACTAGCAACCGCAACAATCCAGGCAGGATGGTCGGCACGTCCACCAGGTCCAGGACGGCGTTGGCGATCAGCACATCGGCCTGCGCCTCGTGATCGGCCTCCAGGTACTTGCCGAGTTCGGCGTGCACCAGGCGCACCCGGAGATCACCCACCTGCAGCCCGTCCGGCAGCAGTTCGGTGCGCAGGCCCCGCGCGGCCGCCCAATCGCACAGCCACTGGCGAGAACCATCCAGGAGCTGCCGATCCGCATCCAGCAGGACGTACTCCCCGGTGCCGACCACGCCCCAGTCCATCAGGCGGGCCACCATCGTCCCCAGGCCGGCGCCGACCTCCAGCACCTGCGGCGCGCCCGCGGGCATGAGGCGGCGCAACTCGGCCAGCACATGCCGGTTAAGCGCCCGGTCATCCACGGTCGTCTTCGCGGCCAGGTAGCGGGCATAGTCGAAGGTCATCGGAGCTCCGTCGAAGCAGGTCATAGCTTCTCGGCCACCATCGCGAACTTGCGCACCCGCCCGCTGCCGAGCCAGTCACTCCAGAGCTGATGGGCCGTGATCAGTTCGGCGGTGGCCTGCGTCCCGATCTGGTCGGCGATCTCGAGTGAATCAGCTCGGTAACAGCGAAGCAGCGCCGTCGCTATCGCGTGATGGGACGAGCTGTACTCTTCGCGCCAGGTCACGGTCAACCCCGCGTTGCGCAGCACACTGGTCAATTCCGCCAACTCGATGGGCCAGACCGTATCGGCTCCGGGCATCCGCTCCCGCTCCTGCTGGGTGAGCGGCCGGCCTTCCTCGACCGTGAAAGCGAAACGCCCGCTCGGCTCCAGCACGCGCGCCACCTCGCCAATCAGGGCATCCTTGTCGGGGAAGGCCAGCATCGTCTCCAGCAGGAATACCACCTCGAAGTGGCCCTCGGGCAGAGGCGGGAGATGAGCTTGCTCGAAGCGGCAGGGAAGATTCCCGGCCAGCTGTTGGGCGATGGCCAGTGCGCTAGCCGACTGATCGACGCCGAGGTACTGGCATCCCGACTCCGCCGTGATCATCCGGCCCGGGCCGGCCACCCCGCAGCACAGGTCGAGCACCGAGACGCCGGGTCCGACGCGGGCCTGGTGAGCCAACCTCCGGACCTCGGCCGCCCGCATGAAGCTCTCCTGGCCTACGTACTCGCCCGCGGGGTAGGCGGTCGCCTGAGCCCGCTCTAGCGCCGTCAAGAATGGTGCTCGTTGATCCTGGCTCACGTCAGATCCCGCAGGTGTCCGGAACGGCGGGTGCCGCCCGGCGCGGCAGAGCTACCTGCCGCGCCGCGCCGCGCCCATGTCGAGCAGACGCCGGTCGTCTCGGGTCGAACCGCGTCCACCGCTTCCACGTACTACCTTGTGTCATGTTTGACGGATCGCCGGCGGGCGTGGTTCAGCTCGGCCGCAGGGGGAGGCTGGCTCGGTGCGACAGGCGCTCTGGAAGGCCGGGACGTCGTGCGGGTCCACGTAATAGTCCCCGAGGGGTTCGACGATCCCGGCCAGCCTACCGGCGGCAACCTCTATGACCAGCGGGTCTGCGCCGGACTGGCCGAGGCCGGCTTCCAGCTGCTGGTCGCGACCGTCGCCGGAGCGTGGCCGGTACCTGGTTCAGGCGCCCGCGCTGACCTGGCCCGTATCGTTTCCGCCATCCCCGACGGTGAGACCGTCCTGATCGACGGGCTCATCGCCTCGCCGACCGCCGCGCAGCTTCTGCCCCACACCGGGCGGATACGAATGACAGTGCTCCTGCACATGCCACTGGCCACCGACCGCGACACGCACCATGATGCCAGCGCGGAGCGCTCCGAACGGATCGTGCTCCGCGCGGCCACCGGCGTGGTTGTGACCAGCGAATGGACCCGACAGCGGATCCTGACCCGATACGCGCTCCCGGCCCGCCGGGTGCACGTCGCCCGGCCGGGCGTCGATCGGGTCGCTGGCCCGGCCCGGCCCGTCCGCGGCCACCTGATCTGCGTCGGAGTCCTTGGCCCCCACAAGGGGCAGGACCTCCTCGTCGAAGCACTCGCCAGCCTCGCTGACCGGGACTGGCATTGCCTGCTGGCCGGATCGCTCGACCGCGACCCGGACTTTGTCGAACAATTGCGGACCCGTATCACGCGCCTCGGCTACGGCCACCGCGTCCGGCTCAGCGGCGTCCTGACTGGCGCGGCGCTCAGCCACGCGTATTCCACCGCCGACCTGCTCGTCGCGCCGTCCCGCTCGGAGACCTACGGCATGACCGTCACCGAAGCCCTCGCCTATGGCCTGCCCGTCATAGCTGCCGCCGTCGGCGGGCTGCCCGAAGCGCTCGGCACCACTGCCGATGGCACTCGCCCCGGCCAGCTGATCCCTCCCGGTGATCCGGCTGCCCTCGCCGCCGCGCTCGCCGACTGGCTGGGCGACGAGCACCACCGACGTCGCCTACGGGCCGCCGCACGACAGCGGCGGTCGACCCTGCGCGGCTGGGAACAGACCACACAAGAGATAGCGAACGCGCTGACCGCCGATGGGCACGGTAAGCCTGTGCCGCCCGTAGTGCCCAACCACCCTGGAAAGATAACCCGATGACGTTCAGAACCGAGAGTCGCATAACAATCGCCAGCAGCGTCCGTGAGGTGTGGGCGTATGTCTGTGACGTCGGACGTTGGCCGGAGTGGGCGCCGACGGTTCTCGAAGGCCGGATCCGCGGAGGAGGCCCTCTTCAGCCCGGCTCCCGGGTGGATCAGCGGGCGAAACTGATGTTCGGGCTGAGTCGCGGCCGGAGCCAGGAGGTGACCGTTGTCGAGGCGCCCCGCTCCGTGGCGTTCGCCGGGCCAATGGGTACTTCCGCGGCGCGCTGGGGGATGGAACTCGAACCGGCGGACGATGGCCAGACCGACGCCATGATGTGGATCGAGGTCGACCTCGCGGGCATCATGCGCGCCATCCCCGCCCGCCTGCTCAAAGGCAGAATTCAGCGCGTAAGCGACATTGAGATGGTGGCGATCAAGGCTGGTGCCGAGTCCGCTGCGCGGGAAGGCGTGGAGTCCTAGATGGGGCGGCGCGGCTCTACCGCGACGCTGCCGAGCTCGAGGAGCACCGGGTGACCCAGACCGACCGTACGCGAGAGCACCTGATCGAGACCTACCGCAAGAAGGCGAAGCACTACGACATCACCTCCCGGCTCTACCCCGTGCCCGGCTATCCCCAGCGGACGCAACGCCTCCGGGCCGTACATGCGCTCGGCCTTCGCCCGGGTGACAGCGTGGTCGACATCGCCTGCGGCACGGGTCTGAACTTCCCGCTGCTTGAGAAGTTGGTCGGTCCCGGCGGCCAGATCGTCGGCGTCGATCTGACCGACGCGATGCTCGCCCGTGCCCAGGATCGGATAGAGACGAACGGCTGGAGCAACGTCAGCCTCGTGCAAGCCGACGCGGCCGGCTTCGACTTCCCAGTCGGGGTCAATGCGATCCTGTCCACGTACGCCATGACGCAGGTGCCCGAATGCGCAGAGGTCATCGCCCATGGCGCCAAGGCCCTTTCCGCAGGCGGACGCTGGGTCGTGCTGGACCTCAAGGTTCCCGGTAACACGCCCGGGTGGCTAGCGCAGCTCGGGACCGCAACCCTGCGGCCCTTCGCCGCCATAGATCAGTGGATCATGCGCCGTCCGTGGGAGGCGATTCGCGCAGCCATGCAGGAAGAACTGGCCGATCTCTCCTGGACCGAGTTGTTCTTCGGAACCGCATTCCTCGCTGCCGGGTCCCGCGGCCCTGAAACCTTCGGTCCATGACCGCGCGGGAGCGGCCATCAGTGACCGTGGGCTGAGCAAGCGTCCTCAAGTCTGAGGCGTCCAGGAGCGACCGGAGCGACTGACGTCGTTACCACCTGGCGAACAACCAATCCCGGCCGGGCGATGTCTAACAGTCGTGATCCCGGCAGGCGGGATGCAGGATCGGAAGGCTTGGACGTGAAGCGCCTGCGCTTGAGGAAGTCATCCGTGTTGCTGAGCATTTCGCTGGCGTCTGCCGCGGGGTTCGCGGCGGCCTCGGCGGCGTGGGCCGCGCCGGCAAAGGCACCGTCGTGGCACGTACTTGAGACGGTGAACGGGGTGAGCCAGGATTTTGGCGCGGTCGTGGCGACCGGCCCGGCGAGCGGCTGGGCTTTCGTCGACAACGCTTCCTACGCCTACGAGCGCACGGGCGTCACCACGTGGAAGAAGGTTCCCTACCCTGGCGGCAACGGCGTGAGTGTCGCCGCGGCGGCGGCGACCTCCGCGTCCGACGTGTGGGCGTTCACGAACATCGCCGGCACCAGGTCTCAGGCCGTCGAGCTGCTGCGTGGTAAGTGGACCGTCCGCAAGACCCTGGGCGGCTACGTCGGCGCGGTGTCGGTGCTAGCCGCCAACGACGTGTGGGTGTTCGGCTTCACGGCTACCTACCACTACAACGGCAGCACCTGGGCCAGGGCCGCCGGGGGCGCTTTCGGCGGCAGCGCGCTGTCGGCGAGCGATTACTGGCTGACCGGGGCGGCGGGCCAGACCCAGACGACCGTGACGCACGTGAAGAATGGCAAGAAGGTGACCTTCAACCTCGTCGGCCTGCTCCCCGCCAAGACGAAAATCGCACTTGATGACCCTAGGGTGGCGAGCGTCTACGCGGCCTCAGACACCAACGTCTACGTGATCGGCAACGGCAGCACGCAAGACGCGGGCGGCCCGGTCGTGATCCTCCACTACGACGGTCACGCCTGGACGAAGCTCGCCAGCTATGACAACGGCAACCCGTTCGACATCACCCCTGACGGCGCAGGCGGCCTGTGGATCCCCGTCGGGTGGGCCGGCGGGGGGACGATCCTGCACTACTCCCGCGGGGTCATCACCGCCACCGCGCTGCCCAGCCCCGGCCAGGACGAGTCCTCCCACGCTGACGGGGTGTCCCGCATCCCCGGAACCACGCAGGCGCTCGCCATCACCAGCACGCTCCCGTACGACAACGGCACACGCTTCTACTCCCAGGTCCTCCAGTACGGTTGATGTATCCAGCTAGCTCATCGAGGTTCGCGCAGCAGCTCGGTGACCAGTTCCCGCGGCAGCCCGTGCGTGTCGCGGAGGAACTCGTAGTCCAGCCCGGTCAACTGCCCGGACGGATACAACCGCTGCAGCAGCGTCCTGCCGCGGCTGACGAGTTCACGGAACTTGCGCTCCTCCGCCATCAGCACGCCGGTCACCTGCGATGACTCGATGACCTGCCCGAACCGGCCCGCAGTATGCTGCACGAGGTCCGGCGGCAGGTCGCGCAGCGTCAGCGAACTGCCGATCTCACCGCGCCACAGCACTGTCAGCGCCCGGCGCAGCAGCCTTCGCAGGACGTAACCGCGGCCAGTGTTGGACGGCTGGACGCCATCGCCGATGACCACGATCGCCGACCGGAGGTGATCAGTCAGGATCCGCGACGACTGAGGGTCAAGCCGCCACAGCGAAGGCAGCACCGACCGCCACGGCGCGAACAGGTCGGTCTCGTACACCGAGCCCGCGTGCTGCGACACCATCGACAGCCGTTCCAGGCCCATGCCGGTATCGACGCCCGGCTGCCTGAGCGGGGCCAAGCTGCCGTCCGGATGGCGCTTGTAACGCATCGTGACGTGGTTCCACAGCTCGAGCCAGCGCTCGTCGGTGCCCGGGCTCCCCGACGGCGGCCCGTCCCCGGTCCAGACATGGATCTCCGAGTCCGGCCCGCACGGTCCGATCGGACCGTTCGACCACCAGTTATCCCCAGCGCCGAGCAGCTCGACCGGCAGCCCGAGCTCATCCCACGTCTGCTGCGCCGCCGTGTCCGGCCCCACCTGGCCATCCCCGCCAAATACGGTCGCATACAGCAATTCCCGCTTCAGCCCAAAGCCGTCACACAGCAACTCAAGGCCCCACCGCTGGCTCTGCGGCCCGTCGTAGTCGCCCAACGACCACGAGCCGAGCATCTGGAACACTGTCAGGTGCGAACAGTCGCCCACTTCGTCCAGGTCGGTGGTCCGCAGGCAGCGCTGGACCCCGGTCAGTCGGCGGCCGAGCGGATGCGGCTGGCCGACCAGGTACGGCGTCAGCGGGTGCATTCCTGCCGAGGTGAACAGCACCGGATCGCCGGGCCCGGACAGCAGCGAACTGCTCCCGATCGGCTGATGCCCCCGGTCGCGGTAAAACTCTGTAAAAGTCGTGATGGTTTGGTCGGTATTCATGGCGGCGGCGCCTCTCGGTGTCAGGGCACCGGGAACTGACGTCCGTGGGCGCGACCATCCGGCCCGGAAAAGCATGCGCCGACGAACCGTTCCCGGTCGTCGGCAGGGATGTCAGGTCAGGCGGCAGCAGCGACCGGTGAGCGGGTGGCTCGCGCGGCCGCGGTAGTGATGCGCTGGCAACTGACCTTCATGCAGACCACCGTACCTGCGGCGCCGCCGAACGGCACAACCATTTAAGCCGGAACCATGCTCCGCATGCGGGCGCCAGATGCCGGTGCGCCTGGCAGCTCGTTGCAACGCGCGGACCGGCTCTGGCGTCATGAAGGTATGCACCATGAACGGCGCGGTTGGCTTATCGCGGGGGCGCTCCTGGCCGGCGCATCGTCGATGCTCATGACCGCCTGCGGCGCGCCGGCGGTGCCATCGGGTTCCCTGTCTTCTGCATCACCGGCCACAGCGGCGGCCGGTCCCGGGGCGGTAGCCCCGGGACCGGTAATCGTGGACCTCCCGGTGGTGCGCTGCCCGACATCTATCGCTGTTGCCTCGCCCGGCCCGGCCGTCTCGCTGCCGCCGTCACGGCCGGTCGCCGTCCCGCGGGCGCTGGCGGCCCGGCTGTCGGTGTACGCCGATGACCAGGGGAGGATGGAGCTGGTTGGCCCGAGAGGCTGGAACTGCGCCGCGTTTTACGGAGCCGACGGCAGCGGCGGGGTCGCGGTCTACCTCCCGGGCCAGACGCTGCCCCCGTTCTGGTCGGCAGGCTGGCCGCTGGCCCGGTCCTCGACCGCGGCCGTGGTGGCCGGACTGGAAAGCTCGGCCTGCTACACCTGCACCCTCGCTCAGGCCTGTCGGCTGTTTCCGGCCGCAGCCACCACCTTGCACAGCTACCTCGGCGGTCAGGCGTGCCCGGCCCGCCCCGCTGCGGAGAAGGTGGCGCCGATCGGCACCGGCATCATGGGCTTCCAAGACCCACCGGGCACCACCGGAGATGGCCTGCCGTCCGGCGGCCAGTACCCCGCTAATGGCGTGATGACCTACCATCCGCACGCGGCCGCCGGCAGCTGGCGCGAGACCTGCACCTTGCCGGGCAGCGACATGGCCGAATGCACCGCGATACTCAATACCTTCCTGTCCTGGTACGGGCAGCAGTAGCAGCGCGCTCAACCCCGGGCCGCCCAGCTGCCGGCGGCCAGCCCCGCGGGCTACGGCGGGCACCAGCAGTCCGGCACCCGGATCACCCTGTTCGGTGCACGTGAGATCGGCTGGCGTGGCGTTCACCGGGTACGGCGATGTGGTGCGCGGGGTGACCGGCAATGCTGCTAGCCGGGGCGTTTCCCGGTCAAGTACTCGTTGTTCTCGGTATCGGCGCCCAATTTGAGCTGATGATGACGCTGACCTACAGAACCATCCTGTGCAGGCTGTCCGCTCATCGGCAATGTCGGGTGGCTCCTGGGGCCAGCGCGTGCTGTATGACTCGTTGGGTGCGCTGCCAACGGGATCATCGCAGCACCATGCTGCCGTTGGGGCCGCTGAGGCGGGCGATGAGTGCGGCAGCGGCCGCCGATCTGATCTCAACGTCCGCACCGAGGGCTGCCAGCGGTGCCGCGAGGGATGCGGGATCTGGGTGCTCGAGGTGGAAGGCCTCTAGGGTCAGCCCGCGCGGCGCTGATCGGGCCGGATGCTCGGTGTCACCCCAGCTGATCAAGAACGGGATCACGCTGCCGGTCATCGCGTTGAGGGTCATACGCCACCGCAGCAATGTTCCGGTGGGCCCGGCCCGCAGCCCGTCGGCCACCTCGCCTGGGTCATAGCCGTGGCGGCGGGCCCGGGCGACGGCCGTGCCGATATCGTCGCAGGCCAGCGCCCAGCCGGCCAGCCCGCCCCGGCTTACCCCGTCGAGGCCGAAGGGACGAGCCGTGGACGGCTCCGGCTGCCCGGGATCGGGCGCGATGATCTCCAGGTAGGTCCGCGGGCCGAGTGCCGCCAACGCGTTGTGGGTGCCCAGCCCGATGTGCTTGCCTCCCTCCTGGGCCAGGACGCCGCAACGCTCTTGTACCTCGGCGACCGCGGCGGCTAGGTCGGGGGCGGCATAGATCAGGTGGTCGATCAGCATCTGATCCTTCATTCGATCCTGGCGGCGCAGGGCGGATGCGGCTCCCGGGGCAGGGCCGCAGCAGGGCACAGGCCCTGATCGAGGGTAATCGCCGCGCGATGCGCGGCATCGGCGAGGGCCTGAATCTCGCCGCGGAACCTGCGAACGCATGGCGGCAGGAGCGCGCACTGGTGGTGACAGCTACTGCGCGACCGCAGCTGCGCCTGGCGCTCGCAGCGTTTCCGCGCCTTTCCGCCTGCGGCCGGGGGCAGTAATCGTCATCATCGGATGGATCGGGAGCGACGAACTCAACCGGGCCCACGCCGGTGACCTCGCACGCGGCCATGCACCCTCAGCCACGGCCGACGCGAAGACCACAGCCGTTCTGACCGGCATCGACGGGTGATCAGCGATGAGAAAGTGCCGCGAGGTACGTCTCATCACCGCGGGCCCATTAGGAGCACCTCAGCATGACCGAGCAGGAGCCGTCATGGCCGAAGCAAGGACCCGCGTCCTATTTCCCGTCCATCGAGAAGAAGTACGGGCGCTCCATCGCGGAGTGGCAGCAGATCATCGCGAGCTGCGGCTTGGACAAGCACATGGCCATCGTGAGGTACCTCAAGTCGGAGCACGGCATGGGGCACGGGCACGCCAACGCGCTCGTCGGCTGGACGCTCGCGGGAAACACCGCGAGACCCTGACGTCATGAACCCTAGCGCCAGCAGCCTGAGAAACCAGCCCGCGCCGTAGCCCCAGCTACTGCGCAGGACAACAAACCGCCATCGGGGCCGAACGCTCAATGGCCTTGCGTTAGCGGCTGATGTGGTAGTGTGACCGTTTTGTGGCTCATGATGGTTCTGAGGGGCTGTCACCGGACGGGTGGCTGCCGGACCGGATCTCGATCGGGGTTCTGACCAGGGTTTT
>JBOHCK010000123.1:0-16368 GCA_050698755.1 Streptosporangiaceae bacterium | reverse complement strand
TGTACAGACACCGCTGATGCTGCCCTATCACCCTGTTACAGGCGAATCACCCGCGTCGCAGCCGTCACACCCGCTGCCGCGTCCCGACATCTAGCCCCTGGTCACCGCGAAACTCGGAAACACGAGACCATTACCATCCTCGCCAATTACATCCCGCTGCAGAATCCGGCCGGCGGGCCGAACTTCTATGAGTTCGGCGAGGACGTCCTCTACGAGATCCACATCGACAACAACGGGGACGGCCGGGCGGACATCTCCTACCAGTTCCGCTTCACCACCACCGTGCGCGACCCGGACACCTTCCTGTACAACGTCGGCCCGATCGAGTCGCTGGGCTCCGCTAACTGGAACCGCGTGCAGACGTATGACGTCGCGGTGGTGCGCGGCGGGTCGTACACCGTCCTCGGCACCGGCCTGCCGTGCCCGCCGTGCAACATCGGCCCGTTGTCCACCCCTGGCTACTCCAGCCTGGCCTCTCAGGCCGTGTCCAGTGTCGGCGGGATCAACGTGTTCGCCGGGCAGCGGGCCGAGGCCTTCTACGTCGACCTGGGCGCGATCTTCGACCTGGGGGACCTGCGGCCCTTCGAGAACCTGCACGCTCAGTACGGGCTGAACGTCTTCACCGGGCCTGCGGCCGGGGTCAACGCCACCAATCACCTGAACGTGAACTCGATCGCGATCCAGGTGGAGACCTCGGAGCTGACCATCTCCGGCCACCCGACCATCGGGGTGTGGACCACGGCGAGCCGCCAGAAGGCCAGGGTCTACGACGCCGACCAGGGCGAGTACGTGAACGCCGGGCCGTTCCGGCAGGTGTCGCGGCTGGGCAACCCGCTGATCAACGAGGTCGTCATCCCGCTGCGTTACAAGGACCTGTGGAACACGCTCGCGCCCAACGAGGACAAGCAGTTCGCCGGGTACGTCACCGCGCCGGGCCTGGCGGCGCTGCTGAATGACCTCTACCCCGGCGTGTTCCCGAACCTGGCCGGGCTGGTCACGTCCGGGAAGCCGCGCGCCGACCTGGAGGCGATCCTGCTCACCGGAATTCCGGCCGGCATCATCCCCGGCTTCACGAACCTCACCGGGTCGGTGCTGGCCGACATGCTCCGGCTGAACACCTCGATCCCGCCGACCTCGCCCGCCAAGCAGAGCATCTACGGGCTGCTCGGCGGTGACGCGGCCGGGTTCCCGAACGGGCGCCGGGTGACCGATGACGTGGTAGCGATCGAGCTGCGCGCGATCGCCGGCGTCACCTACTCGCTGATCGACAAGTCCTACACGCCGGACGCCGCCGCGTCGAAGGTCACCGACGGGCTGACCCCGGCCAATGTCAGCGCCCCCCCGCTCTCCGAGTTCCCCTACCTGGGGACCCCGTACAGCGGTTTCGACAACCCGTCCTGACCGAGTGAGCCCCTGGTGCGCCCCCGGTCGCTGGCCTTGGCCCGCGCCGGGGGCGCACTGGTCCCCGTCCTAGGGAGCACAGCATGACCGAGCATGCCCTCGGGCCGTCCGGGCCCGGCACCGTGATCATGGAACTCGGCGCAGACACCGGCGCCCTGATCCTGTACACCCCCGCCGACCTGGACGGCGCGGAGATCGAGATCAGCCTGCACGGCGATCTCCTCGGCCGGCGCACGCACTCGCAGGTCCGCCAGCGTCACGTCGCGAGCGCGACCAAGTACGCGGCCGTCTACTCGAGCCTGACCGCGGGGCAGTACACGATCTGGCGCGACGCGGACCGCCCGGCCGGCACCGTCACGATCGCCGGCGGGCAGATCACCAGCTACCGCTGGCCGGAATAAGCCCGCGGCCCGTCCGTAGCGTCTTTCGTAGCATGGCGGTATGGTCCCTTCTGGCCGCCTGCTCGCGTTCGCGGCGGTGGCGCTCATCATCATCGTCATCCCCGGGCCGAGCGTGCTGTTCGTGGTGGGCCGGGCCCTGGCGCACGGGCGCCGGGTCGCGCTCGCCTCGGTGCTGGGTAACGAGGCCGGTTCCCTGGTCCTCGTGATCCTGGTGGCGGCCGGGGTCGGGCCGCTGGTGGAGCGTTCGGCGCTGATCTTCACCACGCTGAAACTGGCCGGCGCGGCATACCTGATCTTCCTCGGGGCCAGGGCGTTCCTCCAGCGCCGCCGGCACGCCCTGGCCGAACTGGCCGAACTGGCCGGGCCCGCCGGGGCGCCGCGCGGCTGGGCGCGGGCCGTGCTCCAGGGTGTCCTCGTCGGGGTGTCGAACCCCAAGACGGCGGTCTTCTTCGCCGCGATCCTGCCGCAGTTCGTCGACCGCTCACGCGGGGACGTCCCGGCGCAGATGCTCGTGCTCGGGGCGGTGTTCGCGCTGATCGCGACGATCAGCGACGCAGCCTGGAGCCTGGTCGCGAGCGGGGCGCGGGGCTGGTTCGGGCGCTCGCCGCGCCGGCTGGAACTGGTCGGCGGAACCGGCGGGCTGGCCATGATCGGCCTCGGCATCACGATAGCGATCACCGGGCGCAAGAGCTGACGCACGCTTCCGGAATGTCCTGATTCGGTAACGAGTGCGGGGCAGCCGTTGACAGTCCCGCGCGGGGCCACGGGCGCCTAGACAGTCAGCGCGATGATCGGCGTCGTGGTGGGCTGTTTGGTCCCGGGGGCGGGCTCGACGGTCAGGCCGAGCTTGTCCCCCGCCAGCAGTCCCGAGGCCACCACGGGCGCGGTCTGCCCCGACCTGGCCGCGGGCAGCAGGCCCGCCGACACGGTCCTGGTCTTCCCGATCAGCCAGAGCTGGTACACCTTCCCGGCGGGCAGCGCTGGCAGCCCGGAGGTGGTCACGATCAGCTGGTGCCTGACCGAGGCCAGCAGCACGATGGCCACGCCGCCTCCGGTCGATCGCTGGGACAGGACCCTGACGTGCGGCGCGGCCATGATGGCGGCGAGCAGCTGGTTCTGGGTGCGGGCCTGGTCGAGCTCCTGCATGGTGCGGGCCTCGATGGCAGCCAGGCTCTGGTTCTGGGCCCGGGTCTGGTTGAGTTCCTGCTGCGCGTGGGACTGGGCGAAGCCGAACAGGACCGCGATCACGACCGCGGCCGTCGCCACCACCCCGGACAGCCACGGTACCCACGGCACCCAGGTGCGGGTGCGCCGCGGCCGCGCGTGGGTCCTGATCTCGGGGGGCAGCTGGCGGGTGCGCGCGACCGCCGCCAGGACCTCGGCGCGCATCGCGGGCGGCGGCTCGAGCGCGGCGGCGAAGGCCAGGGCGGTGCCCACCTCGCGGAACCCGCGGACCTCGCTGGCGCAGGACTGGCACCCGTTCATGTGGCGGGTGAACCGCTCGCGCTCGGCGCCCCTGTCGATCGCGTCCAGGGCGTAGGCGCCGGTCAGCGCGTACAGGTCATGCCGGAGCAGCCGCATCAGCTCACCCCCAGGCAATCGCGCATGCGGATCAGCCCGTCGCGGATCCTGGTCTTGATCGCGCCGAGCGTGACGCTGAGCAGGCCGGACACCTGGCGGTAGCTGTACCCGCCGTAATAGGCCAGGGTGATCGACTCCCGCTGGATCTCGGTGAGCGCGTCCAGGCAGCGGCGCACCCGCTCCCGGTCCAGGCTCGCCTCCACCGCCTCGGCCACCTCATCCCGTGGGGTATGGATCTCGGCGTTCCGCTGCTCGCGCTCGGCCGCCGCCGTACTCGCACGGACCCGGTCGATGGCGCGGCGGTGGGCGATGGTCAGCACCCACGTCGCCGCGCCACCCATCGCCGGGTCGAACCGCGCGGCGCTCCGCCACACCTCGAGAAGGACCTCCTGGGTTACCTCCTCGGACTGCGACGGATCGCGCAGAACCCTGCGGATCACGCCATACACCGGTCCGGCCAACCGGCCGTATATGGCTTCGAACGCGACCTGGTCGCCACGCGCCACGTGGACAAGCAGGTCGTCGAGGTCCCGCTCTCCCCTCCTATCCGTGGACGTCGATCTGAACCGGGACGCGTCCGAGTCGCTCGGGTTCACATGACACTTTCGGAGTCGAGGGCAGATCGGATGGGCGGGGACCGGAAATTTTTATTAAATCCGTACTGCCGTGGCCGCGTACGGTAACAGAAGTGTGCCCGGAAAACTCCGGCCCCACACGGAAGTCCGGTTTGCCCCGGGAAACGCGCCGCCCGGCTAAGCTTGGTGAGCTTTTCTGCCATTAGCCCGCGCAATCCATGGAAGGGGCGGTCATGGCTGACGCCGCGCGCACGGCCAGGTCGATGTGGACGCTGTTCGAGCCGATCCACGCGGTGACGTACTTCTCACCCGAGGCGCGTTCGGCCTTCGAGCAGGCCGACCTGCGCGGCTTCTGGCGAGGGTATTTCGCGGGCCGGGCCGCACCGCTCGGACTGGCGAGCGCGGCCGTGGTCACCGCGTCGTTCTTTAACTTCTCGCCGGCCTTCGTCGCACGTGCGATACCCGGGGTCTGGGAGCTGATCTCGCCTGAGGAGGCGCTGCGCGCCCGTGCGGCGGGTGCGGCCGCGTCCCTTCGCGGCCTGTCATCCGGGCTCGAAACCGAGGCGGCGGCCGGCGCCGACCTGCTGTGGCGCATGATCGGCGACCTGGACTGCCCGGGCCGGGTGCTGGCCGCGGCCAACGCCGCGCTGCCGGATCCCGGGGACGGCCCGACCTCGGCCATCGACCGGCTCTGGCAGGCGGCCACCGTGCTGCGCGAGCACCGCGGCGACGGTCACTTCGCCGCGCTGGCCGCGGCCGGGCTCGACGGCTGTGAGGCCGTGGTCCTGCGCTGCGGCCTGGACCTGCGGCGCGAGGACATGCAGCCGATCCGGGGCTGGACCGACGAGCAGTGGGAGGACGCCCAGGCCCGCCTGGCCGACCGCGGCCTGCTGGACGCCGACGGCAAGCTCACCAGCGAAGGCCTGGACGCGCACGCGGCCATCGAGGACGCCACCGACCGGGCCGCCGCGCGCCCCTGGAACCGTCTCGGCGAGCAGGCCACGGCCGAACTGCGCGCCGCGCTCACCCCGCTCGCCCAGGCCTGCGCGAGCCTCATGCAATTCCCCAGCCCGATCGGCGTGCCCGCTCCAGGCACCGTGTTCTGACCGGGTGCCGCCCGCCCTGGTGACGGCGACCTGCTCGCCCTAGGCCACCCGGATCGTAATCTCGGCCATAACCACAATGAATCACGCGTGAGACGTACGCCAACGTGAGAGCTTCGTCGGTAGCGGCAGGCTGCTAACCGCTGGCGCGGGATCCACCAGGCGGCCGCGCGGCCGCGGAATTCCGCGCGGGTGAGGAGTTCGGCTTCCAGCATGTTGTGCAGGCTGCCTCGGCCCAGGCCGCCGGCCTCGGGAAAGGTGAGCAGGCGCCTGCCCCAGGTCACCAGCGCGTCGGAGTCGGTCCGGGTGGCCAGCAGCCTCCGGCGGTCGCGCAGGGCCAGGAAGAGGTACAGGGCCGTCCGCTCGTCCGACTCGTCGCTGCGTACCCCGCGCATCAGCAGGTCACAGGCGGCATCGAGGTCATCGGCATCCGGTCGCGATGCGCCGGGCCAGGCATCGCGGTACCGGTCGTAGCTCAGCCGCCCGACCATCAGCGCCACGTCCCGCCAGGCCGGACCGCCGGACGGTAGCTCGTAGAGCAACGCCGAAGATATCGCGATGGCCTCGTTACGGTCGGCGCGGACGGCGGACACCGCGACGGGATCGTCGTGATCCAGCCGCGCGCTCGCCCGCGTGAGCCGCTGATATAGCAAGCTGGCCAGCAGAGCGCGCGCCTGGGCGACCTGCCGTGGCCCTCCGACGGGCTCCGGGGCGCGCAGTACGGCGGACAGGGCCGCGCGGGCCTGCTCGATCGCCGCGTCCAGGTCCTGGTCCGGGCTCGCCGCGCGCTCGGCCAGGTCGCTCATGACAGGTCCTCCCGGTGCCTGGCCAGGTGACGGCCGGCTCCGTCAGTGTCATACTCGGCCGTCACCTGGACCCTCGGTGTCACGGCGGCCATCACCATGACCAGCTAGAGGTAACGCAGACCGGGGTCCGGTAGCCGTGAGGAGAACCACGGAACCCGGTCGGCCGCTTTCCGCGGCAGCAAACACAGGATGCATCCGACGAATACATGTAAACCCCCCCAAGGGCTGACCATTCGTTGACCGGCGCTTACCCGCCACAGCGGGACAAGGCCGGGACTAACAGCTTCGCGCCACCTACCATGCGGCGGATCTCACACAGGCCTCGCAGGCTCTTCGCAGGCACTCCCCTCCCGAGTCCCATGAGCATCAGGGTGAGTTTAATGTAGCTCGATAAAGGATGTCTGTGTATACATAATTTACGTCAATTAAGATCCGGTTCCGCATCCTCGTCCCTTGAGAAGGCCGGAGGCCCGGTCGGCCGGCTCACGAGTTCCCCGGCGGCGGAGGCGAACTCGGCGGCGGGCGGATAGGCCGCGGTGGCCGCGAGCCAACGGGTGCGCAGCGGGCCGGCAATCGCCTCAGGCAGCGCGCCGGCCGCGCCGGCCGCATCGGCGACCGTTCCGCCGGGTACGCCGGCGGCCGTTCCGCCGGCCAGAATCTCCACCGGCCCCAGCACGTACACCTCGGCCAGGGTCGGCAGGTCGGCGAACTCGGCCGCGGGGCGGGAGCCGCCCGGTAGCCGGGTGGCCCGCTCGATCAGGCCCGCGCCGAGCTGCCACACCGCCTGCCCTTCCCCGGCCAGGATGCACTCCACCGCGGCCAGGATTTCCACCGCCATCGCGTAGGACTCGGTGACCATGAGCCCGGCGCCGAACTCCGCCGGACTCGGTGCGGCCGGCCCCGGTCCCGGGCCGCCTGGCCGGGCCAGGACGGCGAGATGGTCCAGGTGCGCCCCCTCGTGGATGCCGCGCCAGACCTGCTGGGCGAGCAGAGTGGCGGTGGACGGGACCTCGGCGACCGCGGTGGCGGGGGCGGGCAGCCCCGGCAGGCACATCCAGGTCCGCCGGGCCAGCCGCCTGGACACCGGCAGCCGCACGGTGACGTGCTCATCGTTGGACTGCGGCCGGTAGCGTGCCCCCCAGGCGAGTTGCCGCGCGCTCGACAGCGGGCACGCCGGGCCGGGGGGAAGCCCCGCGGCGGTCGTCATCAGCAGTTCGCCGAACCTGGTGAGGAGCCCGGCCGCCCGCCACGCGTGCGGCCCGACGCTGCGGACCGCGCCCTGCACCGGACGGGTGTCGGGATACCACAGCGGCACCGGCCCGGCCGCCCGGCGCAGCGAACGGAGCCTGGCCGCCTGCGGGCCGCCGGAGACGATCGGCACCGAGCGGACCACGTCATCGAGCCCTCCGAAGGCACCGGTCAGGTCCCGCTGAGCCGGGCCGTCCAGCGCGAGGCAGCCGACCGCCACGTCGGCCCATCCCCGCACGGTCCACGCGGCGGCCTCCGCGTCCGTGGCGGGCACCTGGACCGCGGCCTGCGCCGCGGCTATCGCCCACGCCCGCGCGTCCGCCGTCGCGACAGGCGTCAGCCCAGGAGCCCGAGCTCCTGGGCTGATCATCTCACCTAAACTCTCCAGCCCATCCGGCATGGTTCCGGCTCCGAAGTTAGCGAGGACCGGCCGCCTAGGGTGGCTAAGCCATCCCGGGGCGGCCGAGCGTGAGTCGGTCATAATAGCTGAGCTAGCACAAATCCATCATATGGCTTTTAGTCATGAAAAATCGGGCCCCCTGATCCCAGCGATCACCGCCATCATCATGATCTTGGACAATCCTTGGGCAATGATGATCTTGGGGCATGATCAGTGAATCAGGGGAGGTGCAGTGGCAACGCAGGACGAGCGGCTCGCGGCTATCGCCGCCGCGGCGGCCGCCACCCTGCGCCAGGTTCCCTATCACGTGGTCCGGGCCGGCGACGTGGCCGCGGCGGTGCGGCTGCCCGGTGAGACGGGGCGCTCCGCGGTCTGGCTCTACAACGAGGTGCGCAACCGGCGCGTGCTGGTCGCCCTGGCCGCGGCGCACGCCTGGACCGAGTTCCCCGGCCGCCTGAACGCCCCACCTCCCGGGCCCATCGAATCAGTGACGGCCGCCAGGTTGGCCGCGGCGGCGACGCTCGGCGTCATCGTCGCGTTCCACCGCGCCGAGCAGGTGCTGATGACCCAGGTCGGGTACGGGATCGGCGACATCTCCACCGCGGAGAAACGCCAGCTCGCGTCGGGCACCGACCTGGCCCCGCCCACGTGGCCGGACAGCAGCTGGGGCCGGGTTGCGGCAGCCGCCTGGCACGGCCGGTGCGCGGTGTTCACCGATTTCCTCCGCCCAGTGCTGCGGGCCTGCGCGGAGTCGGTCACCTACCTGGCCGAGCCGAACGCCGCAGACAGCGCCGCCCGGCTGTCGGACATCGCGTTCCGGACCTGCCTGGCCGACCGCGAGGCACCCGTCGACCTGGTCGCCCGCGGGCTTGCCGCCTTGTGGTTCGAGCGGGACCTGGCCCGGGTGGCCGGCACCCTGCCCCGTGACCTGGAGAGCAGCGAGACCGCACTGGCCACGGTGGCCCGGCGCAGCACCGATCCGAGGGCCGAGGCGAACGCCGGCGCCGTCGTGGTCCGGGTCCTGCTCGAGGCCGGCACCTTGCACGAACGGTGCATGAGGCAGGCCAGGCAGACCGTCTCGCTGTGGCAGGAACTCGTAGCCAGCCCGGACGAGCCGGCTGAGCCGGGGATCTCGCTCATGTCCCGGGCCGTCTGGCACGACCTGCAGCGGCTCAGCGACGCCGCGAGCCATCTCGGGCTGGCCGCGGCGCGGTACGGGGACCGGCGTCTGGCCGCCGAGGCGTGGCGGCTGTCCCGCCGGGTCGCCGAGCACGAACTGGCGGGTGACCTGCCGAGGATGTCGCGCGCCGACACCAACCTGGCCGCGCTGGCCGCCGAGGCGGGGCGGATGCAGGAGGCCAGCAGCCTCATCTCCGGCGTGTTCAGGAGCCGACTCGAACTCGTGGACAACCAACCGGAGAACGCGGCCGCCTGGCGGCGCCTGACGGTTACGGCCCGCGCCCGGGCCGACATCGCCTGCGCCGGCGGGCGCGTCGTGGAGGGCGTGCGGCTGGCGGCCGACCTGCTCGCCGACCGGCAGTCCCGGCTGGGGGATCCCGCCCACGCCGACGTCGCCGAGGCCCGGCTCGTCCTGGGGCAGGCGCTGCTGGTGGCCGAGCTGCCGGTCCGCGCGCGCCGCTGCCTGGAGGAGGCCGCCGAATCCCGCCGCGGCAGATTCCTGCCCGCGTCCTACCGGGTGCAAGAGGACCTGCTCTGGCTGGTCAGGACCGCGCTAGTGCTCGAGCTTCCCGCGGTAGCGAGGGACCTGCTCGCCTACGAGGCGGCGCCGACCGACTGGTTCTGCGACCGGGTTTCCTTCCGCCTCGGCTACACCGCACGGCGCCTGCTCGCCCTGGCTACCGGAGGGATCGGCCGCACCGATGAGGCCGCGGCGGCCCTGCTCGCCGACCGGGAGCGGCTCGACGACCGGCCGCTTTGCATGGGTCTCGATCCGCTCGTGGCGGACTTCGACCGGTCCCTCGGCGAGGTCGCCCTGCTCGGGGGGGACTTTGCGAGCGCGCTGCCCACGCTGGCCAAGCTCGCCGAGGCCGAGGCGGCGCCTGACGTGGCGGCCCCGCTGCCGGCGCGGGGCTGGACTCTGGTGCTGCTCGGGCGCGCGGCGGACGGGGTGGGCGATGCCCGGCGCGCGGCCGGGTGCTTCCGCTCGGTCGCCGATCTGGTCTCCGGGGGGATCGACCCCGGCCACCCCGTGATCCTCACAGCGCGCTACGACCAGGCCGTGCGCTGCGCCGCGACCGGGGACACGGGCGAGTCGGCGGACCTGCTCGAGCCCGTGCTCGACCGGACCCCGCTGGCCCACGGCTATCCCGCGCTGGGCGACGCTCACCCCCTGCTGACCAGGGCACGCGCCCTGGCCCAGCGCTTGGGCATCACCGTCCCCGACATGACGACCGGCCCGGACGACGCGTCACTGGACATCGACGTCTGAGCTGGCCCCACGGCCGGTCTCGCGGAGTTCGGGCTAGCAGCCGAGGCTGACCGTCTGATCGGCCGGGGGCAGGACCCGCTTGGGCCCGGCCACGTAGCCCGAGGTGTTCAGGTTGGCCGGGATATCCGGCCAGGGCGAGCCGTCGGTGAACACGTAGCGCAGCGTGGAGTACGCTCGCGTGCCCCGGGCGCAGTGCACCAGCTTCGAGGCGATCAGCCTGATGGGAACCATGCCGTAGGAGCCGGTGTGGCAATCCTCGTACGCGCACAGGTCAACCAGCGCCGTCCCGCTCGCGGTGGTGGTCGGCTTCCCCCAGGCCCGCCACTTCGGGTTCTCGGCGGTGATGTCGTTGGTGAAGCAGATCACGAGCACCTCGCCCGGCCTGCTCTGAGCGCCGCTGCCGCAGGAGGACAGCGTCACCGACGGGGGGGCGGGCGCCGCGGCGTGACCGCATGCGGCCAGGAGCAACACCGGGAGCAGCGCGGTCAGCACGGAAGCTCGTCTCCTCATGCGCGCCTACCCCGACCGGGCCTGGCGCGACCGGGCTTTGCGCGCGGACGGCAGCGCGATGAGGTAGGCGACGACCGCGGCCGCCAGGCCCGCCACGGTCAGCCACGCGGAGGCCGTCCGGTGCAAGGTGAGCGCGGCCAGGACCGCGCCGGTACCGATCAGGCCTCCGAGCACCGGGAACGCCTGGAGGCGGAGCCAGCGACCCGGCCTGGCCAGTCCCGCGGGCGCGCCGGTGGCCAGCAGGTACGCGAGGATGAATACTCCCTCGGCCGCCAGGGCGGCGGTCCCGGCGCGCGAGTAGGCGCAGGACACGACGGCCGCCGCCACCGCGATCGCGGGCCAGCCCCGCCCCCGCTCCCCCGGGGTGAGCGCCGCGCCCAGCACGGCGACGGCGCCGCCGCCCGCCGCCACGAAGGCCCACGCGGGCGCCCACGCCAGCGGCCACGCCAGCACCAGCATCCCCAGCGCGGCCGCGACCGTGCCGGTCGCGCGGGTTTTCATGATCACGAAGACTTTGGTATCAGTTTTCGATACCAAACCTTTCGTGATCATGGACGAGCCGTCGCGAGCGGAGGGGGTGCGGGGGCTCATCGCAGGGCCGCCAGAGCGCGGGTGGCCCGGCCCTGGCCGGGGGGCGGCTGGCGGAGCGGGGCGAGCACGCCGTCGAGTTCGGTCCCGCCGGGCCAGGCGAGCACCGGGACGCCGAGGGCGCGCAGGGACGCGCGGGTCGAGGCGCGGTCCAGGCGCCACAGGCGCAATGCGAGGCGGGCGTTCGCCGGCCCGTCCTGGCCGGGCGGCTCGTCGCGCAGCGTGTCGACCACGATGAGCGGGAACCCGCGCTGGCGCAGGTCGGTGAGGGCGCGGAAGCCGCGCGGGTCGAGCAGCGGGGAGAACACCACGACGAGCGTCCCCGGCGGCAGCGCGGTGCGCGGGATCCGGCCGATGTCGGGAATGACGAAGCTGTCGTAACGGGCGGCGAGCATCATCTCGGCGATCCGGTAGAACTGCCGGTCACCGGAGGCCGGCCCCAGCCAGCGGAGCATGCCGCCCAGCACCACGAGCCCGGCCCGGTCGCTGACCTTCAGGTAGGCGCTCACCAGCGCGGCCGCCCCGTGCACGGCCAGGTCCAGCGCGCGCTCGGAGACCTGCCCTGCATCGCCGAACGCGTCGATCATCACCACCAGGTCCGCCGCGCGCGCGGCGGACCGCTGGTTCACGTGCAGCTGGCCGCGTCGCAGGCTCACCGCCCGGTTCACGTCGCGCAGCTGGTCACCGGGCACGTAGGGCCGGATGCCCGCGAACTCGACGCCCTCGCCGACGGCACGGCCGGTGTGCTCGCCGATCCGGCGCAGCAGCTCGGCGGGGACCAGGCGGGGGCGCATCCGGACCGGCCGGGGGAACACCTCCACCGGGTCCAGGGCAACCGGGACCACGGCCTGGAACCCGCCGAAGCCGGACCGGGCCGTCACCCGTACGGTGCCCGGTGAGTACCGGCCCCACCGCCCGGGGTGCACCACCCACCGCGCGCACGGCGGGCCGGACCCGGCGCCCGGCAGGAACGTCTGCGTCCGCTGCCCCGGGTCGGTCAGAGCGACCTGCGGCGCGGCGTTCAGCTCGATCGTGACCTCGTCCCGCGGCCCCGGACGGACCGTCGCGGTGATCGTCAGGTCCTCGCCCTCGAAGCAGCGCGACCCGGATACGGTCACCTCCACGGCCAGCTCCCCGGCCCGCGGCCGGCGCGGCATCAGCGCGAGCGCGGCCAGCGCCGGCGCGGCCAGCAGGACCAGCGCCGGGTGCCCGGTCACGATCGCGGCGGCCAGGGCGAGCAGTGCCGCCGTGGCCAGGTTCCGTGACCGCCGGGCCGGAATCCAGCGCACCGGCACAGACCCGGGACGCCCGGGACGGCCGGTCTCCGGGGGAGCCTCCCCGCGGGCCGCGGCCACCCCGGGAAGGTCGGTCACCAAGGGGGTCTCCACGTGGGCCGCGGCGACTCCGGGACGGCCGGTCACCAGAGGGGCCTCCTCGCGGGCCGCGGTGCCGGGCCCGACGGCGCCCTGCGCCACCGGGTCCGCCGTGGGGAATGCGGTGCCGGGCTCTACGGCGCCTTCCGCCACCGGGTGCGCGGTGGGTGGCGCGGGAGGGGAACCACCGCTCGTTCGGGGAAAATGGGGTTTTCTCATGTGGTGCTTCTTGGCACGGGGACCTGGGCCAGGATCTCGGCGGCCACGTCCGGGCCGGTCACCTGGCGCACCCACATCTCCGGGCGCAGGACCAGGCGGTGGGCGAGGGCGGGGACGGCGACCGCCTTGATGTCCTCGGGCGTCACGTAGGACCGCCCGGCCAGCACCGCGTGCCCGCGGGCCAGCTGGATCACGGCCAGCGTGCCGCGCGGCGAGGCACCGACCATGACCTGCGGGTGCTCCCTGGTGGCGTTGACCAGGGTGACCACGTAGGCGAGCAGGTCCGGGTGCAGCTGGACGGACTCCAGGGACTCGCGCATGGCCAGCAGGCGTTCGGCGTCGGTCACCTGCAGCGGGGCCGGGGCGGCCGAACCGCGGGCCAGGCGGCGGCGGACCATCTCGGCCTCGCCCTCGGCGTCGAGGTAGCCGAGGCTGACCCGGGCGATGAACCGGTCGAGCTGCGCCTCGGGCAGCGGGTAGGTGCCCTCGTACTCGATGGGGTTGTCGGTGGCCAGGACCACGAACGGCCTGGGCAGCGGACGCGTCACGCCGTCCGCGCTGACCTGGCCCTCACCCATCGCCTCGAGCAGGGCGGCCTGGGTCTTCGGCGGGGTCCGGTTGATCTCGTCGGCGAGCAGCAGGCCGGTGAAGACCGGGCCGGGCCGGAACACCGCGTCGCCCGTGGCCAGGTCGAGCACCATCGTGCCGGTCAGGTCGGCGGGCAGCATGTCCGGGGTGAACTGGACCCGGGTGAACTCCAGCCCGAGGACCGTCGCGAACGTGCGCGCCAGCAGCGTCTTGCCCAGCCCGGGCAGGTCCTCGATCAGGATGTGGCCGGAGGCCAGCACGCCGAGCAGGACCATCCTGACCGTGTCCTGCTTGCCGACGATGACCTGCTCGACCTCGGCGAGGATCCGCTCGGCCAGCCGCGCCGTGTCCGCGACGGTCCCGGTCAGTACGTCAGTCACGGTTCTCCCTCCAGCTTGGCGACGATGCGCTCGAGCGCGGCCAGGCTGACTCCCGGCCCGTCCGGGTCAAGGCCGTTCCCCCGGCCCCCCAGGTCGGTCACCGCCTGCGGCCGTCCCAGCGAGGCAGCCAGCCTGGTCAGCAGCGGGCGCATGGCGTGCTCGTAGTGGCGCCGCGACATCTGCGCCCACTCCAGGTCTGAGGCGATCGAGGCGTAGGCCGGGAAGTCCGCCGCCCGGACCGCCGGCCTTTTCCGCCGGTACCGCCGGTTACCTTTATCCCGAACGAGCGGTGGTTTCTCGTCCCGGACCAGCCCGCGGGCCAGGACCAGGACGCCCAGCGTGGTGAGCGCGGCCGCGTCGACCAGGCCCGTCGGGCCGGCCGCGGCGTACCCGGCGGCGAGCGCCCCGCCGATGCCGATCACGGCGGCGGTCCCGGCGATCCAGGTGCGGACGCGGCTCACCGGCCGGCTCCGGGGCTGGGTTCCAGGCCGAGTTCCAGGTCGGCGCGCATCTGCTCCAGGGCGCTCGCCGCCGCGCCCGAGTCGGCGCTGGTCATCGGCTCCGCGCTGTACCTGGCGCGGCGGAACAGGCCGGTCAGCACCTCCGGTGAGGAGGACCTGATGATCCCGGCGTCGGCTGCCCGGGCCAGGACCTCGGCGGGGGTGTCCGCGTCGGCCGGCGCGGAACCCGCAGCGGCGAAACCGTGCTCCATCGCCGCGTAACAGGCGATGATCGCGGCCCGGGGATCCGCGCTGCTGCTCAGGGCGGCGTGCCCGGCGGCCAGGCTGTCCAGCAGCCTGGCCAGGCGCGGGGACGGCCCGCGCGGCCGGTCCGCGAAACGCCGGCGGCGGGACCACACGGTCATGGCGACCACGACGACGACCGCGATCACCATCCCGGCGATGACCGGCCACGGCGTCGACGGGTGCTGGCCGGCCAGCCGGCCAGCCGCCCCGGGCGGCACCACGCCGGGCCTGGTCAGCAGCCCGGGCGTCGTGCTGTTCTTCAGGTTCTTCTTGCTGAACAGCACGACGAACGGCGTGACGAGCACGGCGATGCAGACCAGCACGGCGAGGGTCTTCGCCCACCACGGGAATCGCAGCCGCGGGGGCTCGTCGGTGTCGGGGGTTTTCTTCCGCTGGGGGCGCGCCATCGCGAGCACGACGATGAACGCCACGACCGCGATGCCCTCGCCGGTGGCCAGGAGGATGGTGAGGAGGGATCCGGTGACCCCCGCCGCCGCCGAGTGCGCCGCGCGCGAGAAGGTGCCGTGCGCCCTGAGCCCGGCGACCGTGATCACGAGCAGCACGGCGACCGTCGCGACCCGCGTCGCTCCCCCGGTGCGGCCCGCCACGGCCGGTCCCGGTGACAGGCCAGGCATTACGCGCATGGCTCACCCGCTCTCGCGCCGGCGGTCCTGGCCAGCTTATGCCGTGCCGGCAAGGGCGGCCATCCCCCTCAGGCCGGGCCCGTGGTACCGGGTGGTCAGGGAATCCGCACGTCGTGGTGTTGCCGGGCGAACTCCCGCTCCCCCTCGGTCAGGTCCGCCTCGCGGACCGGGACGACCAGGCTCCAGTGATGACCGACCGGACAGCGCTGCACCCGGGCCACCACGAGGTCCAGCGCCTTGAGCTTCACGCCGGGGATCCAGATGGTGGTGAACACGTGCCCCTGACGGCACCGCACGACGACATTGGTGCCGAGCTTGTAGCCGAGCAGCCGCGCGACGGCGGTTCCCCCGGCGATCACGCCGACGGTGACCACAATCGGCGTAATGACCTTGCGTGACATCCCGTCATTATGGCACCTGGCGGGTTACGCGTTCAGGGCGCGTGCGTCGGCGGCCGCGCGGGTCCGGGTCCACGCCGGGCCACGCGCTGGCGGTGCCGGGAGTCGAGGACCTGCGCCCCGGCGGCCAGCAGGGCTAGGAGGTCGAAGATGACCACCAGGACGGCGGCGCCGACCAGACCTCGGGTGCCGGTCAGGTAGCCAGCCTGCAACAGCACGAGCGGGACGGCGATCGCGAAGACGGTCAGGGATACGGCCACCTCGACCTTGACCTGCTGGGTGGGCCGCGGCGCCGCGGCCGGGCTGGGCGGCAGGTCGGCGGTGACCGCGGCCAGGTCGGCGTAGGTCTTGGAGGTGAACGTCTGGCCGATCCGGGTCTCGAGCTCGTCCTTGGTGAGCCGGCCCTGCACGAACGCGACCTTGAGCACGTCGATGACCTGCTCGCGGTCGGCGTGGGACGCACGCAGCCGGAGGCGCTGGCGGTCTGCCGCGAACTTGTGGCCTTCTGGTCCTGTCACCACGGGCGCCCTCCCGACAAGCACGTGCAATCCCAGGTTAACCCGGCGGCGGCGGTGCTATGGGTCCCGGGCCTGGCCCGGCGGCCGGTCAGGGGCCCGCGCCGAAGTCGAGGGACTGCGGCTCGTCGGGTAGCGATGCCATGGTGACGGTGCTGGGCGTGTCCGCGCCGGCCTCCTCGAAGCGCAGCCGGGCGACGTCCACGGCTCCGGCGCCGGTCAGCAGAGCGCCGAAGAGCAGCTCCGTGGCCTCCACCGCCACGTCGAGCACGATGGCGGCCTCGGTCCACTCGGTGGTCCCGCGCAGCGCCCGGTCCTGCATGTTGTCGAGCACGACCATCCCGTGGGGGGCGTCGACCCGCAGCCACAGCCCGGCCCAGTCGGTGACCTCGCGGGTCCGCATCACCGCGCTGTAGCGCACCCGGCGGCCCACATAGCGGGGG
>JBOHCK010000122.1:0-16548 GCA_050698755.1 Streptosporangiaceae bacterium | reverse complement strand
ACACACGCCACACAGGATCTCACCAGCATCAGCCGGAATCTTCCGCAGCAGGACATATCTGCTGGTAAAAGTCAAGAATAGAAAGCTCCCGCGATAGGACTCGAACCTATAACCTGCCGGTTAACAGCCGGACGCTCTGCCGATTGAGCTACGCGGGATCGACCCGCATAAGGGTAGCGCACCTGAGGCGGATGCGTGACGGTCGCCCGGTCCGCTCCCTCCCGTTCATCTCGGTCAGGTCACGATGAGTACCCTCGTGCTACCGGGGAAGGTCATGAATGCACATGAACGGAAGGGGTACCAGATGCGGATCCGTATCACGTTCCTCGCTGGGTTCGCCGCCGGCTTCGTCGCCGGCACGCGCGTGGGCCGCGAGCGTTACGAGCAGATGAAGCAGATGGGCAAGAAGGCCGCCGAACACCCCGCCGTGCGGCAGGCCACGCGCGTCGCGGGGTCGACGGCCGCCGGGCTCACCAAGACCGCCGGGCAGAAGGCCGCGGAGCGGATGCCGAAGATCACCGAGACGGCGAAGAACACGGCCAAGAACAGCGCCACTCGGGTACGTGGTCAGCTGGACCGCAGACCAGGCCGGCATTCGGGTGACGACGAGCCCTCAGCGGTGAACGGCACCCGTCCGGCCAGCTAGCCGACGGCGAACGAGGCCCGGAGCGACGGCGTTCAGTCGAGATACTCGCGCAGCACCTGCGCGCGGCTGGGGTGGCGGAGCTTGGCCAGCGTCTTCGACTCGATCTGCCTGATCCGCTCCCTGGTCACGCCGAACTCCCGCCCGACCTCCTCCAGCGTCCGCGGGTGCCCGTCGGTGAGGCCGAACCGCAGTTGGATGATCCGCTGCTCCCGCTCGGCCAGCTGATCCAGGACCCGCTCGAGCTGGGTCTGCAACATGATGAACGCCGCGGCCTCGATGGGCACCACGGCGTCCGCGTCTTCGATGAAGTCTCCCAGGTCGGACTCTTCCTCGCCGATCGGGGACTGCAGGGATACCGGCTCCTGGGCGATCCGCTGGATCTCCGCGACCCGCTCGGGCTCCAGCCCCATCTCCCTGGCGATCTCCTCGATGCTGGCTTCCCGGCCGAGTTCCTGGTGGAGTTGCCGCTGCACGCGCGCGAGCTTGTTGATCGTCTCCACCATGTGCACCGGCACCCGGATGGTCCGCGCCTGGTCGGCGATCGCGCGGGTGATGGCCTGCCGGATCCACCACGTCGCGTAGGTGGAGAACTTGTAGCCGCGGGTGTAGTCGAACTTCTCCACGGCACGGATCAGGCCGAGGTTCCCTTCCTGGATCAGGTCGAGGAACACCAGTCCCCGGCCGATGTAACGCTTGGCGATCGACACCACCAGCCGCAGGTTCGCCTCGATCAGCCGCTGCTTAGCCCTGACCCCCTCGTACGCGAGCAGTTCCAGGTCCCCGTGGATGGCGCCGGGCACCACGATGCCGCAGCAGAGCTTCTCCTCGGCGAACAGGCCCGCCTCTATCGACTTGGCCAGCTCCACCTCGTTTTCGGCGGTCAGCAGCGGCACCCGGCCGATTTCCCGCAGGTAGATCCGCACCAGGTCGCTCGTGGCGACGCCCCGCCTGCTCTCGGCGTCGGCCCGCCGGATGTCGGCCTCGTCCTCGCGGGCCACGTCCAGTACGTCGACGCCCTCGTCGGCGAGAGTGCGCACGGCGGCGTCGAGAGCCTCGGGCGGCAAGTCGGCACCGTCCAGCGCCACCATGACGTCGGCCATGGTCACCGACCCGTGTTCCCGGCCCAGCGCTACGAGATCGGCCAGCTGATCCGGTGACGACGGTACGTTCCTGAGCGCAGGGAGGGCCACGGGACCAGTTTGCGGCACGAACCCGCAGTTACGGGGGACCCAATTTTGTCACCCACCGGCTACATAGCCGCGTAGCGGGCAACTCTGCAGTCACACGCGACCTGATCTACCCACCCGCAGCCCGCTCTACCAGGGCCCTGCGCCGCTGCTCAAGCCCGATCAGGTCCCCGTACAACCGGTTGTACCTGACCTGGTCCTCCAGCGGATTCATGCGCTGCAGCCTGGCCTTGATCGCCGTGATCTCCCTGCTAACCGCGATCTCGCCGATTCGGGCCAGGAGGTTATCGGCGTACCTGGCGTCCGGCTCGCCGGTAATCACGGGCGGCTCGACCGCTAGCGCGGTGACGAAGGCCTGGGCCCGCTCATTGGGCGCCTCGTCCCGCAGCCGGGCGGCCCATTCCCGCACGCTGCCCCGCGCACCGGCCGTGCCGCCGCAGGCCGCGATCAGCGTGAACACGCCCTGGTGCGGCGGTGCGCTGAACGCGTCCACGCCGAGCGCGTCGAATTCCGGCCCGCACAGCCCGGGCCGCTGGACCGCAAGCTGCAAGACCTGCCGCTCCAGCTGCACGAGGGGATCACCCAGGTCATAGGGGTGACCGTTTCCGGTCCCCCGCGCTCGCTCTGGGCGGACCGTGCGCTTGGAGCTGGAGCCCCCGGCCCGCGGCCCACGGCCGGGCAGGTGACTGGCGATCCGGCTCAGGATGAGTTCGGGGTCGTTGAGTCCCAGCCACCGGTCAACTCGTCCCGCGTAGACCTTGCGCAGCCCGTCGTCCTTAATGCGGGCGATGAAGCGGGCCGCGGCGTCAAGGGCCGCGATTTGACCCTCGGCTGAATCGCGGTACTCATCGATCAGGCTGCGGATCGCGAATTCGTAGAGCGGCTCCCGGCGCGCGATCAGGTCGCGCACGGCCGCGTCGCCGTGCGCCAGCCGGAGGTCGCACGGATCCAGGCCATCGGCCTGCACGGCCACGTAGGTCTGGGTGACGAACTTCTCCTCGGCCTCGAAGGCGCGCAGCGCAGCGCGTTTGCCCGCATTGTCGCCGTCGAAGGTGAAGATGATCTCGCCCTTGGACCAGTCCGTGTCCATGATGAGCCTGCGCAGCACCTTAACGTGCTCGTCGCCGAACGACGTGCCGCACGTCGCCACGGCGGTCGGCACCCCGGCCAGGTGGCAGGCCATCACGTCCGTGTAGCCCTCGACGATGACGGCCTGTCTGCGCTGCGCGATCTCCCGCTTGGCCAGGTCGGCGCCGTAGAGCACGGTGGACTTACGGAACAGCGGCGTCTCGGGGGTGTTGAGGTACTTGGGGCCGTCGTCGTCGGGATCGAGCTTGCGCGCGCCGAACGCGATCACATCACCGGAAAGGTCCCGGATGGGCCACATCAGCCGCCCGCGGAATCGATCAATCGGGCCGCGCCTGCCCTGTTTGGCCAGGCCCGACGTGATCAGCTCGGCATCGGTGAAGCCGCGGCCGTGCAGGTGCCTGGCCAGGTCGTCCCAGGCCGCCGGCGAGTAGCCGACGCCGAAACGCTCCGCGTCCGCGCCGGTGAATCCGCGCTCGGAAAGAAAATCGCGGCCGGGCTCGGCGTCGGGGCCGCCGAGCCGCCCGGCGTAGTACTCGGCCGCGGCCCGGTGCGCTTCGACCAGCCTGCGGCGCTGGCTCTGCTCTTGCCCGGGGACGTAACCGCCCTGCTCGTAGCGCAGCGTGATCCCGGCGCGCCCGGCCAGCCGCTCGATCGCCTCGACGAAGCTGAGCCCGTCGATCTTCTGCACGAACTTGATCACGTCACCGCCCTCGGCGCAGCCGTGGCAGTAGAACAGGCCACGGGCCGGGGTGACGTTGAACGACGGGGACTTCTCGTCGTGGAACGGGCACAGGCCCTTGAGCGAGCCGCCGCCCGCCCCCTTGAGCTGCAGGTACTCGCCGATCACCTCGTCGATGGGGGACCGCTCGCGAACGGCCGCGATGTCCTCGTCGCGGATCCGCCCAGCCACCATCCACCTCCGCCGCGTACGAGCGCCCGGCGCCTGCCGTCGCGGCGAGTCTAGTCCCGCCCACCCACAATCCGCCCCAGGTCCGCGGGGTCCGCCCCGCGTCCGCGGGCGGGACCGGGCTAGCCTGAGCGGGTGGGCGATCTGCTGGTGCTGTGGGACGTCGACTACACGCTGGTGAACGCCGCCGGGCTGGGGACGCGCCTGTACGAGGACGTCTTCCTTGAGCTGTTCGGCCGCGAGCTGACCGCCGTGGCGCCGAAGGCGGGGCGGACCGACCGGGCGATCACCCTGGACACGCTCGAGCTCGCCGGGGTGGACGAGCCGCAGGGCTGGGTGAATGACTTCCTCGCCGCGCTGGCGCGCCGGGTTGCTGCGGTGGATGGCGCCGAGACCGCGCACGTTCGCGCGGTGGCCGGCGCGCCGGACGCGATCGCCGCCCTGGCCGGAGCCGGCCTGCGGCAATCCGTCCTCACCGGCAACATCCGCCCGCTGGCGGCGCTGAAGCTGCGCGCGGCCGGGCTGGGCGAGCACCTGGACCTGGGCGTCGGCGCATACGGGGACGTGCACGAGGTACGGGCCGAACTCGTGCCCGTGGCCAGAAGCGCGGCCCGCCTGGCGTACGGGGCGGACTTTGCCGGCGCCTCGACCGTGCTCGTCGGCGACACGCCGCTGGACGTGGCGGCCGCGCTGGCCACCGGCGCACGCGCCGTGGGCGTGGCCACGGGCAGCTTCTCCGCCGCGGAGATCGCCTCGGCCGGGGCGCACGCCGTGCTGCCGGACCTGACCGATGCCGCCCTGGTGCTCGCCGCTGTCACCGGCGCGTTTACTGGCCTGGCGGGGGGAGCAGGCCGCGTTCGATCGCCGCGGTGACCGCCGCGGTGCGGCCGGACACACCCAGCTTGCCGAACGCGCGCAGCAGGTGCGTCTTGACGGTCGCCTCGCTGATAAACAAGTCCCGGCCGATCTCGGCGTTGGTGCGCCCGCGGGCCACGCGGGCCAGGACCTCCGTTTCCCTGGCGGACAGCGAACCCGACTGCGGCCTCCGGACGTGGCTGACCAGCCGCTCGGCCACCGACGGGGAGAGCACTGTCTCGCCGCGCGCGGCCGCGCGCACGGCGCTGGCCAGCTCGGCCGGCGCGGCGTCCTTGAGCAGGTAGCCGGTAGCGCCCGCCTCGACCGCCCGCAGGATGTCGGCATCGGTCTCGTAGGTGGTCAGCACCAGGACCCGCGCGCCCGGATCGGCCACCAGGATCTGCCTGGTGGCCACCACTCCGTCGCCGCCCGGCATCCGCAGGTCCATCAGGATGACGTCGTAGCGCCCGGTCCGAGCCAGCGCCACCGCCTCGGGTCCAGAGGCCGCCTCCCCGGCCACCTCGATGTCGGGCTCGGCGGCGAGCATCCCGCGCAGCCCGGCCCGGACCACGGGATGGTCGTCGGTGAGCAGCACCCGGATCACCCGGGCACCTCCGCGCAGACCTGGGTGCCCGAACCAGGAGCCGACGTGACCTGGATGGTCCCGCCGACCTGCGCGACCCGGTCACGCATGCCGCGCAGCCCGTATCCCCCGGTGATCAGCTCGGGGTCGAAGCCTGCCCCGTCATCCGAGATGGTCAGCCGCACCACGTCGTCGGCATACGCCAGCCTGACCACCGCCTCGTGCGCCGACGCGTGCTTGCGCACGTTGGCCAGCGTCTCCTGGCATACCCGCAGCAGGACCACCTCGGCGCCCATTGGGAGCCTGCGGGCGGTACCCGTCACCTCCGAGCGAGCCTGAACGCCGGCCTCGGCTCCGGTCGCATCGGCCACGCGGCGCACCGCCTCGGCCAGCGAGCCTTGCTCCAGGGGGGCCGGGCTGAGCGCGGCGACCAGCGTCCTGGCCTCGGCGAGGTTCTCGCGCGCGGTGGCCAGCGCCAGGTCAACGTGGTGGCGTGCGGTGTTCGCGGCTGGGGGAAGGCTGGCCCCCGCGGCCTGCAGGAGCGTCACGATGCTGGTGAAGCCCTGGGCCAGGGTGTCGTGAATCTCGCCGGCCAGCCGGTGCCGCTCGGCCAGCACGCCTGCCTCGTGATGAGCCGCGGCGAGTTCGGCCCGGGTGGACTCCAGCTGCGAGATGAGCTCGGCCCGCTCGAGGCTTTGCTCGATCACCCGGATCGTCCAGCGGCTGAAGGCGTACGAGAACGTGACCGTGAAGATCACGATGCCGAGCGCGATCAGCATTCCGGCCAGGCTGCGGTTGCGCCACGCCTCCAGCGCCCCGGCGGTCACGTTGAAGACGACGACGAAAACCATGCCGGCACGAGGGGAGGCCACGTGGAAGCACTGCGGGGAGAGCGCGAAGGCCAGGAACCAGGCATCCAGGTTCTGGCTCTGGACCACGGCGAACAAGACGACGAGCACGGCCAGGTAGACCATCGCCCGCCGTGACGTCCCTGTGCGCCAGTCGGCCTCGTCGGAAAACATCAGCGGACGCCCGACGAAGACGTACCACGGGACCATCGCGGCCAGCGCGGCCCCGGCGATAATCCGCCCCGTGGCGCTGATCGGCCCGACCTCCACGATGGCCGCGACGGCGGCGAAGACCACCGCGTAGTACACGTCCCAGCGCGGCTCGGCCACGATGTGCAGCTGACCGTCTCCGGGCCCGCCCGACTGCGCGGGCTGCGCCGGTGCGGCGGTCACCGCCGGGACTGCCACCGGAAGGTCCTCGCGCACAGCACCAATCCTGCAACGATCCACACCGCGAGGACCAGCGCGGTCCTGCCGTGCTCCCAGGCGTGGGAAGACTCAAGCGCAGCGGCGTGCTCCGGAAGGAACACCGAGCGCATGCCCTGCCCCATCCACTTCAGCGGGAAGAACGACGCCACGTCCCTCATCCAGCCGGGCACATCGTTGAACGGCACGTACACCCCGGAGATGAACTGAAGCACCGTGAACGGCAGGATGATCACCGGTGCGGCGCTCGCCGCCGATCTCGGCAGGCTGCTCGCCGCGATGCCCAGCAGGGAGCAGGCGGCCGCGCCAAGCAGGAACACCCAGGCGAAGGTCCACCACCGGCCGGGCGAGGCGGGCAGGTGCAGGTGATAGAAGGCGATGCCGACCGCCATCAGCAGGACCGTCTCCGCGATCGTGCATACCATGACCTGGATGACCTTGCCGATGAAGTAGGCCACAGGCGGCATCGGCGTTCCCGACAGCCGCTTGAGCATCCCGTCCTCGCGCTCGGTGGCGATCCCGATGGCCAGGTACTGGAAGGTCGTCGACATGATCCCGCCCGCGATCATGCCAGCGGTAAACAGCTGCCCGACGGTAACGCCGTGGGCCGCGGCCTGGCCGCCGAAGATGGATCCGAGCAGCACGAGCAGGATCGACGGCAGTGCGAAGATGAACGCAACGGCCATCTTGTCCCGGAAGAACGCCTTGAGCTCGACCCCGCCGCGGCCCAGGCCAAGCCGCCAGACGCCGGGCAATGTAACGGCCTGGTCAGACGCCATCACGGATACGCCAGGAGCGTGGCCCAGGGTGGCTTCAGGGTTCCCGATCATGACCGGCCTCCGCAATCAGGTCTAGGTAGATGTCCTCGAGCGACGGCCTGGTCACGGTGAGGCCGGGGATCTCCCCGGCAAAGCGGGCCGCCAGCTCGGTCACCAGGCGCGTCGGCGCGGGCGTCGGCACGGTGGTGCGGCCAGGCGCACCTGGCTCGTCCCAGCTGACGTGAGCGTCGGCGGTCGCCCGGCCGCCGAGCGACCCGGGATCGCCGGACGCCACGATGCGGCCGGCCGCGATGACCGCGATGCGGTCGGCCAGCGCCTCCGCCTCGTCCAGGTAGTGCGTGGTCAGCAGGATCGTGGTCCCGTCTGTTCGCAGCCCCCTGATCAGCTCCCAGAACCGCCGGCGCGCCTCCGGGTCAAAGCCGGTAGTCGGCTCGTCAAGGAAAAGCAGCTCGGGCCGGCCGACAATGCCGAGCGCGACGTCCAGCCTGCGGGTCTGGCCGCCGGACAGGCTAGCGATCCGAGACCGCGCCTTGTCGGTGAGCCCGACGAGCTCTATGGCTTCTTCCGGCTCGCGCGGCCGGGGGTAGAACGAAGCGAAGTGCCGGACCATCTCCGCCACGGTGAGTTCCGGGCCCTTGCTGGCCAGCTGCAGGACGATGCCGATCCTGGATCGCCACGCCCGGCCCCCGTGTGCCGGGTCGTGACCGAGAACCGCCACCGTGCCCCGGTCCCGCTGGCGGAAACCCTCGAGGATCTCGACGGTCGTGGTCTTGCCCGCGCCGTTCGGCCCGAGCAGGGCGAAGACCTCGCCGCGGGCGATCTCCAGGTCGATGCCGTCGACCGCCGTGACGCCCGGGTAGCTCTTACGCAGGTCCCTGACCACCACGGCCGTGTTGGTGTCCATGCCCCCAAGCCTGTGGTCAGCGCGCGGAGCGGCGCGTCGGCCGACCCGCCACACCTGCTGTCCCCCGTTCGGTGGACACCCGGCCAGTTGGCGCCCGGCCCCTACCGGGTCGGGGCCGGACGCGTGACGTCTGGCTTGTCCTGTCCGGGGAGCCTCAGGCGAATCGGACAAGCCGGCGGGTTGAACGCGGGAGGTGCGAGATGGCGGGGTCAGACGTCCGCGATGGGGATGGCGGGGTCGGCTAGGCGGGCGACGTCGACGGTGCGGGCGGAGCGGATGAGGGACTGGATGTCGGAGTTGACGTCCCAGACGTTGACGTTCATGCCGGCTATCACGGCACCGCGGGACAGCCAGAAGGCGACGAACTCGAGCGTGGAGCGGTCGCCGCGGCAGACGACCTGGTCGTAGGCGCCGGGTGAGGGCAGGCCCGCGCACTCCATGCCGAGGTCGTACTGGTCGCTGAAGAAGTACGGGACGCGGTCGTAGACAACGGGCTGGCCGAGCATGGAGCGGGCGGCGGCGGGGCCGCCGTTCAGGGCGTTGGCCCAGTGCTCGACGCGGATCGGGTGGCCGAGCAGCGGGTTGAAGGAGTTCGCGACGTCGCCCGCGGCGAAGACGTTCGGATCCGGGGTGCGCAGGGCCGCGTCGGTCAGGACGCCGCCCGAGACCTCGAGGCCGGCGGCGGCGGCCAGCGCGTCGTTCGGGGCCGCGCCGATCCCGACGACCAGCAGGTCAGCGGGTACTTCCGCGCCGGAGGACGTGACGACCGCGCCGGGGCGGAACTCGGCCGCGGTCTCACCGAAGCGGAACTGGACGCCGTGCGAGCGGTGCAGGCCGGCGAAGACGCTGCCGAGTTCGGGGCCGAGCTGGGCGTGGAGCGCACCCGGCTGCGGCTCGATCACGGTGACCTCGCAGCCGGCCAGGCGCGCGGCCGCGGTGGTCTCCAGGCCGATCCAGCCGGCCCCGGCCACCGCGACCCGCGTCCCGGGCCGGAACGCCTCGCGCAGCCGGTCCGAGTCCCCCACGGTGCGCAGGTAGAGGACCTCGTCCCGGTCGGAGCCTGGGAACGACAGACGGCGCGGCGACGCGCCCGTCGTGAGCAGCAGCTTGTCGTAGTGCAGCGGCCCCTCGGCCGTGCTGACCGTGGCGGCGTCGCGGTCGATCGCGGTGACCGTAACGCCGAGGCGCAGGTCCACGTGGTGCCCGGGGTACCAGTCCAGCGGGTGCACGTAGATCGAGTCGCGTTCGGCCTTGCCGAGCAGGTAGCCCTTGGAGAGCGGCGGGCGCTCGTAAGGCAGTTCCTCCTCGGTGCCGAGGAGCACGATCTCGCCGTCGAATCCCTCGTCGCGCAGCGTCTCGGCGGCCTTGGCCCCGGCCAGGCTGGCGCCAACGATCACGTAGGTAGGCATGCGCCCTAGATTATGACGCGCCGGGCACGCAGAGCCGGTGATGCCAGGCGATTGCCGAAGTGTCGGTGAGGGAGGCGACCTGGTCGACCACGACGCGGCGGCGCTCGGCGTCGGTCCCGGCCGTGTGCCAGGCCGGGCGCAGCAGCGGGTCCAGGGTCCGCGGCGCGCCTTGCTCGATGGCGAAGGCCAGCTCAGCCAGCAGTTCCCGCTCCCGCGCCTGCGCGGCGATGACCCCCGCACGGGTCATCACGTAGTGCGCGGCGATCCCTTTCAGCAGCGCGCACTCCAGCCGCTGCCGCCGCGGCACGATGAGGTCCGCGGCGTACCGGGTCAACGGGTGCGAGGCTGCGGCGGCGAGGGTGGCTTGCTGGGCGGCTACGCAGAAGCGGCCGATCAGCTCGCTGGTCAGGTTCTTTACGGCGGCTACGGTGTCCGGGCCGCCGTCGTAGGAAGTGGGCCACACGGGCAGCGCGAGCAGGGCGTCGAGGACGTCGGTCAGCTCCGCCACCGGGACGTCATCATCGCAGTAGGTGGTGGCGGCGGTCTGCGCCACGATCGCTCGTTCGGCTGAAGATTGAAGGTTTTTGATCGTGATCAGCCCGGCGTGCAGGCCGTCTTCCATGTCGTGGACCGAGTAGGCCACGTCGTCGGCCCAGTCCATGACCTGGGCCTCCAGGCACGGGCGGCGGGCCGGAGCGCCCTGCCTGATCCAGGCGAACACCTCGGCGTCCTCGGCGTACACGCCGTATTTGCCCGAGCCGGGGCTGAACCACGGGTACTTCAGGGTCGCGTCGAGGGTGGCGCGGGTCAGGTTCAGGCCCGCCCCGGGGACCTTCGGCTCGAGCCGGGTCAGCAGGCGCAGGGTCTGGGCGTTGCCCTCGAACCCGCCGCACGGAGCGGCCAGCTCGTCGAGGGCGAATTCCCCGTTATGCCCGAACGGACTATGGCCGATGTCATGAGCCAGGCAGGCGGTGTCGGTGAGGTCGGGATCGCAGCCTATCTCCTTCGCGAGCTCCCGCCCGATCTGCGCGCATTCCAGGGAGTGGGTGAGCCGGGTCCGCGGGAAGTCCGCGGAGCCGGCCGTGATGACCTGGGTCTTGGCGGCCAGCCTGCGCAGCGCGGCGCTGTGCAGGACGCGCGCGCGGTCCCGCTCGAAATCGCTGCGCCCGGCCCGCTTGGGCGGCTCCGCCACCCAGCGGGCCGTGGCGCTTTCGTCGTACCTCGTCGTCACCTGCTCTCGGAGCCGCCGCCGGCCAGGGCGGCGCGGCCTGCCTCCAGGCGGGCGATCGGGACGCGGAACGGCGAGCAGGACACGTAGTCCAGGCCGACCTGGTGGAAGAAGTGCACCGAGTCCGGGTCGCCGCCGTGCTCGCCGCAGACGCCGAGCTCGAGTCCGGGCCTGGCCTGCCTGCCTTCCCGCACCGCGATGTCGACCAGCCGGCCGACGCCGTCGCGGTCGATCGTCTCGAACGGCGAGACGCCGAAGATGCCCAGCTCGATGTACCGGCTGAAGAACGAGCCCTCCACGTCGTCGCGGGAGAAGCCCCAGGTCATCTGCGTCAGGTCGTTCGTGCCGAAGGAGAAGAACTCGGCGCTGTGGGCGATCGGGCCGGCGTTCAGGGCCGCGCGCGGCACCTCGATCATCGTGCCGATCATGGTGTGCACGTGCGTGCCGGTCTCCTCCTCGACGTCGGCCAGCACTTTCTGGGTCTGCTCCCGGCTGATCTCCATCTCCTGCACGGTGGCGGTGAGCGGGATCATGACCTCCGGGCGCGGGTCCTTGCCCGCCTGCTTCAGCTCCGCGGCCGCGTGCGCGATGGCACGGACCTGCATCTCGGGCAGGCCGGGGATGACCAGGCCGAGCCGGACGCCGCGCAGGCCGAGCATCGGGTTCTGCTCGTGCAGCCTGCGGACCGCGGCGAGCAGCTTGTGGTCCTTCTCGGTCGCGTTGTCGCCCGCCAGGGCGATCTTGATGGAGAGCTCGGTCAGGTCCGGGAGGAACTCGTGCAGCGGCGGGTCGATCAGCCGGATGGTGACCGGCAGGCCGTCCATCGCGTCGAGGATCTCCACGAAGTCGCCGCGCTGGAGCGGCTCGAGGGCGTCGAGCGCGCGGCGGCGGCCTTCCTCGGTGTCGGCCAGGATCAGGTCCTCGACCAGCTGGCGCCGCTCGCCGAGGAACATGTGCTCGGTGCGGACCAAGCCGACGCCGCCCGCGCCGAACCGGCGCGCCCTGGCGCAGTCCGGGCCGGTGTCAGCGTTGGCGTACACGCCCAGGCGGCGCTGGTGGTCGGCGTGGGTCATGATCGAGTGGACGGCCCTGATCAGGTCGTCGGCCTCGGCGGCGTGCGGGTGCAGCTCGCCCTCGAAGTAGCGGACTACTTCGCTGGAGACCACCGGGACCTCGCCCACGTAGACGGCGCCGCTGGTGCCGTCGATCGAGATCATGTCGCCCTCGTTGATGACGACGCCGCCGGGCGCGCTGAACTTCCTGCCCTTGGTGTCGACGTCGAGTTCGTCGGCGCCGCAGACGCAGGTCTTGCCCATGCCGCGGGCGACCACCGCCGCGTGGCTGGTCTTGCCGCCGCGGCTGGTCAGGATGCCCTGCGCGGCGATCATGCCGTGCAGGTCGTCCGGGTTGGTCTCGCGCCGGACCAGGATGACCTTGTCGCCCGCGGCCGCGCGTTCGACGGCGCGCTCGGAGTCGAAGACGGCCTGGCCGACCGCCGCGCCGGGGGACGCGCTGATGCCGGTGGCGATCTTGGTGACCTCGGCGCTGGTGTCGAACCTGGGGAACATCAGCCGGGCGAGCTCGTCGCCTGAGACCCGGGTGAGGGCCTCGTCCTCGTCGATCAGGCCCTGGTCGACGAGCTGCATGGCGATGCGGAACGCCGCGGCGGCGGTGCGCTTGCCGACCCGGGTCTGGAGCATCCACAGCTTGCCGCGCTCGATCGTGAACTCGATGTCGCACAGGTCGCGGTAGTGGTTCTCCAGGGTCTGCATGATCTGCATGAGCTGGTCGTATGACGCCTTGTCGATATTCTCCAGGTCCTGCAGCGGGACGGTGTTCCTGATCCCGGCCACGACGTCCTCGCCTTGGGCGTTCTGCAGGTAGTCACCGTAGACGCCCTGGGCGCCGGTGCCTGGGTCCCTGGTGAACGCCACGCCGGTGCCCGAGTCCATGCCGAGGTTGCCGAACACCATCGCGACCACGTTGACGGCCGTGCCCAGGTCGGCGGGGATGCGCTCCTGGCGCCGGTACAGGATGGCGCGGTCGGCGTTCCAGGACTCGAACACGGCCTTGATGGCCAGGTCCATCTGGACGCGCGGGTCCTGGGGGAAGTCCATCTTCGCCTGCGTGGCGACGATGTCCTTGAACGTGGCGACCAGGTTCTGCAGGTCCGCGGCGTCCAGGTCGAGGTCGTTGCGGACGCCCTTGGCCTGCTTGGCCGCATCCAGGGCGTGCTCGAAGTGCTCGCCGTCGATGTCGAGCACGGTCTTGCCGAACATCTGGATCAGGCGCCGGTAGGAGTCCCAGGCGAACCGCTCGTTGCCGGCCTGCTTGGCCAGGCCCTGGACGGACTCGTCGGACAGGCCGATGTTGAGGACGGTCTCCATCATGCCCGGCATGGAGAACTTCGCCCCGGACCTCACGCTGACCAGCAGCGGGTCGGCCGGATCGCCGAGCCTGCGGCCCATCTCGTCTTCGAGTTTGGCCAGGTGGGCCGCGATTTCCGCCTCCAGGCCCGCCGGGGTGCTCCCGTGCGCCAGGTAGTACCGGCACGCGTCGGTGGTAATGGTGAATCCGGGCGGCACCGGCAGGCCGATGTTGGTCATCTCGGCCAGGTTGGCGCCCTTGCCGCCCAGCAGGTCCTTCAGGTCTTTGTTGCCTTCCGTGAAGTCATAAACGAGCTTCGGCACTTCCTGCTCCTCAGTTCTGCTTTTCGCAGTGCGCGACGTCGTGTATTCACTCGGGAGCCTACCGTCCGAACCAGTGGTCTATCGCCCGCGCGAGCAACCCGGGCGGGCCGCCGGCGCCTCTTGGTCTAGGCTCGGCCGTGCACGCGGCGGGAGCACGGGAGGACGGCCATGGGCGACGGCATCACGATCGGGCTGCTGCATCCCGGTGAGATGGGGGCCGCCGTCGGGGAGTGCCTGGCCGGCGCCGGGCATCGGGTGCTGTGGGTGCCTTCGGGGCGCAGCGCGGCCACCGCGGCGCGGGCCGGGTCGGCCGGGCTGACCGCGGCGGACGGAGGGCTGGCCGAGGTGGTCCGGCGCTCGGGCGTGGTCGTGTCGGTCTGCCCGCCGCACGCGGCCCTCGGGATCGCGCGTGAGGTGGCCGGGTCCGGGTTCGGCGGCGTCTACGTGGACGCCAACGCGATCTCGCCGGCGAGCGCGCGTGCGGTCGCCCGGGTCGTCGAGGCCGGCGGGGCCGACTACGTGGACGGCGGGATCATCGGGACTCCACCGGTCGCGCCGGGATTCATCAGGCTCTACCTGTCCGGGGCGCGGGCCGGGGAGGTTCGGCGGCTGTTCGCGGGCGGCGACGTCGACGCTCGGGTGATCGAGGGTGAATCCTGCGCGGCCTCGGCGGTGAAGATGGCGTATGCGTCGTGGACCAAGGGTTCGGGCGCCCTGCTGCTGGCGGCGCGGGCGCTGGCCCGGGCCGAGGGCGTGGAGAAGGTCCTGCTGGCCGAGTGGGCGATCTCGCAGCCCGGCCTGGCCGACCGGTCGGCCCGCGCCGCCGGATCCGCGGCGGCCAAGGGCTGGCGCTGGGTCGCCGAGATGGAGGAGATCGCCGCGGCCATGGGCGCGGCAGGCCAGCCCGAGGGCTTCCACCAGGCGGCCGCGGAGATCTACCGGCGTTACCCCCGGAACCGCCCGGTGGCAGGATGAGGCCGTGAATGATTCCCGGATGACCAGGGCCGTGGTGGCCACCGCGTACGGCGGGCCCGAGGTGCTGTCGGTGATCGAGACGCCGGTCGGCGCGCCGGGCGCCGACGAGGTGCTGATCAGCGTGCGGGCGGCGGCCACGAACCCGATCGACTACAAGGTGTACAGCGGCGCCATGGGGCGGGATCCGGCGCGGCTGCCGATGCGGCTCGGGTCCGAGGCCGCCGGCGTGGTGACCGCGGTGGCAGACGGCGTCGAGGGGCCGGCAGGCCGCGTCCAGGTCGGTGACGAGGTCGTCGCGTACCGGATCACGGGCGGATACGCCGCTGACGTGCTCGCCCCCGCCTCCAGCGTGATCGCAAAGCCCTCGCCGCTGTCGTTCGAGCAGGCGAGCGGGATGATGCTGACCGGCGTGACGGCCGTGCACGCACTGACCGTGGTCCGGGTCAGCGCGGGCGAGACCGTCCTGGTCTACGGCGCCTCGGGTGGCGTTGGCCTGATGGCCATCCAGCTCGCGGCGGCGGCGGGGGCGCGGGTGATCGGCACGGCCAGCCCGAGCGCCCACGCGCTGGTGCGCGAATTCGGTGCGGAGCCCGTGACGTACGGGGCCGGGCTGGAAGAGCGCGTCCGCGACCTAGCCCCAGACGGCATCGACGCCGCCGTCGACCTGGCCGGGGGCGACGAGGCCCTGGATACCTCGCTCGCCCTGGTGGCCGACCGGGACCGGATCGTCACCGCTCTCGCGAGCAGGAGGGCGTTCGACTCGGGCATCAAGGTGATCGGCGGCGCTCCGGGAGCCGACCCGGGCCCGGAGATCCGGGCCGCGGCGCGCCTTGAGCTGGCCCGGCTCGCCGAGGACGGGAAGCTGCGGGTCATCGTCGCCGAGGTCTACCCGCTGGCTCAGGCGGCCGGCGCGCACCGGGAACTGGCGACCGGCCACGCCCACGGCAAGATCGTGCTCGTGCCCTAGCCCGGTCAGCAGGCGCCGAGGCGATCGGCCAGGTAAGCCTGGACGTGGTCGATGCCGATGCGCTCCTGGGTCATGGTGTCGCGGTCCCTGACCGTGACGGCCTGGTCGTTAAGGGTGTCGAAGTCGACGGTGACGCAGTAGGGGGTGCCGATCTCGTCCTGCCTGCGGTACCTGCGGCCGATCGCACTGGCGTCGTCGAAGTCGGTGTTCCAGTGCTTGCGCAGGGCCGCGGCCAGGTCGCGCGCCTTGGGCGACAGGTCGGCGTTGCGGGACAGCGGGAGGACGGCCGCCTTCACCGGCGCGAGCCTGGGGTCGAGCCGCAGGACGGTCCGCTTCTCCGGGCTGCCCTTGGCGTCCGGCGCCTCGTCCTCGGCGTAGGCGTCGAGCAGGAAGACGAGCGCGCCGCGGTCGACGCCGGCCGCGGGCTCGATCACGTACGGGGTGAACCGCTCGTTGGTCTCCTGGTCCAGGTAGGACAGGTCCTGCTTGGACGCGCGCGCGTGGGTGGTCAGGTCGTAGTCGGTGCGGTTGGCGATGCCCTCGAGCTCGCCCCACTCGCTGCCGGCGAAGTCGAACCGGTACTCGATGTCCACCGTGCGCTTGGAGTAGTGCGAGAGCTTCTCTTTCGGGTGCTCGTACAGCCGCAGGTTCTCCTCGCGGATGCCGAGGCCGATATACCAGGCGAAGCGCTCGTCGATCCAGCGCTGGTGCCATTCCTCGTCCGTGCCCGGGCGGACGAAGAACTCCATCTCCATCTGCTCGAATTCCCTGGTCCGGAAGATGAAGTTGCCCGGGGTGATCTCGTTGCGGAACGACTTGCCGATCTGGCCGATGCCGAACGGGATCTTGCGGCGCGAGGTCTGCAGCACGTTTTTGAAGTTGATGAAGATGCCCTGGGCGGTCTCCGGGCGCAGGTAGGCGAGTCCGGACTCGTCCTCCACCGGGCCGAGGTGGGTGCGCAGCAGGCCGTTGAACATGCGCGGCTCGGTGAAGGCGCCCCGGGTGCCGCAGTTCGGGCAGGCGATCTCGGCCAGGCCGCCGACCGGGGCGTAGCC
>JBOHCK010000121.1:0-16855 GCA_050698755.1 Streptosporangiaceae bacterium | reverse complement strand
GGGGGCGCATTACGAACTGGGCTCCCGCTACGACGAGGCGGTCGCGGAAGGCCTGGTCGAGCGCATCGGCGAGGAAATAGACAAGCGGATCGACGTGCGCCTTGGGCAGTTGGGGGCGCAGGCCGGGTCGCAGGTGACCCCGGGGGTACCGGGGTCTCCGATGGGGCCTGAGGTGCCACCGGGGCAGACCGTGCCGTGGTGGCCCGCCTCGCAACCGGGGGTTCCATTCCCGCAGGGGGTCACGCTGCCGCCGGGGGCTTCCCTGCCGCCGGGGGTTTCGCTGCCGCCTGGGGCTTCGGGGCCTCCTGCACCTGCACCGCCGGGGTACTACCAGCCGCCTCCCGGTTACCAGCCGCCTCCCGGTTACCAGCCATCTCCTGGTTACCAGGTGCCTGCCGGTTACCAGCCGTCTCCTGGTTACCAGGTGCCTGCCGGTTACCAGCCGTCTCCTGGTTACCAGGTGCCTGCCGGTTACCAGGCGTCGCCCGGTTATCAGGGCTACTACGGTTACCCCGGGTATCCGGGGTACCAGGGGCCTGTGCCGCCCGGGTATCCGGTTCCGGTTCCGGGGGCGCAGCCACCTTCTCCCTCGAGTGCGGCCCGCAGCGTAGCAATCACGATCACCGCGCTCGGGTCGATGGCGTTCGGCGTCCTGGGTACGGCGATCGTGTCGTCCCGCATGCCCGGTCCCGGAGCCCAGGCGGTCATGGTCCTGCTGATCTGGACCGCCATCGTCATCATCAACATCGCCCACGCCCGGCGACGCTGACCTACCCGACCACCGTGATCTGCGGAGCGGACGATGTTCGAGCGATTTACCGACAGGGCGCGGCGGACCGTCGTCCTGGCGCAAGAAGAAGCCAGGCTCATGCAGCACAACTACATCGGCACCGAGCACCTCCTGCTCGGCCTGATCCACGAGGGCGAGGGGGTCGCGGCCAAGGCGCTTGAGTCGCTCGGGATCGGCCTGGATGCGGTACGGCAGCAGGTCGAGGAGATCATCGGCCGAGGCCAGCATGCCCCGTCCGGGCACATCCCGTTCACGCCGCGGGCCAAGAAGGTGCTCGAGCTGGCGCTGCGCGAGGCCATCCAGCTGGGTCACAACTACATCGGCACCGAGCACATCCTGCTCGGCCTGATCCGCGAGGGCGACGGGGTGGCCGCGCAGGTCCTCGCGCGGCTCGGCGCCGACCTGAACCGGACCCGGCAGCGGATCATCGAGGTGCTGCACGGCCACGGCCACCTCGGAGCGGACGTGATACGGATCGGACCTGGCGGAGAAACCCTGGCCGACCGGCTCGCGTCAATCGCCGCCCGGCTGGCCGCCATCGAGCGGCGGCTGCGGGAATTGCCGCCCCCAGGAGTCGGCGGGGTGGGTGAGGTCGGCGGCGTCGGCGGGGTCGGCGGCTAACGAGGCTGGCTGCTCGGCGTGGGCGGGGAGGACCCCGCACAGGAGGCGGGTGTCCCCGCGCTGCCACAGCGTGCCGATCTCCGTGAAGCCCGCCCGGGTGAGGGCGTCGACGTGGGTGGCGAGCAGCGTCGAGCTGCTGCCGTGGTGATCCGAGTCGACGTGGCGGCGCTCGCGCTCCGCGACGTGTTCCGACAGCACGGGGTCAGCGGCGGCCGCGTCCCACCAGTCATGCCAGCTCTCTGAGTGCCCGCCGGGAAAGCGCCGCAGTTCCTCGCGCTGCCGCAGGGCCCGGTCCAGGTGAGCCAGGACCGGCGAGCGTTCCGCGTCGAGTCCGAAATGGTCGCCGTTCAGGAGCAGGCCGCCGGGGCGGAGCGCCCGCGCGAGTTCGGCGTACATAGAGCGCAGGTCCGCTTCAGGGAGCCAGTGCAGCGCCGTCGTGCTCACCGCGGCGTCGGCGGGGCGGTCCAGGCCCAGTAGCCCGGACCAGCCTGGTACGCGAAGGTCCACGTCGACCAGGCGCAGCCCGGGCAGGTCAGGGTAGGCCGCCCGGGCCAGGGCCAGCGCGACCGGGTCGGCGTCGATGCCGATGACGGTGGCCTGCGGCAGCCGGCCGAGCAGCCGGACCGACAGCGAGCCCGGACCGCAGCCCAGGTCGAGCACGAGCGGGTCCGGGCGGCCGGTTCCCTCCTCGACCGCGTCGATCAGCGCGGTGAACCTGTCCTCCCGGTCCGGCAGGCTCTCCTCCTGCTGGCGGTCCCAGCGCTCGATCCAGTCCCGTGCGGTGTCGCGGTCGAGCTCCGGCACGCCCTGCCTCCCTGGTCACTGGCTCAATTTTCCCGAACAGTCCCAATCTAGTGCCGCACTGGATTCCCGTTTTTGCCCGGCCGACCTCGAGCATGCAGTAGTCGACTCATGACAATCCGCTTACGGTGACCCGACGAACCCGCGACCGACACCCCGGCGAGGCCAGAATCGGTCACATCTCGTGCGCTTCCGGGCACACGGGGCATCCGGGATGGTCAGTGCGGGACGAGCTTGGGGAAACCATGACGGGACAGGCGACTAACATCATCAGCTCTCCTAGGCCGACCCGCCGCGCCAACGGAAGTGCCGACGCAGTCCGGCTGTCTCAGCGCGACATCGACGGGCTCTTGCTCTGCGGGGAGCATTACGGTGCCCCGGCCGACCTGCTGGCCGATGCGCTGCGGGTCCGCCCGGAGCGGCTGCCGATGATCACGGCGCGGTGGCGGCGCGCCGGGTATGCGGCAACCGGGCTGCTGGGCCCGGGCCCCCGGTGGTGCTGGCTGACCCGGGACGGGATGACCGCGACCGGGCTGGGGTTCCCCGTGGTCCGGCCGGCGCTGGGCCGGCTGGCACACATCCGGGCCGTCCTGGCCGTGCGGTTGTGGGTGCAGGCCAGCCCGGCCTGGGCGGCCGGGCACCCGTGGTGGCATTGCGAACGGCGGCTGCACGCCGACCGGCCCGCGCCCGGGCGCGGCGGGCACGTCCCCGATGCGGAGATCCACTGGCCGAGCACCGAGCACGGCCCCTACGCCGGGCAGGTGTGGGCGATCGAGGTCGAGCTTACCCCCAAGGCGGCCGACCGGACGACGCGGATCATGGCCGGGCTGCTGTCTTCGACGCGGTATGCCCAGGTGATCTACCTGACCGCCCCGGCCGCGCGCCAGGTGGTCACCCGCGCCGCCGCGTCGCTCCCCAGTGGCGAGCAGTACCGGGTGACGGTCCGGGACCTGCCCGCGCGCGCGCTCACCCCCGAAGGTCCGCCGCGATGAGCGCCTGGGTGCACACTGGAGGGAGCCCGGGCTCTGCCGTCGAGCCGGCCTTATCGGGGAGTGCGCCATGTTCGAGCGGTTTACCAACCAGGCGCGACGAGTCGTGGTACTCGCCCAGGAAGAGTCGAGGAACCTCAACCACAACTACATCGGCACCGAGCACCTCGTGCTCGGCCTCCTGCACGAGGGCCGGGGCACGGGTGCGCGGGCCCTGGAATCGCTTGACGTCACCCTGGAGGCTGTGCGGGGCGAGGTCGAGACCCGCATCGGGCGGGGCAACGAGCAGCAATCGGGGCACATCCCGTTCACGCCGCGCGCCAAGAAGGCACTGGAGCTGTCGCTGCGGGAGTCCCTGGCCCTGGGCCAGAGCTACATCGGCACGGGGCACCTTTTGCTCGGGCTGATCCGCAAGGGCGACGGCGTCGGCGTCGAGGTCCTCGTCAGCCTCGGCGCCGACTTGAATGTGCTCCGCGCGCGGGTCATCGAACTCCTGCCGGATGACACGGAAGAAGGGGCCGCACCGGGGCCCACCAAACGGACCGCAACGGCGCGCACGGAGCGGCTATTGGGACCGATCCAGGGCCTTCTTGACAGCATCGATGCCCGGCTGACCATGATCGAGCGGCACCTGGGCATCACGCGTTCGGTTCCCGAAGAGCTGCGCACCTACGACAGGCGGATCGCCAAGGTGGTCGGCGCGAAGGAAGAGGCCATCGAGAGGCAGGACTTCGAGCGGGCGGCGGCGCTGCGCGAGGAGGAAAAGCAACTGCGTTCGGAGCGGACGCGGGCGGAGGTGGAGCTTGAGGAGGCCCGCCTGCGCGAGGCCGCTCAGGCGGAATCGGAGCCGGAGGCGGGAGACGGCCCGGCGCCCGAAAAGGGCCCCGGCGAGGCAGCGGCGACGGGTACCGCCGACGAGCTGGCCCGCTTGCAGGCCGAGGTCGCGCGGCTCATGGCCCTGCTCCAGGAACAGGGCATTGACCTGGGGCAACCGCAGGATCCTCCCGCCGTCACGGGATAGGCGCGGAGGGCCCGCTGAGGCCCCGAAAATGTCAGACCCCCCTCGTAGTGTGGGTGACATGAACCCATCACGGAGACGCCGCGCGAACCTCCCGGCAGAGCGGTGCCGGTGCGCGGAGTGTGACGCGCTTGCCGAGGGGATGAACCTCGATCCTGAGGCCTGCATGCAGGCCGTCGCCGACGACATTCGTACCGTCGGCTGGTCCGTGTCGGCGGTGCTCGGCGACGAGATCGCGCCGCCCTGGGCGTACACCATCGGCCTGTGGCTCAACCATCAGAGCCCGGAGCTGGCCATGTTCGGCCTGCCCGTCGAGCACTTGACGGTCATCCTGAACTCGGTCGGAGACCGGATCGCCTCCGGCGAGGTGTTCGAGGCCGGCGACGCCATCGACGGGATCTGCCCGTGCACCCTCGCCATCCGGCCGGTCCACGCGAGCTGGCGGGCAACCAGCCTGTTCGTGATCTCGGACCGGTACCACGGCTACGTCAGGCCGCCTGCCCTCCAGGTGGTCTGGCCCGACCGGAGGGGCCGTTTTCCCGGTGACCTGGGCTTCCAGGCCAGGTACGAGGGCAGGCAGCCGATGCTGTGGCTGCCCCGCGAGGACAACCCGCCGGGAATCTGGACCAGGATCGATCAGTTGTCCTAAGGGAGCGATCGCTCTACTAGTCCAGCGCCGTTAGCTGGGAAAACTAGTTGCCCCACGGCCGCCCGGCTGGTTACCGTCAGGGGGCTGGGGCGTGCCGACCAGGTGTTGGTCGGCACTGATGGGAAGGAAAAAGACAATGTCACGGGGTGGTGGCCTCGTCCGCCGGTTCCCTGTGCTGGCGATCCGGGACTTCCGGGTACTGCTCGCCGAACGGCTAATCGCACCGGCGTCGGTCGGATTCTCCCTGGTCGGGGTTTCGTTCGCGGTGCTCAACATCACCGGATCGTCCTCGGACCTGTCCTTCGTGCTCGCGGCTCAGATCGCGCCGTCGCTGGTGTTCGCCTTGATCGGCGGCGTTGCGGCTGACAGGTTCCCGGCGCAGCGGGTCATCCTCGCCGCCAACGTGATCATGGCGCTCGGTGAGGGGACGTTCGGCCTGCTCGTGCTGACCGGGCGGCCGCCGCTGTGGGCGATGATCTGTCTCGAGGCGCTGACCGGGATCGGGGTAGCGCTGTTCTATCCCGCTTCCCAGGGGCTGCTCCCCCGCCTCGTTTCCGCCGACTTGCTGCAGGAAGCCAGCGCGATCAGCCGGATGGCGATGAACACCGGGATGATGTCGGGTGCCGCGGCCGCCGGCCTGCTGGTGGCGGCGGCCGGGCCGGGCTGGGCCCTGTCGCTGTGCGGTATCGGCATGGTGTCGACGGTGCCCATGCTGCTGTCCATCAAGGGCGGGCGCGAAAGGGTGCGGCCCGACGCGGGGCAGGCTGCCGGCGGTGCAGAGGCTCCGGTACCGGCACCGAGCATGCTCACCGAGTTGCGTGAGGGTTGGGCGGAATTCCGCTCGCACACCTGGCTCTGGGTCGTCGTCTGCCAGTTCTGCGTCGTGATGATGGCCTGGTACGGGGCGTTCGAGGTGCTCGGCCCGGTCGTGGCCAGGGAGCACCTCGGCGGTCCGGCCGCCTGGGGAGCGATCACCGCGGCCGACTCGCTCGGCCTGATCGCCGGGGGCCTGATCTCGCTGCGGTTCACGCCGCGCCGACCCACGCGGTTCGTGGTGCTGATCGGCAGCGCGGTGGCCATCAGCCCGCTCTCGCTGGCGATGGTCTTGCCGCTGCCCGCCATGTGCGTCGCGTCGTTCAGCCTCGGCGTGTTCATCGAGATGATGATGGTGCAGTGGACGGTGACGATGGCGCGGAACATCTCGCCGGACAAGCTCGCGCGGGTGTCGGCGTACGACGTCCTTGGCACCGTCATGGCGATGCCGGCCGGGGCGCTGATCGCCGGCCCGCTCGGCGCCGCGATCGGGATTTCGGCCGCGCAGTACGCCGCCGCGGCGGTGATCATCGTCGCGTCGGCGCTCGCCCTCATCCCGCGCGACGTCCGCGCCATGCGCAGCGACGGTTCCGCGCGGCCGGAGAGCGAGCCGCTCGGGCACGCGCTGGCGGAGACCGCCGCCCTGGGCGCCGTCGTGCCCGGGATCCCGCAGGCCGAGACGCTGGCGACCGAACTGGAAGGCGCGCGCCGGTAAGCCCGGGTTCCGGCGCAAGCTCGGGTCTCGCGCAAGCTGGGGCTGACGGCGTTCGGCCATCCGTCTGCTAGAGACCACCTCCTCTATGTCAGAGGCACGAATAGTCACGCCGCGGTGCCTGTGTGTGCTGTGGTGGGTGCGACCGCGCGACCGCCGTCCGGTATGTGGTGCAGAGGTCGTCGCGGACGCCCCCCACCAGGGGCGGGGAATGCGGGCCGGGGGCGATTGGGGTCGCGGGCGGGGTACCAACGCTCGTTCGGTGAAAAGGATCTTTGGGTTTGAGGGTTGCGGGGAGAGCTCGGATGCGTATACTCGTATACAAGTACTTGGAAGCGAATCTTCTGAGACGAGGACTCGGTAGCGAGGTGATGGAGATGGCCGAGCGGCGGAAGGTCGGCAACCTGACGGCGTTGTCGATCCTCACGTTGCTGACGGAGCGGCCCATGTACCCGTACGAGATGGCGTCGGAGCTGCGCGGACGGGGCAAGGATCAGTCCATCAAGATCAACTGGGGTTCGTTCTACACGGTGGTGCAAAACCTGGAGAAGTACGGCTTCATCGAGGCCGTGAACGTCGGCCGAGAGGGCAGGCAGCCCGAGCGGACCACGTACCGGATCACCGAGGCGGGCCTGGCCGAGCTGAAGGACTGGCTGCGGGAACTGCTCAGCGTCCCCGAGCGGGAGTACACCCGGTTCGAGGCGGCGCTCGGCGAGGCCGCCGTCCTGCCGCCCGACGACGTGGCCAGCCTGCTGCGGCTGCGACTGGAGGCGCTGGACGCGGCGATCGCCGAGCACCAGGCGGGGATGAAGACGTGGGGCGCCGGGCTGCCGCGGCTGTTCCTGATCGAATCGGAATACCACCTGGCGCTGCGCCAGGCCGAGGCGGAGTGGGTGCGGGGGCTCCTGAAGGAGTTCACCGACGGCACGTTCCCCGGCCTGGACGGCTGGCGTCACTTCCACGAGACGGGCGAGTTCCCCGCGGACCTGATGCCGCTCATCGCGCAGGGAGGGCAAGGGGCGGCGCAGGACGGAGACGCGCCACAAACGGCGCCACAGGAAGGAGACGGGGCCACGGAGACCTAAGCGAACGACCCCGGCCTGGTGCGGCAACACCTCGAGCCGGGGCCGTCAACCTCAGACCGATCCCGCGAGCACGCGGAACCCGAGGTCCCACTGACAAGAGTAGCCGGGTTTCTCCTCGCGGGGCTGGAGCGTCACGATCCAATCACCGTAGGAGAACCACATGAGTTCCACCGACTGTGCCATTGAGGCACGTCAGCTAGCCAAGACCTACGCCGTGCGCGGTACCAAGCACGGCATCCGGGCGCTGGACGGGCTTGACCTGGCCGTCCCGCGCGGCATGATCTTCGGGCTGCTCGGGCCAAACGGCGCGGGCAAGACCACCACGGTCAAGATCCTTACCTCGCTGGCCAGGCCGGACGCGGGCACGGCTCGTGTCGAGGGCATCGACGTGCTCGCCCGCCCGGGACAGGTGCGGCACGTAATCGGGGTCGTCGCGCAGCGTTCCGGCGCCGACCCGACCGCCACCGGGCGGGAGAACCTGATCCTGCAGGGGCGGCTGTACGGGATGCGCGGCGGCTCGGTCCGGGCCCGCGCCGACGAACTACTCGAGCACTTCGGGCTGACCGAGGCGGCGGGGCGACTGGTCAAGACGTACTCCGGCGGCATGCAGCGCCGGCTGGACGTCGCGCTCGGCCTGATGCACCGGCCCGCGGTGCTGTTCCTCGACGAGCCGACCACCGGGCTGGACCCGGAATCCAGGGCCGCGATGTGGCAGGAGATCGCGCGGCTGGCCTCGCGGGACGGCCTGACCGTACTGCTGACCACGCACTACCTGGAAGAAGCGGACCGGCTGGCCGCGCGGCTCGCGATCGTGGACCGGGGCCGCGTGGTCACCACCGGAGCGCCTGAGGAGCTCAAGGGCGAACTGCGCGGCGACGTGGTGCAGGTGGAACTGCCCGCGGACGCGGATGCGGGCCTGGTCCGCGGGGTGCTCGGCGCCCTGCGCGAGGTGCGCGATGTGGTCATCGCCGGGCGCAACGTGTCGGCCCGCAGCGATGACGGCGCGGCGGCCGTCCCTACCGTGCTCGCGGCGTTGCAGCGGGCCGGGATCAACGCGGCTTCGGTGGCCGTGGCCAGGCCGTCACTGGACGACGTGTACCTGCGGCACACCGGGCGGCGGTACAGCGAGTCCGGGACAGCGGACCGTAACGGATCAGTGGACCAGCGCGAACTGGTGGAGGCGAGCAAGTAATGGCTACCGTGCAGACTTCCTCAGCGCCCACAGGGGCGGCACTGAGGCAGATCAATCCCGTAGGGTCGAACGCGACGGCGTTCGGCACGACGATGGCGCACACCTGGTACCTGACCGGCCGCAAGCTGCACGCCCTGGTCCGGCAGCCGTGGGTGCTCGCGTTCAGCGTCGTGCAGCCAGTGATCTGGCTCTTCCTGTTCGGGCAGCTGTTCCGCAAGGTCATCGACATCCCGGGCTTCGCCTACCACGGCACCTATCTGGATTACCTGGTGCCCGGGCTGATCGCGATGAACGCGATGGCCAACAACATGTGGGCAGGCATGGCCATGATCGAGGAGATCGACCGGGGCACGCTGAACCGGTTCCTCGCCTCCCCGGCCAGCCGGATCGGGATCATGAACGCGAGCGTGGTCGAGCAGGCGGTCAGCACGACCGTGCAGTCGCTGATCATCGTGGGCCTCGGCCTGGCGGGCGGCGCGCGCTACCACGGCGGCGTCGCCGGAGTGGCCGTGATGGTCGCGGCTTCGATCCTGGTCGGCGTGGTGTTCGGTGCGCTGTCCAACGCGACCGGCATGCTGCTGCGGTCGCGCGAGGCGATCATCGGCGTGTACACCTTCTTCATGCTCCCGCTGATGTTCCTGTCCTCGGCGTTCATGCAGACCCGGCTGATGCCGGGCTGGATGCAGGCCATCGCGTCGCGCAACCCGCTCAACTGGGTCGTCCAGATCGGGCGGTCCGCGGTCAGCGCCCACCCGGACTGGGGGGCGATCGGCGTCCGAGCCGGCGGGCTGGCGGTGCTCGCGGTGGCGTGCGCAGCGGTGTCGGTGGCGACGTTCCGCTCCTACCAGAAGAACGTCTGACCTAACGCCGAAACAGCGGGCCCTCGTCCCCGGTCAAGGGACGAGGGCCCGCTGTTGTCGCCCGCAGCGGGATCAGCGGGCTTTCCCCGGCGTGCGGGCGGAGCGCGCGATCGCGTACAGGTCGCGGGCCGGGCCAGCCAGGCGCCGGCCCGCGACCCATACCGCGAGCAGCGTTCGGTCCAGGTTCAGGCTGGTGATGGTCACTGCGCGCAGCGTCCCGGCCGAAAGTTCCGCTGCTACGGCCAGGGAGCTGAGCACGGCGGGACCGGCGCCGGCCGCGACCGCGGCCTTGATCGCGGTCGTGGAGGACAGCTCGGCCAGCGGCGGCACGCGCTCCAGGCCGGCCTGCGTGCGCAGCGCCTGCTCGAAGAAGCCCCGGGTGCCGGAGCCGGACTCCCGGCTCACCAGCGGGGTAGCGGCCAGCTCGCGTGGCGGCACGCCGCTGCGCCGCAGGGCCCACGGGTGGGACGGGGAGACGACGACGGTGAGCGTGTCCCGGCCGACCGGCTCGGAGTCCAACCCGTCCGGCAGGCCCGGGCCCTCCACGAAGCCGATATCGGCGGCGCCGGTGAGCACGGCCTCGGCCACCTCCGCGGAGTTGACGGCGCTTAGCGCGACGGCCGCGCCGGAGCCGGAGGCGCGCAAGGCGGTCAGCCACGTCGGCAGAAGGTACTCGGCGACGGTCATGCTGGCGGCGACCCGCAGCCTGGACTCGCGTTCCCCGCGCAGCGCGGCCACGCCCGCGTCCAGGGTCACCGCGGACTCAGCTACGGCCTGAGCCCAGCCCGCGACTAGCGCGCCGGCCGGTGTCAGCGTCGAGCCGCGCGGCGACCGGTCGATCAGCGCCAGGCCCAGGCGCCCCTCCAGCCGCCGCATCCGGGCCGACGCGGCGGGCTGGGAGATGCCGTGCTCGGCGGCCGCCCGGCCCAGGCTGCCCAGCCGCGCCACGCTGAGCAGCAGGTCGAAGCCGGTCAGGTCGGCGGCTGGCTGATGCCGGTCGTCCCGCCGATGGTCTCGGCCGCCACCGGCGCCCTGCTCATCCCCCACCTGCCGCCCGGCCAGGGCCGGGAGACGCTGCTGCTGGCCTGCTACGCCATGTTCGGCATGAGCCTGATCGCCTCGGTGATCATCATCCCCCAGATCTGGGGCCGGCTGGTCTCCTACAAGACCCTGCCCGCGGCGATGGTGCCCACCCTGTGGATCGTGCTGGGCCCGCTCGGCCAGTCGATTACCGCGGCCGGGAACATGGGCACCCAGGCGACCGGGGTACTGCGCGCCCCCTATGCCGGAGGCGCCGCCGTGTTCGGCCTGCTGTACGGGGTGCCGGTGTGGGGGTTCGCCATGCTGTGGCTAGCGTTGGCCGCAGCGATCACCCTGCGCACCGCCCGCCGGGGGCTGCCATTCGCCTTGACCTGGTGGAGCTTCACCTTCCCCGTCGGCACCTGCGTCACCGGCACCATCGCCCTGGCCGCCCGCAGCGGCGACCCGGCCCTGCGCTGGGCCTCGGTCATCCTGTACGGCCTGCTGCTGGCCGCCTGGGTCCTCGTCGCGGTCCAGACCGCCCGCGGCAGCGCCACTGGCCGGTTGTTCCGCACCGCGCCCGCCGCCACCTGAGCCGGAGCCTGGGCGTTGGGTGCCACAACACCCGTCTACCGGGTGCGGGGGCACCCAATGCCCCATTCCGGCGTAGGTGCGGGAACGCGGGGTCAGCCGAAGAAGACTTCGGCTTCGGCGTAGCGATGCGGGGGGACCAGCTTCAGCTGGCTGGTGGCCTCGGTCAGCGGCACCCGGACGATCTCGGTGCCGCGCAGCGCGACCATGACTCCGAACGCCTCGTCGTGCACCGCCTGGACCGCGTGGACGCCGAACCTGGTGGCCAGGACCCGGTCGAACGCGGTCGGTGTACCGCCGCGCTGGATGTGGCCGAGCACCGTGCAGCGGGCTTCCTTGCCGGTCCGCTTCTCGATCTCGTCGGCCAGGAGCTGCGCCACGCCGCCGAGCCGGACGTGGCCGAACGAGTCGAGCAGCTCGTTGGTCGTGGACAGCTCCTCGCTGACCGGGTGAGCGCCCTCGGCCACGACCACGATCGGCGCGAACCTGGTCTGGAACCGGTGCTGGACGTAGGCGCAGACCCGCTCGATGTCAAACGGCCGCTCCGGGATGAGGATCACGCTCGCACCGCCCGCCAGGCCCGCGTGCAGCGCGATCCACCCGGCGTGACGGCCCATCACCTCGACGATCAGCGCCCGGTGATGGCTCTCCGCCGTCGTGTGCAGCCGGTCGATGGCCTCCATGGCGATGTTCACGGCCGTGTCGAAGCCGAAGGTGTAGTCGGTGGCGCCCAGGTCGTTGTCGATGGTCTTCGGCACCCCGACGACGGGAACCCCCTGCTCGCCGAGCACGGTCGCGACGCCGAGGGTGTCCTCGCCGCCGATGACAACCAGCGCGTCGACGCCGAGGCCGGCCAGATTGTCCTTGATTCGCTCGATGCCGTTGCGGCTGCCGCCTGTGCTCTTCAGCGGGTTGGTCCGGGACGAGCCCAGGATCGTGCCGCCGAGCGGCAGGATGCCGCGGACCGCCTGGATGTCCAGGGGCATCGTGTCGCCTTCAAGCGGTCCGCGCCACCCGTCGCGGAACCCGACGAACTCCAGGCCGTATTCCTGCACGCCCCTGCGGACCACGGCGCGGATCACTGCGTTCAGACCGGGGCAGTCGCCGCCGCCGGTGAGGACTCCCACTCGCATGGCACCAACCTTAGTGGGCCGAGGCGCCGCGCGGATGGCTGCGAGAAGAGCCCGGGAAAACTAGGGCGCTCCCTCGTTCTCGCTGTCGCCTTCGGGCTGGGCATCGCGGCCCGCGGAGTTCCCCTTAGCGAGCTCGGCCTTGGCCCGGCGGGCGTCCATGTCGACGTACTCCTGGCCGGACAGCTTGGCGATGGCCTGCATGACTTCGTCGGTGATACTCCGCAGCAGCGGACCGTCGGCCGGCTGGCCGCGGTAGCGGGAGAAGTCGAGCGGCTCGCCGAACTTCACGCCGGGCCGGATCCTCGGGTTCGGCCAGATGGTGCTGGGCGGCTGGAACTCGAAGGTGTCGATCATCGCCATCGGGACGACCGGCGCGCCCGACTCGACGGCCAGCCTGGCGACGCCCGTCTTGCCCCGGTATAGCCGACCGTCCGGGCTCCTGGTTCCCTCCGGGTAGATGCCCAGTACGTGCCCGGCCGCCAGGACCTGCAGGCCGGTCTTGATGGCCTGCTCCCCTGCCGCTCCCCCGGCCCGGTCCACCGGGATCTGGCCGACGCCGGCGAAGAACGCCTTGCTGATCAGCCCCATCAGTCCGGGCCTGGTGAAGTACTCCGCCTTGGCCAGGAAGATCACCTTCCGCGGTACCGGCAGCGGCCCGAAGAAATGATCGGAGAACGAGAGGTGATTGCCGGCGAGGATGACCGCGCCTCGCCGGGGCACGTTCTTGACGCCCCACACGCGGGGCCGGAAGACGATCTTCAGGGTCAACCCGAGCGTATATTTCGTCACCCAGTAGAACACGCTCCCATCGTCCCATGTCCCCGGGCGGTCCACACCGCCTTGAACCCGGGATCGTGCGGCCCCTGGGCCGGGGTGCCGGGCCTGGCGTGGACCAGGCCCGGCATCCGAACCCGCCCGTTACTCGGAGCAGATTACGTATGCGGTGGGGTAATAGCCACCTGTGAGGTCAGTCACGTAATAGATAGTCCATGACGTGGCCGCCTGCCCGCTGGGGATCTTGCCGCCAGAGTAACTAGGGTAGGATGAGGCTAGGCCGACCGTGCCGCTGCCGCTGGCTCCTCCGCCTATGGCCTGGTAGCCCGACGGGCAGTCCGCGGTGGCGGTCATGCCATTCAGGGCGCCCTTGGTAACGACCGTGACGGTGCTCGACGCCGCGCTCCACTTGATGCTGTAGCTGGAATCGCTCCAGGCCGAGGACTCGCAGGAGTAGACCTCGCCATTGGACAGGTCGACATCGGTGTCACCGCTGGTGCACGACCCCGTCGGCGCACCATCCGAGGTCAGCACGCTGGCACCATCCGTGCCGTTCGTGCCGTTCGTGCCGTCGGTGCCGTTCGTACCGGCTGGGCCCTGGATGCTGTGGTCGGTATCGGTCCAGGCGGTGGACTCGCAGGAGTAGACCTCGCCGCTGGTCAGGTCGATATCCGTGTCGCCGCTGGTGCACGACCCGGTGGGCGCACCATCAGAGGTCAGCACGCTGGCACCGTCCGTGCCGTTAGTGCCGTTCTCCCCCGCCGTGCCTTGGACGCTATAGGTGGTATCGGTCCAGGCGGAGGATTCGCAGGAGTAGACCTCGCCGTTGGACAGGTCGACATCGGTGTCACCGGTGGTGCACGACCCCGTCGGCGCACCGTCAGAGGTCAGCACGTTCGCACCGTTCGTGCCGGCAGTGCCGTTCGTGCCCGGAGGACCAGACGGGCCGGGTGAGCCAGCCGGGCCGGGCGAGCCGGGCGAACCGGCCGGGCCGCGCGAACCGGCGGGGCCAGGCGAGCCGGCAGGGCCGGCGGGGCCGGTCCTATTCCAGCTGATCGCCCTCATTCCGCGCGGGCAACTTCCGCCGGTTCGGGCGATAATCAGCAGGCCGGTCTGGTTGCTGACGCAACCATTAATGGTCCCTCACTCTGCCATGGCTCCGCAGAGGCGACGGCACTGCCGACTGCGAGAAGTAGGATTAGCGTGCCTATGATGATGGCCCACTGGCGCGGCGACCTGCCCCAGCGCGGCCTCATTGCATGCCTAACACTGCCAATAGTGCTCATAAAGGTCTCCGTCGTCTGGCGCTGTAGAAATATTTCGCAGCAGGGAACTATCGCCGGCAGAACTCTAGCATCCATTCCATCGCTCGCCGGGTATTCGTGAAATTGGCCACGCGGATAAAACGGGCGATGCTAACACTTTGTCGGAATAAGACGTCACATATAGGCGGGGTGACTAGGTCAACCGGCGCGATTAGTGCCGTGGCAGATTGGTTTGCCCCGGTCGGCCCCTGTCACCCAGGCGGCGGGCGGTCCGGACCTCGGTTGACCAGTGGCCCGCGGCCCCCCCGTGAGACCAAGGAGGACCAAGAGGGCAACGCAGCTGGGCGCGGGTCAGCTTCTGGGCGCTGGTGGAGTTGATTGTTACAGTGCTCTGAGCAGTAGGGACAGTTCAGGCTGAATATGGAGGACGTTGCACATGTCAGCAGAGCAACCAGACGCGTTGCTGCCGGGCGCGGAGCCGTTCGAGCACGCGGGGGGCCCGGTGGGCGTGCTGCTGTGCCACGGCTTCACCGGCAGCCCGCAGACGGTCCGCTCGTGGGCGGACTACCTGGCCGGGCAGGGCCTGTCGGTCAGCCTGCCCAGGCTGCCCGGGCACGGCACCACCTGGCAGGATATGGGGCACACCGGCTGGCAGGACTGGTACGGCGCGGTGGACGCCGCGTTCACGGCGCTGGCCGCGCGGTGCAAGCAGACCTTCGTGTTCGGCATCTCCATGGGCGGATGCCTGGCGTTCCGGCTGGCCGAGGTGCACGGCGGCATGGTACGCGGACTGGTGGTCGTCAACCCCTCGCTCGCCGCCGACAACAAGCTGCTCACGGTCGCGCCGGTGCTCAAGTACGTGCTGAAGTCGGTGCCGGGCATCGCGAGCGACATCAAGAAGCCTGGCATCAAGGAGGTCGGCTACGACAAGGTCCCCGTCGCGGCGGCCGCGTCGCTGCCCGGGCTGTGGAGCATTACCACCAAGCACCTGAGCGAGGTGACGCAGCCGGTCCTGGTCTACCGCAGCGCTGTCGATCACGTGGTCGGCCCCGCCAGCATGCGCGTGCTGCTGGCCGGGGTGCCCGAGGGCCTCGTCACGGTCCGTGAGCTGGCCGACAGCTACCACGTAGCGACGCTCGACAACGACGCCGAGGCCATCTTCGAGGGCAGCCTGAAGTTCGTACAGGATCACACCGGATAGGGATCGTTTATCCCTCCCGGCACCGGTCTGCGGGCGGCTATCTTGGATGGCAGACTTCGATTTCTGGCGCGGTGGGGACGTGGCGGACCGGGATAACACGGACAGCGGGGCGAGCGACGAGGACGCTGTCTGGCGTGACCTCGTAGCCCGCTACGACGCACCGCTGACCGCGGAGGAGCCCGCCCCCTGGCCGGAGCGCGAGGGTGACGGGGCGGCCGGGGCCGCCGGGGTACAGGGTGTCGGGGTGGGCCGGGGGCCTGGGGTGCTCGGGGGCGGAGCCGGCGAGATGCCCGGCGCGCCCGGGGCGGGGACCGATGGGTTGCCCGGGACGCACGAACCGCAGGTGATGCCGGTCCCGCGGCTCGTACGGGGAGCCAGGGATTCGGGGGGCCCCACGGGTCGGGGCCTGCCCGCGGCCGCCGACGATGACGATCACTTCATCCCGCCGCCCCCGCCGCCGCTGCCCAAGCTGGACCCGATGGCCAAGGGGGCCTGGGTGGCGCTGTTCGGCGGGCCCGGCTACCTAGTCGTGGCGACGGGTGCGGGCTGGACGGTACCGGGATTCGCGGCGTTCTGCGCCGTCGCGGCGTTCGTCGCCGGGTTCGCCATCCTCGTGCTGCGGATGAACGAGCCGGGCCCAGGCGGCCCGGACGACGGGGACGACGGAGCGGTGGTCTGACGGTTCGCTGGCGGCGGCCTTGGGCGCGGCTTCCCGCTTAGGCGCGGCTTCCTTCGTGGCCGCGGCTTGGAGGGCCAGGTCCGCGGCACCGACGATCCCCGCATCCTCGCCGAGCTGGGCCGCCCTGATCTCGGCGAGTGGACGGTGGCCGCGCCCGGTCAGGGCGCGGTCGAACGCCGCGCGGGCGGGATCGAGCAGCAGGTCACCCGCCTCGGACACGCCGCCGCCGATCACGAAGCAGGCCGGGTCCAGGACCGCGGCCAGGTCGGCCAGCCCCTGGCCCAGCCAGCCGCCCACGGTCTGGAAGCAGCGCAGCGCCGCCGGGTCGCCCTCGGTCGCCGCCTGGGTGATCTCCGGGCCCGAGATGCCCTCGGGCGTTCCGCCCCCTAGCTGCAGGAGCCGCATCGCGCCTTCCGGGGTGCGTCTGGCGAATTCGCGTGCCTCCGCGACCAGCGCATTGCCGCTCGCGTACTGCTCCCAGCAGCCCCGGTTCCCGCACCCGCACAGCCGCCCGTCGGGTACCACCCGGACGTGCCCGGGCTCTCCGGCGATGCCCCACCGGCCGCGGTACAGCTCGCCGCCGATGATGATGGCGGCGCCGATGCCGGTCCCGACCGCGACCAGCACCACGTCGCGGTACCCGCGGGCCGCCCCGTACCGCG
>JBOHCK010000120.1:0-17065 GCA_050698755.1 Streptosporangiaceae bacterium | reverse complement strand
CGGACCTGTCATAGCCAACGGAGATAACGGCCTCAAGCTCGCCGCGTTCCTCGATGCTCATGTTCATGCCGACATTATGTCACAATCTGCGGCCCTAAGTAAAGAACATTCAATTATAAGACACTAGGCCAGTGCCGTCGAGCGGATGGCTTCCTTTATCTCGTCCGCCGACGGGAGCCAGACGCGTTCGAGGCTTGGTGCGTAGGGAGCGGGCGAGAAGCGGGCGGCCACCCGACGCAGCGGAGCATCGAGGTGCCAGAACCCTTCCTCAGCGCACAGGGCGATCACCTCTGCGCCGACGCCGTAATCCCGCACCGCCTCATGAACGACGACCATCCGGTTCGTCTTGGCCAGGGACGTCAAGATCGTGGCCCGGTCGAGCGGCTGGATCGTGCGCAAATCGATGACTTCCGTATCAATGCCCTCGGCCGCGAGTTCCTCGGCGGCGGTAAGGACCGTGCCGAGGATGGCCGAGTACGAGACGACGGTCACCTGCTGGCCAGGCCGGGCCACGCGTGCCTTGCCCAGCGGGATGATCAGGTCGCGGGGCGGGCGGATGCCCTTGCGTCCGTACAGGAGCCGGTTCTCGATGAAGATCACCGGGTTCGGGTCCTGTATGGCGGCGCGGAGCAGGCCGTAGGTCTCCCAGGGTGTTGCGGGCATGACGACCGTCAGCCCGGGGATGTGGGCCAGCATCACCTCAAGGCTCTGGGAATGCTGGCTTCCTGATGAGCGGCCGGCGGCGAACTGCGTCCGGATCGTCAGGCCGAGACCGGCCTTCCCCCCGGTCATGAAATGCATTTTGGCCGCCTGGTTGAGGAGCTGGTCGAGGCAGACGCCGATGAAGTCCAGGTACATCAGCTCGACCACGGGCCGCAGCCCGGCCATGGCTGATCCGACCGCCAGTCCCATGATGGCCGTCTCGGAGATCGGCGTGTCGATGACGCGGGTGGGCCAGCGCTCCGCGAGCCCTCGGGTGAGAGCGAATACATTCCCACCCTGGCCGACGTCTATCCCGGCGACGAACACTGATGGGTCGGCCGAGAGCTCCTCCTCCAGGGCGTCATGGACGGCGTCCATGGTCCGGAAGATCTCGCCCTCGGCGGGCGGCTGCGGGTCGGGGTATGCCGGCCGGGGTGCCAGCATGAAGTGACTCAGATCCGTGGCGGCCGGATCGGGCTCGGTCGCTGCGCTGGCAGTGGCCACGGCCTGGTCGATGCGCTGGCGGATATCGGAATCGATCTCCGCCAGCTGCTCAGCGGCTGCCCCGGTCGCGAGCAGCCTTTCCCGGGCGATGAGAAGCGGATCGCGGGCCTTCCATTCCTCGACCTCTTCCGTTGTCCGGTACCGTTCCGGATCGCCCTCGTAATGGCCGTGCCACCGGTAGGTTTCCGCTTCCACCATGAACGGGCCCTCTCCGCGGCGGGCGCGGGCGGCAAGATCGGTCATGAGCTGGTAAACGGCCGCGACATCGTTGCCGTGAACCTGGTGGAAGTCGATGCCGTAGCCAGCCGCCCGCGTGCTGAGCGGAACCGGGTGCTGCGTCTCGGCCCGCGAGAACTCGGCATAGTGATTGTTCTCGCAGAAGAAGATCACCGGCAGGCGCCACAAAGCCGCCAGATTCACTGATTCATGAAAGGCGCCCTGCGCGGCGGCGCCATCCCCGAAGAACGCCACGACGATTCTTGACTGCTGCCTGATCCGGGAGGCCAGGGCGGCGCCGGATGCGATCGGGAGGCCCGCGGCGACGATCCCGTTGGCACCGAAGATCCCGATGCCGGGATCGGCGATATGCATAGAGCCGCCCAGCCCGGCGCATGTGCCGGAAGAGCGCCCCATGAGCTCTGCGAACATGCTGGTCATATCCAGTCCCTTGGCGATGCAATGGCCATGTCCGCGGTGGGTGGAGGTAATGACATCGGATGGAGTGAGCGGAGCGCAGGCTCCGACGGCGGAGGCCTCCTGGCCGAGCGACAGGTGCACGAAGCCGGGAATCTTCCCCTCCGTGGTGAGGCGAGAGACGCGCAGTTCGAACTCGCGGATTTCGACCATGGTGCGGTAGAGTTCTAGCAGGGATCGTGTCTCCACTGTCTGCCTCCTCCGCAGGACTGCCGCGTTGACCTCCTGCAACGTGAAGAGTAGTAAGGTACCGACCCACCGGTCGACAGCGGGGCAGCGGCGCTTCCTCTGGGCAGGCAGGGGGAGATGACTATCCACCTGCCTGCCCAATTCGTTCGCCGCGCCGAGCCTGGTAACGGCAGGCGAGTGGTCCTCACCGGCGCCAGCGGCGGGCTGGGCAGTTCTTGCGGGTTGCGCTTCGGATGATGAGCACGATTTCAGCGGGCTGTTCTAACGTCGAGCCGGTGGCCGCAACTAGGGAACATGATCGAAATGCTGGAACGGAGCAGCCGTTGATCATCAAGAAGATCTGAATTAAGATTGGAATGGCGTAGCAGCTAAATAGTCATACACCCTCCGACTTGTTCGGAGCCTACGAATATGCGTACCCATAAGTTCCCTATAAGACACTGCGGTACCGATAAGAAAAGCCGCCACTGCGATGACTGGCTTCGGGTAGGCGATCGGCGGGGGCCAGCACCGTCCCCTCGATCCGTAACGTTGACCGAGCGCGCCGACCGCCTTGTCGCCGGCCGCCACCGGCGCGGCCAGCGAGCCGAGCTGGGCAGGTTCGCGGACAGATCCGCGTCGGCGTGGCGGGCCACATGCCGGGGGACGCCGTTCGCCCGTGTCGGATCGGTCCCGACCGCGGCGGCCAGCCGGGCCAGTATCGATCCTCCGGATGTCACTCGTGGTGGGGCCGCTGACTGGGCCCGGCCCAGTCTGGCGCTGATCCTAGTGACTCTGGACTGCCTTCCCGTTCGACCGGTCGGTATAGTCGCGTCCGGAACGGCTAGGGAAGCGCGAGGAGGCGAAGGTGGACGTGGGCGGCGCAGCAGTGCTGGTCACCGGTGGCGCATCCGGGCTTGGTGAAGGCGTGGCCCGCATGGTGGCCGAAAGCAATGGGCAGGTGGGGATACTTGACCTGGCGTCGAGTCGCGGCGCTGGTCTCGCGGCAGAACTTGGCGAGCGGGCCGTTTTTGTTCCCACCGACGTCACCTCGCCCGAACAGGTGCGTTCGGCAGTCGATGCCCTCGCGGAGCGATTCGGCCGGATCGATCTGTGCGTCAACGCGGCAGGGGTCGCTGACGCCGCACGTGTCCTCTCGCGTAGCGGCGAGATGTTCCCGCTCGATACCTACAACAAGGTAGTCGGCATCAACCTGGTCGGCCTGTTTGATGTCGTCCGCAATGTGGCCCGTGTGATGAGTGCGAATGAGCAGGGTGAGTTCGGCGAGCGCGGGGTCATCGTCAATGTCGCGTCCATCGCCGGCTACGAGGGGCAGGCCGGGCAGGCAGCGTATTCCGCATCGAAGGGCGGCGTCATCGCCATGACGCTGCCGCTCGCGCGCGACCTGGCGTCGTACGGGATCCGGGTCGTCACGATCTGCCCCGGCATCTTCGACACGGGCATGCTCGCCTCGACGGATGAGAAGGTGCGGCAGCGCCTCGTCGACATCCACGTGTTTCCCAAGCGGCTCGGCGCCCCGGCGGACTTCGCCCACCTGGTCCGGGCGATTGCCGAGAATCCGATGCTCAACGGAGAAGTCATCCGCCTTGATGCCGCAACCCGGCTCGCACACGGATAGGGCCGGGCTACAGATGCGGGCGGCAGTGTGGCACGCAGCCGGGGATATCCGGATCGAGGACGTGGCCGAACCTGGTGACCCTGCGCCCAGCCAGGCCGTCGTCGAAGTGAGCGTCTGCGGCATCTGCGGCACGGATGTGCATGAGTTCACCCAGGGGCCGGTGCTCATCCGGCCGGCCCCACACCCGCTCACCGGCCACCAGCCGCCGGTCGTGCTGGGGCACGAGCTGAGCGGGACTGTCCTCGCGGTCGGCGCAGGCGGCCCGGCGGACCTGGTGGGGAGCCGGGTGGCCGTCGATCCCTGCTGGCGCTGCGGGACCTGCTACTGGTGCGTGCGCGGCGACTACCACATCTGCCGGATCGGCGGATCGGTCGGCCTTGCCTCCGATGGTGCCCTCGCCCCTCTGGTCACCGTCCCCGCGGCTGGCCTCATCCCGCTGCCCGACGTGGTCGAAGACCTGGCCGGCGCGCTCATCGAACCGCTGGCCGTGGCGCTGCACGCGGTCCGCCGCGGGCGAGTCGGACCCGGCGACCGCGTCCTGGTGCTCGGCGCCGGGCCGATCGGCAGCATGGTGACGCTCGCCGTCATCGCGGCGGGCGCAGCCGAGGTGTTTGTCAGCGATCCCATTGCCGGCCGCCGCGCCCGCGTCCTGGCCCTCGGTGCGGCCGAGGCGTTTGACCCACAGCAGGCCGACGTGCGCCGGGAGGTCTTCATGCGCTGCGGGCGGGTCGGGCCGGATGTCGTGTTCGAATGCACCGGGGCCGCGCCACTGGTCACCCAGGCGGTGGATGCCGCCCGCCGCGGTGGCACGGTCGTGCTGCTCGGCGTCGGGCACGGCAAGGCCGAGCTGCGGCCGATCTCGGTGACGGCCTTCGAGCGCACGGTCGTCGGCTCGCTGGGCTACAACCAGGACCTGCCCCGCGCTGTCGACCTGGTAGCGAGCGGGCGGATCGATCCCCGCCCGCTCGCTACGTCCGTGGTACCGCTGGAGCAGGTGGCACGCGAGGCCTTCGAGCCGCTCGCAGCAGGTGACCGCGACCTGATCAAGGTCCTGGTCGACGTCAAGGGCAGCAGCCTCGCCGCGCGTTGACTGACACTGGCCTGCCGCGGCATAATGAACCAAACGGTCGGTCGGGAGGCTTCGGGTGACAGAGACGCAGGCGCACGGAACGCGCGCACGGTTCCAGGGCGCACAGCAGAAGAGGGCCCAGAGTGCTCCGGCCGCAGAGCAGGTCGAGCCGTGGCAGGACCTGTCCGAGGACTATCGCCGCGCCGCGAGCCGGATGATCGAGTTCCACATGATGAGTGAGCTCGTCGGCCCGGTGCACGAGTTCCGCTGGGTGCCGCGGGCGCCGTCGCTGCACGCCAAGCTGGTCTTCGCGGCCAAGTCGCAGGACGAGATCGGGCACGGGCTGATGCTCATGCGCGTCTGCGAGGACCTCACAGGCAGGTCGCGCGCCGACTACATCGAGCAGATACTCGACGGGCCACCCCGTTTCATGAACATCTTCCACTATCCATGGGATGAGTGGGTCGACCCCGCGATCGTCGCGTGGCTGATCGACGGCGCGGAGATCGAGCGGCAGGCCACCCTGCTGCGCAGCAGTTACGGACCGTACGCCCGGGCCATGCGCAAGATCGTCAAGGAGGAAGGCTTCCACCACCATTGCGGCCGTTACCTCATCGGGCAGATGATGGCCGGCACCCTGGCCCAGCGTTCCGCCGTGCAGCGGGGGGTCGAGCGATGGTGGCTGCGCACCCTGGCAATGTTCGGCCCCTCGGACGAGAACTCCAAGCACGGCCCGACGCTGATGGCCTACGGGCTCAAGCTGTCGCACAACGAGGCCCTGCGCCAGTCTTTCCTGACCAAGTACGTGCCGCAGATCCGGGCCATGGGCGTCGAGGTCCCCGACGACAAGTTGAGCCGCGACGAGGAGACTGGCCGGTGGTCTTACACCGAGCCCGACTGGGCCGAGTTCTCCTCGCTGCTGCGAGGCGGCAGCCCAGTCGGTGCGGACCTGCAGCGGGAGCTTCGCGAGGCCCGCGGCGCCAACGCCTGGCTGCTGGCGGCCGCCTGATGACGCTCCCCGTCTTCGAGGTCTTCCGGCAGAAGGCACCGGGCGACGCCCACGTCCACGTCGGCGAGGTCGAGGCGCCAGACTCCGCCACCGCCATCATCCTGGCCAAGGAGCACTTCGTCCGCCGCGAGGTGTGCTGCAGCCTGTGGGTCGTGGACCGGGCCGACGTGGTGCACAGCCACTGGGACCCCGAGGTGCTCACGGCGGGCCGGGCCAAGGCCTACCGCCGGTCCGGCGGGATCCGGGCCTCGGCGGAAGGGCCGTCATGACCGCCACGGCTGCGGGCACACCGCCGTCTGCGCGGCAACGCGACAAGGACGCCCGGGCTGGCCTGCTGATTCGGCTGGCCGACGATGACCTGCTCACCGGGCACGTCCTGACCTCGGTGGCCGGCTGGGGGCCCGAGCTCGAGATCAATATCGCGCTGTCCTCGATGGGCCAGGACGAGATCGGCCACGCCCGTCGGCTTTACGCCCTGGTCATCGCCGACCGTGCCGCGATCGAGCGGTTTGTCTACGAGCGGCCCGCCACCGACTTCCGCGCTTCCCCGCTGGCCCGCACGTATCCCACACAGTGGGAGGCACTGCTGGCGCGGCAGTACCTCTACGAGACCGCCGAGGCCGCGCGGGCCGCCGCCCTGGGGGGCACCGGCGACGGTGAGCTCGCCGCGCTGTTCCACGAGATGGGCCACGAGCAGCGCTACCACCTGGACTTCTGGTCAACCTGGCTGAAAACGACCAGCGGCCGCTCAGCTGCGGCGCGGCGGCGGGTGCGCAGCAGTCTCGGCCAGATGTGGCCGCTCGCCACGGCCTCCTTCCTGCCGGGCCGGCCGGACGCGGTGGAGGCCGCATTGGGCCTGCCGGGCGGAGTGCTGGAGGCGGCACAGTGTGCGTGGGCCAGCTCGGTGCAGGAGGAGTGCGGTCAGCTTGGCTTCGAGCTCCGCGATGGACCTGCTGATCCGGCCTTGGGCCGGCTCGACGTCATGCTTGAGGAAATGCGTTATGTGTACAAGACGGCCCCGGGCAGCTGGTGAGATAGCCATGTGCACTGACCTGGACGCCGGAATCGCCGTCAAGCGGGCGCTGCGGGCGGTCGAGGATCCTGAGCTGCCGGTACGTATCGTGGATCTCGGCATGGTGCGCGCGGTGACCGTGTCCGCCGGGTCAGCCCTGGTGGAACTGGTCCCGACGTTCCTGGCCTGTCCCGCGTCGTGGCTCGTCGAAGCCGAGGTCCGCGAGCGGGCCACGCAGGTGCCCGGCGTCGCGCAGTGCGAGGTGGCCTGGCTGCCGGGCGGCTGGTCCGGCGCCGACGTCACGGACGCGGGCCGGGCGGCCCTGGGAGCCGTGGGCCTGGTCGTGCCGGACGGCGACGGGGCGGTGCGCTGCCCGTTCTGCGGATCGGCGGACGTCGCCGCGACCAGCGCGTTCGGTTCAGCGGTCTGCCGCAGCGCGGCGTTCTGCCAGAGCTGCCGCACGCCGGTCGAAGTGCTCAAGACGAAGGGCCCGGCCGGGCCGGTGACCGGCGCGCCGGCGCCCTCTCAGCCGGTGGAGCTGCGGCTCGTCCGCCGCAGCGATGTGGCGGATACCCCGGGAGCGGTGCCGGGCACTGCCCGCCGCGCCGGGGCGCTGACGCCCTCGATGAACAAGTCGTAGAACGATCTGGCCAGCCGGGTGGCGGTGAGTCTCTTGCCCGGCTGGAACCAGATATAGGTGTAGTTGTGCATGCCGAGCCAGCCCAGGGCCGCCAGGTGCACGTCGTCGATGACGAATTCCCCGGAGTCGACGCCGTCCTGGAGGATCTTCTCGACGCTGCGCTCGTAGCGCCTGCGGCTCGCGGTGAACTGGTTCGCGCGCTCGCCGGTCAGCGCCCGGTACTCGTGCAGGAACACCCACACGTGGTCCGGGTAGCTGGCGATGACGGAAATCTGCTCCTGGCCCAGCTTGCGCAGCCGCTCGGTGGCCGGTTCGTCGAGCCCAGCGATCTGGGTGGCGGTGTCGAACACCTGCCCCATCACCCGCTCATGGATGAGGTAGAGCAGGTTCTCCTTCGATTCCACGTAGTAGTACAGCGAGCCCTTGCCAAGCCCGACGGCCTGGCACAGCTGGGCGGTCCCGGTGGCGTGATAGCCACGCTCGGCGAACAGCTTCGCGGCCGCGTCGACAATCGCGGTACGCCGGTCATGCCAGCGTTGCCCCCGCTGCTCAGGCACGCCGCTCCTTCAGTGGACTGGGTTCCTTCGGCAGACTGGCCAGTAACCGAAAAGTACCACCGGCCCGGAGAAGATCTCAGCTGAGTCCTCGCGCGATCACGATGTGCTGAATCTCGTTGGTGCCCTCGCCGATCTCGAGGACCTTCGCGTCACAGTAGAAGCGGGCGACATCGGAGTCGAGCATGTACCCGTAGCCGCCGTGGATCTGGACCGCCTCCCGTGCCGCATCCACTGCCGTCCGGGTCGCCTTCAGTTTCGCCATCGCAGCAGCATGCTCGAACGGGCGCCCCGCGTCCCGCAGCGCGGCGGCGCGATAGGTCAGCAGGCGGGATGCCTCGAGCTCGGTCGCCATGTCGGCGAGCTTGAAAGCGATCGCCTGGTTGTCCATCAGCGGCCTGCCGAACTGCCGCCGCTGCCGTGCGTGAGACGTCGACAGCTCGAGCACCGCCGCCGTCAGGCTGACCGCCAGCGCGGCCACCGATATCCGGCCAACGGCAAGGACCGAAAGGAACTGGGACAGCCCCCGTCCGGGGTCACCCAAGAGGTGGCCGCCGGGAATCCAGACGTCATCAAAGATGAGCTCCCTGGTGTCCAGCGCTTTCCAGCCGATGCCACGCAGCTTCGGCCCCAGCGAGAACCCCGGCGTGTCCTTCTCGACGACGAAGTTGGCATAGCGCGGCCGGCCGGCCGCCGGGTCGTCGGCGAGCCGGGCCAGCAGGGTGACGCCGAGGCTCATCGAGGTGCCGGCGTTGGAGATGAACATCTTGCGGCCGTTGATCACCCAGCCTCCGTCGCGTGGCTCGGCGCGGGTGCGGATAGCACTTGCGTCGCTGCCCGCGTCGCTCTCGGTCAGCCCGAATGCGCCAAGCGCCTTGCCCTCCGCCAGCGGGCGCAGCCACCGCTCGCGCTGCCCATCGTTACCGAATACGAGGATCGGCAGGCTGCCGATCGTGGAGTGCGCCTGCCACGCAGCGGCGATGGACTGATCAGCCTGGCCGATGTGCTCCATGGCCGCCACGAACCCGACGGTCGTGGCACCGCTACCGCCCCATTTTTCCGGGACGAGCAGGCCGAGCAGCCCGGCGTCGCCCATTCGCTGCAGGACTTCCACCGGGCAGCGCTCGGCGGCCCAGGCGGCCGCCGCGGCCGGGGCTACCTCGCGCCGGGCCAGGGTCGCCGCGAGATCGGCGAGGGCGGCCTCGTCGCTGGTCAGGTCGAAATCCACCCGTCCATGGTGTACCGACCAGTCAGACAAATCAACCCGGCCCGTCCGGTGACTGTGCGGTGCCACCGCGTGCGGTGCCGCCGGCCGGGCCCGCGGCGATGGCGCGGGACGGCCACCTGGGCTCCCGTTTCTGGTGGCTAGCCTCAAGGCCCTCCGCCAGGTCGGGTCCCTCGAACGCGGCGAGCATCGCGGCTAGCTCGCGGTCCATCGCGGGCTCCAGGAAGGACCCGACTCCCTCCAGCCGGAGCAGTTGCTGCTTCGTGGCCGCCAGGGCAGTCGCCGAGCGCCTGCTGTAGTCCGCGGCCCGCCCCGCGACCTCCTCCCTGAGCCGGTCCAGCGGGACGACCGCGTCAGCGAGGCCCGCCGCGGCTGCCTCCTGCGCCCCGACGATCGCGCCACGGGACAGCAGCCGCCATGCCTGCCGGGTACCGATACGCCGCGAAAGCAGCCAGGTCGCCGCGCTGTCCCCGCCGGGCAGCCCGAGGCTGGTGAAGATGAAGCCCAGCCTCGCGTCCTGCGCCAGCACCACGTCGTCGCAGGCCAGAGCGATGCAGGCGCCACCGCCAAACGCCGCGCCCTGCACGGCGGCGATCGTAGGCTTCGTGAACTGCGCGATCTGCAGTATGACGGACGGGGCCAGCACCAGTGAGGCCCGCCGCTCCGCGGCGGGTGCGCGCCGGATCTCCTCGACCAGCGCCAGGTCGGCTCCGGCGCAGAATGCCCGGCCGCTGCCGCGGAGCACCACGCAGGCGGCGTCCGGGTCGCCCGCGCACAGGTCGAGGGCCTCGCTGAGGTCGCGGAGATCCTGCCGGCCGAAGGCGTTCAGTCGTTGCGGAGCGTCGAGGGTGATCGTGGCGACCGGGCCTCCGAGGCCCGTCAGCTCGACCGGCATGGGTGACCTCCTAGTGGACTTTGTTTACCGACCAGTCGTACGATACGCGGAACCAGCGAAGGGAGTGGCCGGTGCCACAGCGCCTGCTTAACCAGTGGTTTGACGACCTGGAGGTTGGCCACGAGGAGGTCTCACGGGGCCGCACGGTGACGGAAACCGACGTCGTGAACTGGTGCATGTTCACCGGGGACTGGTTCCCGATCCATTCCGACGTGGTCTATTCCGAGGAGTCCATGTTCGGCGAGCGGCTGGCGCCGGGCCTGATGGTCATGGCCATTGCCGGCGGCCTGGTCGTGCCCGCCGAAAGCGAGGCGGTCCTGGCCCAGTACGGGATCGACCGGGTTCGCTACCCGGCGCCCACGTTCATCGGCGACACCATCCGGGTGCGCAACCGGGTGGCGAAGCTGGAGGCCCGCGACGACGCGACCGGCATCGTTGACCTCGAATGGGACGTGATGAACCAGAACGGCCGCACGACCTGCAATGTCCTTATCCGTGTGCTGCAGGCCTGTCGGCCGAAGGAGTGACGATGACCAGTTACGCCAGCTACACCACGCTGAAGTGCGAACTGGATGATGACGGCGTCCTGATCGTGCTGCTGAACCGCCCCGACAAGATGAACAGCCTCGACGAGGCGATGGTCACGGAACTGGGGGAGGCGATGATGTCGGCAGCGGGGGACACGGGCGTCCGCTGCGTGCTGATCACGGGGGAGGGGCGGGCCTTCTCGGCCGGCCGCGATATCTCCTCGGCCAAGCCGGATGAGGACGCCTACGAGATCATCGCGGAGCATGTCAATCCCATGCTGGCCATGATCTACCACTGCCCGAAGCCGACGGTCTCGGCGGTCAACGGGCCGGCCATGGGGGTCGGGCTCGGTATCGCGCTCGCCTGTGACATCGTGATCGCCGCCGACAACGCCCGGATGTCCTCGCCGTTCGCCCGGCTCGGCGTGGCGCTGGACTCCGGCGGGCATTACTTCCTGCCGCGCCTGGTTGGCTATAACCGTGCGATGGAGATGGTGTACACCTCCGACATCATCCGCGGGAAGCAGGCCGCGGCCTGGGGGCTGGTCAACCGCTCCGTCCCCGGGACCAGGCTGCGTGACCGCTCGCTGGAGCTGGCCCGGCGGATCGCGACCGGCCCGGTGAATGCCTTCATGGCCGAGAAGGCGTTCATGCGGCAAGCCGAGACCATGAGCTATGACCAGGTCTGCGCGGCCGAGGCCAAGCTGCAGGATTCGCTGATGGGGTCACCGGAGTACGGCGAGGGGCTCGCCGCCTTCACGGCCAAGCGGGTGCCCCAGTTCAGGGGCATCCCGTTGCGGCTTGATCCAGTGAGCGCCCGTCCGTCGCGTCCTGATCCCGGCCGAGTGAGGGGGCGGCCGTGATCAGGACCGGTGACATTCCCAGGCTGAACGCGGCGAAATATCCCGAGCAGCTGGCTGTGTCGCGGGAGGATATCGATGCGCGCACCTGGCGGCAGCTGAACGAGCGGGTGAATCAGCTGGCCCGGGTGCTGCAGTCCTGCGGCGCGGCCCAGGGCGACAAGATGATGCTGCTCGCCCGGAACCGGATCGAGTGCGTCGAGGCCTTCTTCGCCTGCGCAAAGATCGGCGTGGTGTACTCGCCGATCAACTGGCGGTTCGCGCCGGGTGAGATCGAGTACGTCCTCGGCGACAGCGACTGCCGGATCCTGCTCTGCGACGCGGAATATGCGGAGACGATCCGCGCCATGCAGGACAAGGGCACCACCGCGGGCGTGGAAGTTGTCATCGGCTTCGGCGGCGCACACGGATTCCCGGAGGACTACGACGCGCTACTCGCCGCCCAGCCCGCGGACGAGCCGCCGGTGCCGGAGATCGGCGACGACGACGTCTGCTGGATCTGCTACACCGGCGGCACGACGGGCATGAGCAAGGGCGTCATGCTCACCCACCGCAACAATTTCATCCAGTGCGTCCACCTCAGCATCGCCGACCGGGCCCGGCACGAGGACGTCTACTTGGTCACCGGCGCCCTCTTCCACGTCGTGCTCAACATGGCCCTCGCGTACTGGTTCCTGGGCTGCCATGTGGTGATCATGGACTTCGTGCCGGGGCGCTGCCTCGATCTCATAGAGCGGCACCAGGTGACCAAGACCGTTCCGGTCGCGACGATGCTCAACCTGCTCGTGGAGGCGCAGCGGGAGCAGCCCCGCGACATCTCCTCCCTGGCGCTGTGCGGCACCGGCGGCGCGCCGATTAACCCTGAGGTGATCCGGCGGGCGTCGGCCGAGTGGCAATGCGACTTCGTGCAGTACTTCGGCCAGACGGAGGCGGCGCACCATTTCACCTACCTGTCCGCTGACGACTACCGCCGCGGCCTGTCGCCGGACGCCACTGAGGTGGAGAAGCGCCGGCTCCGGTCCGGCGGGCGGGCTCAGCATTGCAACCGGATGCGGGTCGTGGACGACAATGACGACGAACTGCCGCCCGGCGCGGTCGGGGAGATCTGCGCGCACGGCCCGAATGTCATGGCCGGCTACTGGAACAAGCCGGAACTCACCGCGGCTACACTGCGCGGCGGCTGGCTGCACACCGGTGATCTGGGCTACCTCGACGAGGACGGCTACGTCTACGTCGTGGACCGCAAGAAGGACATGATCGTCTCCGGCGGGGAGAACATCTACAGCAGTGAGGTGGAGGCCGCGCTGTACCGGACGGGCGATGTGCTGGAGTGCGCCGTCATCGGCGTGCCGGATCAGCGGTGGGGCGAGGCGGTGCACGCCTTCGTGGTTAGGGCGCGGCAGGCCGAGGGCAGCGCGGACGAGGTACACGCCCGCATCCTGGCGACGGCGCGGGAGTTCCTGGCCGCGTACAAGGTTCCCAAGAGCCTGGTGTTCGTTGGCGAGCTGCCAAAATCGGCGACCGGGAAGATCCAGAAGGCCATGCTGCGCGAGGCGGCCTGGACCGGCCATGAGGGGCGGGTGGGCGCGTCGGCCGGCGGCCTCACCGAGCAGTGAGGTGACCGCCTGCACCCGCGAGGCCGTTCGCGGCGACCGCCACGACCGCAGCCTCGACAGAGGAAGCCGAAAAGGTCCGGCCGCGTGGCTCGAACCACTCGACCACCCAGTTGACCATGCCCAAGACCAGCCGGGCCAGCATCGGGGCGCCGATATCGCTGCGCACGTCGCCCGCCTGCTGGGCCGTGGCGACCAGCCGGGTGAACCGCTGCTCGTAGTCACGCCGCCAGGAGCGCACCTGGCGGGCGACCTCCGTCTTGCCCTGCAGGCGGATGATGATGCTGGTCCCCCGCGGATCGTTGAGTGCGGTCCGCACGGCGGCGGCGAAGGCGAGCAGCACCCGCTCCCCAGGCTCCCCGGCGCTGCTCTCCGCCTCGTCGAGGCTGGCGTTCAGCTGGGCGAACGCCCGGCTGCAGATGGCCTCGAGGATCTCCTCTTTGCTCCGGATGTGGTGATAAAGGCTGGACTTGTTGATCTTTGCTGCCACTGCTATGTCCTGCATCGACGTGGCGTCGTAGCCCTGCCGGTAGAACAGCTCGGCGGCGATGTCTACGATGCGGTCAGCGCTCTGCAACTCACGGCGCGGCTTGGGCACAGGGCCAGGATCCTCTCCCTCTCGCGGGCAATGGAGTCGATGGTGCCACGACTCGCCGGGGAAGCTGACCTTGGGCGCTGAGTGGCTCGAGCCGCAGGCCCGGTCGGCCGTGTTCTCCCGCGGCCTGGAACTCTCCGTGTGTGAGTGGGGCGACATCGCCTCGGCGCGGCTGGTGCTCGTCGGCGCACATGGCTTCCTTGACTGCGCGGAGTTCTTCGCCCCGCTGGCCGCCGCGCTGCGCGCGCAGTGCACGGATCTCGCGTTCGCGGCCATGTCCTTCGCCGGACACGGCCGCTCGTCCTGGGCCGACGCTTACGGCTGGTACGACCACACGGCCGACCTGGTCGCCGTCGCGCGCTCGGTGGCTGCCCGCGCGGAGCGGCGGACCACGCTCGGGCTGGTCGGCCATTCCTTCGGTGCGGTGCAGGTGCTCCAGGCGCTGCAGCTCGAGCCCGGGCTGGCCGAGGTGGCAGTCAACCTCGATGCGGTCTCGGCGCCACCAACCCTGAGCGACGGCGGCATGCCCGGTGCGCTGGCCCAGCTGGCGCTGCGCGGCGGGGACACCAGACGGCTGCCCGTCTACGACGATCTCGATGAGATCGTCGACCGCCGGGCGCGCAGCAACCCCAGGCTTCCGGCGGGGCTGCTCCGCTGGCTGGCACCCCACCTCGCCCGCGAGGAAAGCGGCGGTTACACCTGGCGGGTGGATCCGGCTCTGGCCGGCTGGGTGCGCCCGTGGCAGGTCACCGGGGCGCCCCCGGCCGACCCGCTCGCGCTCACTGCGGCGCTGCCGCACCCGGTGCTCACCGTCACCGGGGCCGCGCCCGATCACCCGCAGGTGCGCGGGCGCTATCCCGGGGACGAGCTGATCGACGTGCTGCCGCGCGGACGGCACTGCCGGCTGCCCGGCGCGGGCCACTATGTCCACCTGGAATGCCCGGACGAGGTCGCGGCCGCCATTATCGAGCACGCTGCACGGGCGTCGGCCGGACGGGCCGCATGACAGTGCCTGGGCGCAAGATCGGCCGGCTCTGGCTGTCGGTCACTCCAGGTGCGTGCCCGGTCGTCTTCGTGCACGAGGTCGGTGCGCCGGCGAAGGAGCGCGAGCGCGAGTTCGCCCGCGCCCGGCAGTCGTGGGGCGCGTGGGTGTACGCCCAGCGCGGCCATGCGCCTAGTGCCTGGGCGGCCGGGCGGATCTACCGTGTCAGCGACTTCGCCGTCGAGCTGGCCCGGCTGCTGCATGACGTGGTCGCCGTCCCGTCGGTTCTGGTCGGCGAGGGATCGGGCGGCCTGGTCGCCGTGCTCGCGGCGGCGGCTGCCCCGGAGTCCGTCACCCACCTCCACCTGCTGCCCGGGACGGGCCAGGGCTGGGGAAGCAGTCCGCTGAGACTGCTCGACGACGGCGCCATGGTCAACCGGTCATGGTTCGATGCGGTACAGGCGCTGTCAGCTCCGGGCTCGCCAGCTCAGTACGGTGACGACCCGGTGCTGGCGCACGGCCCCGCCGAGCTCATGCACGGGCCCGCGGTGCGCGCCACGGCCGCAGGCATCCGGGCTCCCTGGTCAGCTACGGGGCGGCATTTCCTCGAGGACTACCTGCCTGCCGAGACGCGCTCGGGCAGCGGGGGACTGCGGCCTGACCGGCCATGAGCTCCGTTGTCAGGGGCACGGTCATATGATAGAACGAACGACCGGTCGGTCGTATAAGGCGGAGCAGGCCCACCTGGGCGCGCAATGAGAGAGGTATGCCAAGTGCCGCACTCCCTGCAGGACAATGACGCCGTCATCGTCGAAGCGGTCCGCACGCCGGTTGGCAAGCGCAATGGTGTTCTGTCCGGTGTGCATCCAGCAGACCTGGCGGCACCGGTGCTCCAGGCGGTACTTGAGCGCCCAGGGGTCGATTCTGAATGCGTCGGTGATCTGATCTTCGGGTGTGTGCTGCAGGTCGGCGAGCAGTCTCTCAACATCGCGCGGAGCGCTCTGCTGGGCGCCGGCTGGTCGCAGGATGTGCCAGGCGTAACAGTGGACCGGCAATGCGGCTCCGGGCAACAGGCTGTGCATTTCGCGGCGCAGGGCGTGATGTCCGGAGTACATGACGTCGTGGTCGCCGGCGGCACCGAGTCGATGAGCCGGGTACCGATGTTTTCCAACGTCTCGCCAGGTCCTGGCCTGCCGTATGGCGAGCTGTTCCGTGCCCGCTATCACGTCACCGGCGAGGTCGTGCACCAGGGCAATTCTGCCGAGATGGTAGCCCGCAAGTGGGGCCTGGGCCGTGAGCAGCTCGACCAGTTCAGCGTGGAGTCACACCGCAAAGCGGCCCGGGCGCAGGCCGAGGGACGATTCGAGCGGGAGATCATTCCGGTGCCGGTCACCGCTGATGGCGTCCGCAACCTCGCCGACCGCGACGAGGGCGTCCGGCCAGACAGCTCGCTGGACGCCCTGGCACGGCTCAAGCCGGTGTTCGAGGCTGATGGCGTCATCACCGCCGGCAACTCCTCGCAGATATCCGATGGCGCAGCTGCCCTGCTGATCACTTCCGCCGCCGCAGCAAGGCGGCTCGGCGTCACGCCGCGGGCCCGTATCGCAGCAATGACCGTGACCGCGACAGATCCGATCCTGATGCTGACCGGCCCGATCCCGGCGACGGAGAAGGTACTGGCCAGGGCAGGAATGTCGGTTGACGACATCGGCGTCTTTGAGGTCAACGAAGCGTTCGCGCCTGTCGTTGAGGCATGGATCGCCGAGACCGACGCTGACCGCGAGCGGGTTAACCCCAACGGCGGGGCCATTGCCCTCGGTCATCCGCTCGGCGCATCCGGCGCCCGGCTCATGGTGACGATGCTGCACGAAATGGAGCGCCGCGGCGCCCGCTACGGCCTGCAGACTATGTGCGAAGGTGGCGGCACGTCCACCGCCACCGTGCTCGAACTGCTGGCTGACGCCCTGAGCGTCTGCGGACAGTTGCCATCACGTCTGGCGGCCAGTGGTTAGCGTGGCGGTGACGAGGCTCCACTGAGCGGCCCTGAACGCCGTTAGCCAGATCGGGTGGTGGCGATCCCATAGATGACGAGGTCGCCGAGTTGGGTTAGAACCTCGCCTCGCGGTCGCCGAACTCTGTCGCCGTCGCTGCCTGGCGCAGCCCACCAGGCGAGCTGATGGCAGACGCTGGATCGACCTTGCCGCCAGGGCCATATGCTGCTCGCCCGACGGCGGACTTCACGCTCCGAGATGCCACAGAAACCCAGGAAGATTCGGCTCAGAGGACGTCATGAGTCTCCGTTCGGGGCGTCGGTCTGAAAGACAAGCTTCCCGGCCACCCAGGTCTGCAGGACCTTGATGTCTAGCAGACGCTCCGTC
>JBOHCK010000119.1:0-17206 GCA_050698755.1 Streptosporangiaceae bacterium | reverse complement strand
TCCAAGAAAACCGGCGACTTCCCCGCCCGCAAACCCGGCGAGCCCAGCGTCGTCAACGTCACCCGAAGAATCCAGTTTCACCTGCTCAGCCCACGACTTACCATCTAACGCAAGGCCATTGGGCCGAGCCCGGCTCACACCCTCACCCCGCCCGCCCGCGGTCCCGCCGATCCGTGTGCCCGAGCAACGGGGGAGCGCCGCCGCACGTTTTAGCGGCATAGACGCAAACTCGGTGTATGACATAGGTAACCCACGCACGCCGTCGGCAGGCTGGCGGTCTCGCCTGTTCCCGGTTGCCGTCATCGCCGCGGTGACCGCCGCCATCGCCCGATCGCCAGCGCGCGCCTATGCGTTAAGGAAAGCCGTCAGCGTGGCGAGGAACGCGTCGGGCCTGGTTGCGTGGACGAGGTGCCCGGCATCAATGGTGACGCGGGTGCCGTGAGCCACGGTCCTGGCCAGTTCCTCTACGTGTTCCTGGGGCAGGAAGCTGCTCGTCCCACCGCCAATCACGAGGGTCGGTACCTCGATCGCGGCGATCACCTGCGGCCAGCGTGAGTCCGGTTCGTCAATCTCGGGCCGGACCTGTTCCACGACGGCCCAGTCGAAGGACAGCGGCCCCGCCGGGCGAGTGGGAGTCTGCGGCGGCCGCGGGTGAGGCATCCCGGTGTCTTCGAGCACCAGCCGCCGCACCCAGGCCGGCCCGCCGGCGGCCACCCGCCCGGCGGCCACCTGGCACGCGACCAGGCCGCCCAGCGAGTGGCCGACCAGGTCGACCTCAGTGGCCGACAGCATGGAGAGCAAGCCAGCGACGTCATGCGCCATCAGGGAGATGGCATAAGTCCCTGGCCAGCTACTCTCGCCGTGGCCGCGCAGGTCGACAGCGAACACCGGCCTGTCGGCGCACAGCCGAGCCGCGATCGCATCCCAGTCGCCGGCCGTCGCGGCCGTGCCGTGGAGCAAGACGACCGGCGGCCAGGCCGCCTCCTGGCCCGACCACGACCGCACAGCCAGCGTGACGCCGTCCACCTCATGCCTGTCGATCCCGAGCACACGCCGATCATGAGCAGCCGCCAGCCGCCCCGGCAACTCTCTTCGCTGCGCGCGTACTGAACAGAGCGCCCCACACTTCAGGCGCAGATCTTGGGGAGTGCCGCGCCGAGGGCGTACTGTTCCCAGGCGAGCCGGTCTTCACCTGAACCGGCCCGGCACCGTCGTCGGGACCCAGAATTCACCGACGATCCCCTCCCTCAGCGATAAGGAGGACGCCGAAGGCAATCGCACTCGGCGCTTTCCCCGGGCCCGAGCGGCAGCAGAAAGCTCACCGCGGACCAGCGCCGTCCGCCGGGGCGTTGAACACGTTGTCCTGCCGGTTATGATCCCCGATCTGCACACCCTGCGCCCCCCGCACATCAACCGTGTATTTCCCTGCCGACCCAGCCCCGACCAGGTCCAGGAGCGCCTTCGCGGCGGCGATCAGCTCAACGTCCCCGTCGGCCCCGGTCCGGGCCAGTTCCGCCTTGAGCGGCGCCTCCCAGGTTTCCGGAGCCTCCTCATGCCGGGTGAGCACCAATTCCGCGCCGGAATCACCGCCCAGCCGTTTTCTCACCAGCGCCTTCAGGCTGGCGTAGGCATCCTTGACCATCGCGGATGCGGTGTCCTGAACCCCCAACGCCGCGCCTGCGGCCAAGGAACTCACGATGAGCGTGATCGGATCCATTCCAGTTACTTCGTCCGCGCGTAGTTAATGCCATAACCCTACGAGCACCAGCGGCGCCCCAAAAGCAGCCGCGGCGCCCCATTCGGAAACGCCGCGGCAAACGCCGCGACAAACGCCGCAGCAACGCCGCCCCCGACGAACGCCGTCCCCTAAAGCTGCCCGACGTCGGTAACGCGCAGGACGACCGTTCCCGCCTCGTCCGAGGCCGCCAGGTCCACGATGGCGCTGATGCCCCAGTCGTGGTCACCGGCGGGGTCATCAAGTATCTGCCGAACGGCCCACTGCCCCGGCTGCTCGTCGATGATCAGCAGTCCGGGCCCGCGGGCGTCAGGTCCGGTGCCGATCTCGTCGTGGATCTCGAAGTACCCCTCTAGCGTCGAAGCCCAGGCGTCGGAGTTCCAGCCGCTATCCGCATCCAGCAAACCGAGCTCGTCGTAATGACCGAGCGCGGCCAGCCTGACCCGGTGGAACATGGCATTGCGCACCAGCACCCGGAACGCCCGGGCGTTACCGGTCATCGACGGCGGCCGGTCGTCAGGCCGCGCACCGGAAGAACCCCAACCCGACCCGTCCCGCAGCCGCTCCCACTCATCCAGCAGGCTGGAGTCCACCTGCCGAACGGTCTCGCCCAGCCACTCGATCAGGTCAGTGAGCTCCTCGGTCTTGGCCTCGTCCGGCACGGTCTGCCGCAGCGCCTTATAAGCGTCCGCCAGGTACCGCAGCACCATTCCTTCGGAGCGAGCCAGGCCGTAAAACCCGACGTACTCGGTAAAGGTCAGCGCCCGCTCGAACATGTCCCTAGCCACGCCCTTAGGCGATAGCTCGTAATCCGCGACCCAGGGATGACCGCGCCGATATATCTCGTACGCCCCCTCGAGCAGGTCCGCGAGTGGCTTGGGGTACGTGACCGAGTCCAGCATTTCCATTCGCGTCTCGTAATCGACCCCATCCGCCTTCATCTGCGCGACCGCCTCGCCGCGGGCCCGGAACTGCTGGGCGGACAGGATCTGCCGGGGGTTATCCAACGTCGACTCGATGACCGACACCACGTCCAGCGGGTACGAGGGATCCGTCCGGTCCAGCAGCGAGATGGCGGCCAGCGCGAACGGCGAAAGCGGCTGGTTCAGGGCGAAGTCGTATTGCAGGTCCACCGTCAGCCGCACCATGCGCCCCAAATCATCGGGCGAAACCAAAAGCTCCACCACACCCCCGGCCAGCAGCGCCCGGTAGATCGCGATGGCCTGGTGAATGTGCTTGCGCTGCGCCGCGCGGTCCTCGTCGTTGTCGGTCAGCAGGTGGCGCATCGCCGCAAAGGCGTCACCCGGCCGGGCGATCACGTTCAGCACCATGGCGTGCGTGACCTTGAAGCTAGAGGTCAGCGGCTCGGGCGAGGCGGCCACCAGCCGCTCGAACGTCGGCTGCCCCCACGACACGAACCCCTCCGGCGGCTTCTTCCTGACCACCTTCCGCCGCAACCGAGGGTCATCCCCGGCCTTCGCCAAAGCCTTCTCGTTCTCCACCACGTGCTCAGGGGCCTGCACGACGACCCGGCCGGCCGTGTCGAACCCGGCCCGCCCCGCGCGCCCGGCGATCTGGTGGAACTCACGAGCCTGCAGCAGCCGGGTCCGCTTCCCGTCGAACTTGGACAACGCGGTGAGCAGCACCGTCCGGATCGGCACGTTGATCCCGACGCCCAGCGTGTCGGTGCCGCAGATGACCTTCAGCAGCCCCGCCTGGGTGAGCGTCTCCACCAAACGCCGGTACCTGGGCAGCATCCCCGCGTGATGGACCCCGATCCCATGCCGCACCAGCCGCGAAAGGGTCTTACCAAAACCAGCAGCGAACCGGAAGTTCCCGATTAGCTCCGCGATGGCGTCCTTCTCCGCGCGGCTGCAGACGTTGATGCTCATCAGCGCCTGCGCCTGTTCCAGCGCCGCCGCCTGCGTGAAGTGCACCACGTAAACCGGCGCCTGACCAGTAGAAAGCAGTTCCTCCAGCGTCTCGTGCAGCGGCTGCACGACAAACGAGAAGGTCAGCGGCACCGGGCGCTCGGCGGTGTGGATCACCGCGGTCGGCCGCCCAGTGCGCCGGGTCAAGTCCGCTTCGAACCGCGAAACGTCCCCCAGCGTCGCCGACATGAGCAGGAACTGCGCGCGCGGCAGTTCGACCAGCGGGACCTGCCAGGCCCAGCCGCGATCGGGGTCGGCGTAGAAATGGAACTCATCCATCACCACCTGACCGACGTCCGCCTCGGCGCCGTCGCGCAAGGCGATGCTGGCCAGGATCTCGGCGGTGCAGCAGATGATCAGCGCCTCCGCGTTGACGCTGGCGTCCCCGGTCATCATCCCGACCTCGTCCGGCCCGAACGCCGCACACAAGTCGAAGAACTTCTCCGACACCAGGGCCTTGATCGGCGCCGTATAGAACGTCCGCCTGCCGTCCGCGAGCGCGGTGAAATGCGCCCCCATGGCAACCAGGCTCTTACCCGACCCGGTGGGAGTCGACAAGATGACATTCGCCCCCGACACGATCTCGATGAGCGCGTCCTCCTGGTGCGGGTACAGCGCCAGCCCGCGCCCCTTGGCCCACTCTGCGAACGCGTCGAAGACGTCGTCCGGATCGGGCGTGGAAGGCAGGAGGTCGATGAGCATCATGGCCGTTCCATCGTGCCCTGCCCGCACCACTACAAAGACCCTTTATCCCGAACGGCGATTAGTTCCCCTCCCGCATAACCTCCGCCGGCCCGTCTATCATCCCCCGCGGTACACGTGGCGTCCCGGCCCGCTCCCGCGATGCGGGCGCCTAGCCCTGCCCATGGCTGGCCTCATCTGCATGCGCCCTCGCACTCCCGCACCGGCCAGACCGGCGACCGCGAGGAGCACCAACGAAACCGAGGAATGAACTGCGGCGATCAAGGTGACGTTGGCGGAAGCCATGACAGTTATCCCGTTGAAGGTCAACACGCCCAGGGCCGCTTCCGCGGATTGCTGCCTGGGGGAGAGGTCCAGCTGTCTGGCGGTGGCCTTGGCCGCGGAAGCGCAAAGCCATAGCGCACCCATCAGCGCCAGCGCCGTGCCACTGAACCAGAAGAAGTCGGCCGATGAGCTGTTCAGCTGAGCATACGTGTGCGAGCGGGATCCCAGGCCGAGCGCGATCAGCGCCCCGCCCGCCACCACGGTGGCCCCCGCCGCCCACGCCACCCGGCGTCGGATAGCTGTCCACCCGCCTGCTCGCAGGAACCTCCGAAACGCCGGGAAAGCGACCAGGCCGCCCGCCAGGACCGTCAGCCCGATCAACGCCGTGACCACGATCAGGGCGTCCAGCGCGGCCGTAACCTGCCACGCGCGGTCGCCAGGCGCCGACGCCTCGAGCGCGGTCGGAAGGAAAGCCAGCATGGAGGCGAACATCCAGATCTGCCACCACCGGCCGAACACGGCGCCGATCCCGCGCGCACCCCAGGCGAAGGCTCGGCGTGAAACCAGCGCGCGGCCCCGTTCGCGCAGGCCGGCCCAGGCCACGCTCACCGTCAGGCGCCACGTCGGCCGCTGGCCGTCGAGCCCGTCCTCGACCATGGCCAGGAACTCCTCGGCGTACCGCTGCCGCCACGCCCGCGGGTACCAGCGCAGCAGTCTCGTCAGGGCCGGGTCCCAGGATCGCCCGCCGGGCTCCTCCTCGGGAGTCGCGCCGGGCTCTCGCTCGGTGGGCAGGTCAGGCCGCTGCGGGCGACTGCCGTGCTCCTCGGGGGGCGTCATGCGGGCTCCCGCGCATGCGGGTGACTGCCGTGCTCCTCGGGTGGCGTCATGCGGGGCTCCCGCGCAGCCCAAGGCGGGTCAGGCCGGTTTGGGCGATCTGCCGCATGTCCGCCAGGGCGCCGGCCAGCGCGGCCGAGCCTGCCGGGGTGATCCGGTAAGGGCGGCGCCGGTCGTCACCGGGCAGTGGCTCGATGAGGCCGCGCTCGTCCAGCCGGGTGATCGCCCCATACAGGGCGCCCGGGCCCAAGGCCACCCCGGCAAAGCCCTCGATGTCCTTGGCCAGCGCGTGCCCATGCTTAGGCCCGTCCGCCAGGCTGACCAAGATAAGCAAAGGCGGGTCGTTCGCCCTGCGCAGCCCACCCGGCGCCCGCCTAGATGCCACAGTCCCGTTCTACTACGCCCCACGTAGCTACGCAAGATGTAGTAATGCCGAGCCCAGCCCCGGAGAGGAGTTCGTTCGCCAAAGGTCCCGGGGTTCGGCGGACGGATGCTCAGGCTGGGCGGCGACCTGGTCGGCGGGAACCTCGGCGACAAGGCGGCGCAACTCGGCTGGGACGCCGAGTGGATGCGCGACGGCTCCCGCGGCTCGACCAGGGACAAGGCGCTGGCCAAGGCCGTCGACGAGATGAAGCCGTACTTCCACCAGTGCCACCGCTGCGGGCAGTGGGTGTGCGAGCAGGTGTGCTGGAACGCCGAGCGTGGCCTGTGCGCGACGTGCGCCCCCAAGCTTGACCAGGAGATCGCCGGGATGCAGGCCTCGGCGCAGGTCAGCCAGCTGAACCAGAAGATCCAGGCCCAGGACTGGACGAGGGACATCAACTACCGCGATCAGGCGACGGGCATGTGCCCCTCCTGCGGGCAGGAGACCGGAGGCGGGAAGTTCTGCCAGAGCTGCGGTAACCCGCTAGCCGCCGCGCCGTCGGCCCAGAAATTCTGCGGGAGCTGCGGGACGCCCTTGACGGGGGCCAAGTTCTGCGGCGAGTGCGGGACGCCGGCCGGGTAGCTGACGGCCACCGTGAGCGCGGCCCAGTACCGGATACTTTCCCCGGCGGGCGAGCAACGCGAGGACGGCAGCGCCGACGTCGAGGTTGCAGGCGGGGCGTTCGTGCTCGCACCATCGTCGGGTCCCGTCCTGCGCGTCCCGTTCGGCCACATCTCCTCCGTAACCGAGCCCCAGCCGTTCACGGTGCAGATCACCCTGGCCGATGGCAACGCGATCGAACTCAGCCGACTCGGCGTGATGCGTACTCAGTTGCTCGCCGAACTCCGCGACGGCCGGGGTGACGCTGCCGCCTCTGCCGTGGCGGCCGTGGGCGATGCGGCCGTCTTCTCCGCCCGGAGCGGCGGCGACCCCGCCGAGGTCCGGGTCTACGATGACGCGCTGTTGGTCATCGGTGCCGCAGGCAGCGAGCGGATCAGCTTCTCATTCGTCGGCGCGGTCCAGGTGCGCGATTACGTGGTCATGGTGGAGGTGACAGGCCGGGAACCCGTGATCCTGTCTCAGCTCGGCCGGCGGACCGACGAGCTGGCCGGTCTGTTGAACGACCGGTTGCGGGAGGCGCGCGGCCGCACAGCGGCGTTCCTGGCCTCGCTGCTGCCCGGGCTTGACCCCATGGCGCTGCGCGAGGCGGCCGGACTGCTGCGGGACGGCGTGGCCGTGCCGGCCGGGACACTGGACGGCATTCACCCGGATCTGACCAGCACCCTGGTGCAGATCGCGGTGCTGCCGGACCGCCAGGGCGCGATCGCCGAACTGGCCCGCCGGACCGGCCTCGCGTTCGGGTTCAAGCAGCTGGCCTCGGTACGCCGTCCCGCGGTCGGGGTCACGCCCTGGCAGGACCACGCCACCGCGCCGCACATCGGCGAACACGAGAGCCCCGGTGGCTCGTTCAGACCAGGGTTGATGGGCATGATGGCGGCCGGGCTCATGTCCGGTGGCCCACCCATGGGATCAGGCGAGTTCGCCGGACCCAGCGGGTTTGCCGGGCCGGGCGGGTTCGCTGGACCAGGCGGGTTCGCCGGACCAGGCGGTTTCGGCGGTCCGGGAAGGTCTGCCGGACCAGGCGGGTTCGCCGGACCAGGCGGTTTCGGCGGTCCGGGAAGGTCTGCCGGACCAGGCGGGTTCGCCGGACCAGGCGGGTTCGGCGGGCCGGGCGGTTTCGCCGGACCAGGAGGATTCGCCGGACCAGGCGGGTTCGGCGGTGCGGGCGGGCTCTTCGGGTATGGCGCCGGCTACGACGCCTACGGCGACTACTGGGCGTTCCGCGCGCTCGGTGCCGGGATGAACTCCCGCGAGCAGCGGCCCATGACCCAAAGGCCCGACATGACGCGCGGGCGCCTGACGCCCGCGACCGAGGATCTGTCGGCCTTGACCACGAGCGGCGAGGATCCCACTGTGCTCGCCTTCGCACTCGGCAGCTGCCCGGGCCGCGTGGTCTACGAGGCACTCAACCATCCCGAGCCGATGACCTTCGTGTACCGGGCCGAGGGCGCCGACGCGCTGGCCGCGATCAACCGAGCCCTCGACGATGTCGGGTTCCAGGTCGAGGCCGTCGACGCCGGAGGCCTGACCGCCCCGGCCCGCCCGGTCGCCCTCCCGACCGCACTAGCCTCGGCGCTGATCGGCCAGGTCCCGCACGACGAGCACTGGCCCGATCGCATCGCCGAACTCCTGGCGAGGTAGCCGCCGTGCCCGCAAGAAGAGGATCACCATGACGCAGTCGCCCGAGGGCATCCTGGCCTCCGACGCCGACCGGGACGAGGCGGCCACCGCGCTTGCCGACGCGGTGGCGTCTGGTCGGCTGTCGCTGGCTGACCACAACGCCAGGCTTGACGCCCTGTTCGCGGCCCGCACGCAGGACCAGGTAGCCGCGGTGACCGCCGACCTGCCCGCGCTCCCCGCTCGGCGCGGCGCGCTCTACCGGGCCGTGGACCCGTATCGCTGCGTCGTGATCGGCGGCTCCGCCCAGCGCACCGGACGCTTTGCCATCGGGCGGTTCTGCTCGCTGACCGCGGCCTTCGGCAGCTTCGACCTCGACCTGCGAGCGGCCGTACCCAGCCAGGACGAGATCACCCTGACGGTGTGGAGCGTGGCCACGCGGATCGCGATCACCGTGCCCGCTCACTGGCGGTTGAACAACCAGGTGCTGGTGGTCGGCAACCGGCAGGCCATGGCCGACCGCGAAGGCAATCCCAGGGAGCCCCTGCTGCGAGTGCGCGGAACCTGCGTCGGCGGATCGTTCCGGTTGGCCCAGGAGTGACCCACCGCAAGGACACGGCCGAGGAGCAGGCCATAGCGCTCCTGGAACGCGTACCCATCCGCACCATCCGCCACCTGGTCGGCGGTGGCCCCAACCGATGGGTGTGGCACCGTACATAGAAGAATCGCTACGGTGTCACACCCATAGAGTCGGTCCGCTCCACTTAGGTGACCCGAGGGGCTGGTGGGGACAGTGGGGCGGGCGATCGCAGGCCAGAGCCCGAGACGCCGCCAAGAGCGCCAAGAGCGCCGGGAACGCCCAGGTGAGTGGTGCAGCGCCCCTTCCCAGTACGTCGCCTTCCAGCAACTCCTCAAGCAAGCGGTAGGGGACCTAGCCCGGCTCCGCCGCAACGGTCCCGGCGGTCCCTGCGGCCCCGTCGCCGTCAGGAGCGGCGTCAGTGGCCAAACGCGTATCGGCGATGTCATCCGCCCGTCGCTGGGTGGCGGCGTGGCCTACCACTGCGGTCAGGAACAAGTCCCGGTTCAGTTCGTAGACGGTGGCGTCCGTGTGGGCGACCACGCTGGCCGTGCGCGGGATGGCGCGCAGCAGGGCGATTTCCCCTACTCCCTCGCCGCGCCCGACGCGTCGCAGGAAATGCCCGTCTTGCAGGGCATCGAGTTCGCCGGAGGCGACGGCGTAATAGGCGTCCCCCTGGTCACCCTGCTGGATCAGGACCCCACCGGGTGGCAGGCGGACCGGGACTAGGGCCGCGGCGAGGCCTTCGATCGCGGGGGCGGGCAGTTCACCGAACAACGGGAGCGACCGAAGCAGCGCGATCTCTACCACCGGCACCGGAACCCCCGCGTCCAGGGCGAACAGGGCCCGCCCGCCGACGGCGGCCGCCAGCGGCAGCACGACCGCGCTCCCAATCAGTGCGAGCCGGTTGCCGCCCAGGTGCACGAACAAGGGGACGAGCAGCGCTCCCACGGCGTACCCGGCAAACATGAGACCCTCGAGGACGCCGAAGATCCGGCCCATCAGCTGCGGCGGAACCGAACGCTGCAACATCGAGCGCAGGGCGACGTTCAGCATGGTGCTGGCCGCCCCGGCTACGGCGAGGAGGGCTACGGTCCCGGCCAGACCGAGACCGAACGCGAGGGCCGCCATCACGACGCTGAGCATGAGGGCGGCCGCCAGGATCGGCACCCCCAGCCGGCGGCCGATCAGAACTGCGCTCGCGGTGGCGGCGATCAGCGCGCCCACGCCCCACGCGCCATTCAGGTACCCGGCCCACGCCTGCGAGCGGTGCAGGACTCCGATCGCAAGGATGACGATCAGCAGGTCCAGCGCACCCGACACGATGGCCTCGGCCGTCAGCAGAGCCAGCATCAGCCGCAACCGCGGGCGCCCGACCGCCAGCCGCACCCCCTCCGCCAGGCCGGCTAGTACCGAGGGACTGCCCTCCTCCGGGGCCGCCAGCGTCGGCACCCGGAGCCCGGCGACCAGGAGCAGGGCGCCCACGGTCAGGCCCGCGCACACGGCGAAGACACTCGCCACGCCGGCCAGCGAGATCAGGACCCCGGTCAGCAGCCCGGCTACGACCACGCCGGCCGCCTCGAGCCAGCTCACGACCACGTTGGCCGCCGTGAGCTGATCGGCGGTTACGGCCGCCGACGGGATGACTGCCGACTGCGCCGGGCGAGTCGTGGTCACTGCGACAAAGGCGACCGAGGCGCATCCGTACGCCGCCAACGGCGCACCCAGCAAGATCGCGGCGGTGATCGCGCCCACCACCACTGCCAGCGCCAGGTACCCCCCGGCGAGCAGGATCACCGGTGAGCGCCGGTCCGCGACGGCCGCCGCGACTGGCGCCAGCACCGCCGCGGGCACCAACTGCACCACCGCCACCAGCCCGGCGGTCGTGGCGCCGCCGTGGCTGTAGGCGAAGATGATCATCGCCAGCCAGACCGCGCATTCGGTGAGGATGAACAGTGCGTACCCGCTCAGCACGCGGACCAGCGCCCGGTTGCCCGCCAGCGAGCGGAAGGCGTGCAAACGGCCGCCACCCACAGCTGTCCTCCCCAAGCCGACGATCTGACCTGATTACACCGCGCCGCCTCAGGAGCCGGCAACCAGCACCCGGCCCAGGTCCATCAGGGCCGTGAAGCAGTGCTTAACAAATTTGCCCGCCAGACGACAGTGGGCCGGGGTGGCCGGTTCCGCGCCGGTAGGATGACACGCGTGGCTCAACGAGTGTTCGCGGAAGGCAACGCCGACCCTCCCTCACTCGATCGCGGCATGCTCATCGGCCCGAGACTGCGCCACCGCAGACTAGAACTCGGCATGACGGCCCGCGAGCTAGCCCGCCGGGTGGACTGCTCGCCCAGCCTGATCTCCCAGGTGGAGCGGGGCCGGGCCGTTCCCTCGGTAAGTACGCTCTGGGCGCTGGTCACCGCGCTGCGGATCTCGATGGACCGGTTGTTCGACCCGGCTCAGGACGGCCCAGTCCGAGCCGAGGATGACGAGCCGGCTGCGGAGGAGATCGAGATCGGCCGGCCCGTGCTGCGGCGAGACGCCAGGCCACGGATCACGCTGGAGCGCGGTGTCGTCTGGGAGAGGCTCACCGCGGCCGCCGGGAAGGATATGGAATTCCTTGAGGTGTGCTACGGCGTCGGGGAGAGCGTGCCCGAGGCCGAGCACGCCATCCAGCACACCGGCCAGGAGTATGCGGTCATCATCGAGGGTGCTCTTTCTACGCAGATCGGCTTCGATCGCTACCTCCTTGAGGTGGGCGACTCGCTGACGTTCGACTCCACGATCCCGCACCGGTTCTGGAACGCGGGAGACGTGCCGGCACGGGCGATCTGGGTCATCATCAACCGCACACGATGAGCCCGCCACACCGAGCCCGCCCGCACCCAGCCCCGCCCGCACCTAGCTCCGGAGCCAGGAGGGCCGCTGAAGCCGGCGATCCGGGCCAGCTTCCGCCGAGCCGTGACACGCCGCTAATTCCCGACCCGCGAACTTGTCACCACGCCCACAGTAGTTAAACGTTACTTACCCGTGTCCCGCCAGATGTGTAGTGATCTTGGCTATTTATTTAGTATTACTAAAACTCCAGCCTCACCGAATTCATCATCTGGGGCTGGGTGTGCAGGTCGATCACGCGAGGAGATGCGGCATGCACTACGTCGGGCGCGTCGACTGGGCCTTCTCGGAGCCGCCAGCGGGCTACGCCGGGTCAGCCGAGGGCTACTCGAGTTCTTCCCTGGTCGGCAGCCACACCGGCGCCGTTCACACCGACCTGTCCATCAGCAAGCTCGAGCCGGGCGGCTGGACCGGCCTGCACCTGCATTCCTTCGAGTCCGCCGCCTACGTCCTGGCGGGCACTCCGGTACTCAACATCGACGGTCACCACCATCAGCTGCGCGCCGGCGATTACGCGCTGCTTCCTATCGGCATGCCGCACGGCTGGGCGAACCCCGCCGGCGAGCAGGCCCGGCTGCTCGTCCACAGCACGCCGCAGCGCCGCCCCGCCGGGCAGCGCCCAGGCGATACCTTCTTCCTCCCCGTGGGTTCCGCCGCGGACGGCCACGAAACCCCGCGGAACCCGGTCAGCCCGGTCACCAGGTATCTCGGTCACTACGCGGGCACGCCGCCGCAGCAAGAGGCGCTGCGCGTGGATAACCGGGTCAGGGACAGGGAACCGGCCGGCATGGATACCGCCCTGCTGGCCTACAGCGGGATCTCGGTCAAGATGATGGTCGACCGCGGCCTGGGCGCCGAACTGCTCGTGATGTTCATGGTCGATTACGAGCCGGGCGGGGCCGCGCAGGCTCACGATCACCCTTTCGAGGAGGCGTACTTCTTCCTCGAGGGGGAGATCGACGCGGAACTCGACGGCATCGCCTACAAGCTGGGCGCAGGCGATGTCCTGTTCGCCGGCGTCGGCTCGACGCACGGCTTCTACAACACCGGCAGCGGGCGAGTGCGCTGGATCGAAACCCAGGCACCGCAGCCGCCCGGACGCTATTCCTATCGCTGGACCGGACCGTGGCAGCGCCTGGAAGCCCATACGCGCGGCACCACGGGCCGGCCCTGGCTCCGCACCTGACACAGCTCACCACCCGACGGCTGCCGGAACCGAAATTCCCGCGGCGGGCCGTCACGGATCAGTCCTAAGGACAAAAGGACAGAAGGACAAGGAGTCCGGCCGTGCAACCCATACCTTTCCTGTCGCGGCACTGGCGCCGCGGCGTAGCCATGGCGACCGCGGCGCTCATGCTCGCGGCCTGCAGCTCTAGCTCCTCAAGCTCCTCAAGCGCATCAACCTCATCAAGCAGCGCGTCCTCCAGCAAGCACCTGAACATCGCCTACCTCTCATTCGCCGTAGAGAACAGCTACGACGCGCCGATGCTCGCGGCGGCGGAGGCCGTGGCCGACGACAACAACGCGACGCTCAAGGTCTTCGACGCGAACAACAGCCCGCAGACGCAGTACTCCCAGCTCCAGGACGTCATCACCTCGGGCCAGTACCAAGGCATCATCCTGCAGCCGATCTTCGGCACCGGCCTGATCTCCCTGGTCAAGCAGGCGATCGCCAAGGGCATCAAGGTCGTGAACATGGACCAGGTCCTCGGCCCGAACTACAACACCGACGCCCCCCAGGTCGCGGGCCTGTCGGCCAACGTGATGTTCGTGCCGACCGAGATCGGCACCAAGCTCGGCAACCTGGTGGTCCAGGCCTGCCAGTCGAAGAACCTCAACCCGTGCAACGTCGGCTACCTCTACGACATAAAGGCGTCCGCGCTGGACGTAGCGATCTCGGGCGCGTTCAACAAGGCGATCGCGGCGGACCCGGGGGTGAAGGTCGTCGCGCAGGGCCAGAGCTTCTTCAGCCCGACCGACGGGCTCACCGCGGTGCAGGACATGCTGGCGGCCAAGCCGGACCTGAACCTGATCGTCGGGTCTGACCAGGGCATCGAGGGCGGCGTCCAGGCGGTGGCGGCCAAGCATCTCACGGGCAAGATCATCCTGGTCGGCTACGGCGCGAGTGCCGCCGCGCTGGCGGGCGTGGCGTCCGGTGCCTGGTACGGCGACGTCGCTCAGGCCCCGGCCAGCGAGGGACGCCTCGCCGTGCAGGCGCTCGTCCTGGCCCTGCGTACCGGCCACGACAGCGGCGGCGTCGACCCAGTGGCCGAACTCCCCGACAACGGCATCGTGACCAAGGCCAACGTGTCTCAGTTCACCGCCGAGTGGCCGGGCTGACCCGTGCCCCAACCCCAGGGCACGCACGTCGAACTGGTGGACGTCAGCAAGTCCTTCGGCGGCGTGCGTGCCCTGGATGAGGTCAGCCTGAAGATCAGCCGGGGGTCGATCCACGCGCTGGTCGGCGAGAACGGGGCGGGCAAGTCGACGCTCGGGAAAATCATCTCGGGCGTCCTCGCCCCGGATCGGGGTCAGCTCCTGATCGAAGGCGAGCCGGTCACGTTCCACTCCCCGCGGGAGGCCATCACCAGGGGGATCGTCCTGATCGCCCAGGAGCTGTCGGTGGTGCCGGCGCTGTCGGTCGCGGAGAACGTGTTCCTGGGCACGGAGCCGCGAAGGGCGGGTTTCGTCGCGCGCCGCGCCCTCCGGAGAAGGTACGCCGAGCTCGCCGCTACGGCGGAATTCGAGCTCGCCGGCGACCTAAGAGGCCGCAGCCTAAAGACCGCGGATCAGCAGAAGGTGGAGATCCTGCGCGCCCTGGGGCGTAACGCCGCCCTGATCGTCATGGACGAGCCGACCGCCGCGCTCAGCAGGCCCGACGTCGAGCGGCTGCACGAGGTCATCAGGCGGCTGGCGTCCGGCGGTACCACGGTCGTCCTGGTCTCGCACTTCCTCCGCGAAGTGGCCGAACTCGCCGACGAAGTCACGATCCTGCGCGACGGGCGCCTCGTCCGGACCGCGCCCGCCGCCCAGGAGACCGTGGAGACGATGCTGAGCGCCATGCTCGGCCGTTCCCTGGGCACCGCGTTCCCAGCCCGCCGCCCAGTAACGCCGCAGGCCAAGGTGGTCCTCGAGGCGCGCAACCTCTCCGCCCCAGGGGTGCACGACGTGTCGCTCGAGGTAAAAGCCGGGGAGATCGTCGGCCTCGCCGGCCTGGTGGGCTCGGGCCGGACCGAGCTTGCCCGCGCGATCTGCCAGGCCCAGCGGATCACCTCGGGGACGGTGACGACCGTCGGCGAGCAGCTCACCGTCGGCCGGCCACGCGGCGCCCTCCGCACCAGACTCGGCCCCAAAAGCACCCCGCGCACGGCGCTAAGAGTCGGCCTGGCCATGATCCCCGAGTCGCGCAAAGAGCAGGGCCTCCTCCTCGCCCGCCCGATCGGGGAGAACGTGAGCCTGGCCAGCCTGGGCCGCCTCAGCGAACTCGGCCTGGTCCGCCACGGCAAAGAGCGCCAGGCGGTGGCGACCGTCCTCGGCCAGGTCGGGGTGAAAGTTCCGACGCAAAGAGCACCGGTCGCCACGCTGTCCGGCGGTAACCAGCAGAAGGCGCTGTTCGCCCGGATACTGCTGGCCGGACCGCGGGTCCTGGTCGCCGACGAGCCGACCAGGGGCGTGGACGTCGGCGCGAAGCGTGCCATCTACGACCTGCTGACCTCGCTCGCCGCCGAGGGCCTCGGCATCCTGTTCATCTCGGAGGACACCGAGGAGATCCTCGGGCTCGCGCATCGCGTGCTGGTGATGCGCGGAGGCCAGATCACAGCCGAACTCAGCGGCGATGCCATGACCGAAGCGGCCATCCTCGCGGCGGCGTTCGGCGCGCCGGAACTAGGCAGCGGAAGAGGTGCGTGATGGACCAGCAGGACATCGCCCAGGCATCGACGCCAGCGCCCCCGAGCCGCAATCTAAAACTGCAGCCGCCGAAAGCGCTCCTCGGCACGCTGAGCCGGGCCGGGATCCTCTACCCGTTCATCATCTTGTTCATCGTGCTATCGGTGTGGAGCGGGCCGTTCTTCACCAAGGTCAACCTGCTCGACATCCTCGACCAGCAGTCCTCGACGCTCATCATCGCCGCGGCGGGCACGCTGGTCCTGGTGGCCGGCGGGATCGACCTGTCCGTCGGGGCCGTCTACGCGCTGGCCGGGGTGACCGCGGCGCACCTCGCGCTGTTCGCCTCGCCGACCGTCGCCATCGTGGCCGGAATCGCCGTGGGACTAGGCGTCGGGCTCGTCAACGGGGTCATCGTCACGGCGTTCAGGATCAACGCCCTCATCGCGACGCTCGCCATGTCCTTCGTGGTCAGCGGCCTGGCCAGCCTGGTCACCGGCGGGAACCTCGTCATCGACTACAGCCGTCCCGGCTTCGCCGACCTGGCCCGCAGTTCGTTCCTGACCGTGAACACCTCGACCTGGACGATGCTCGCCGTCGTCGTGGCCCTCGCCGTCGTGCTGGGCCGGACCACGGCCGGGCGTTATATCTACGCGAGCGGCAGCAACGCCGAGGCGGCGCGCCTGTCCGGCGTGCGGGTGCAGCTCATCAAGACGGTCACCTTCATGCTCAGCGGCGGCGCCGCGGCGCTCGGCGGGGTGATCGACGCCTCGCGCGTGCTGAGCGCCCAGGCGTCCAACGGGGAGACCACGCTCACCTTCACCGTGCTCGCCGGCATCGTGGTGGGCGGGACCAGCATCCTCGGCGGCGAGGGAGCGATGTGGCGGACGGTGATCGGCGTCCTGTTCATCGCGCTGATTGGCAACGGGTTCGACCTGCTCGGCCTCAACCCGCTCTACGAGCAGATCGCCCTCGGCGGCATCCTGCTCCTGGCCGTAGGCGCCGACGCCTGGTCCCGCCTGCGCCAGACCTAGCCCGCACCCGCACCCCGCCGTAGTTACCCATCCCGCCACGGCGGCAGAAGTTCCTTTTTGCCCGAACGAGCGGTGGTGCCCCTTCCCGCAAGCGCCGGGCGCAGCATCGTAACCCCAGCTCAGGCGCGTCGGTTAGCTCTCGTCTTCCTTCCAGGCGGCCGCGCCGGTGTAGGTGTACGGGTTGGACAGCGTCTCGTGGTCGGGGATCTCGGGGTTCATGCCCTCGTTCCAGGCCTGCTCGCCAAGCTCGCTCTTGAGGTACCCGACGGTCTCCTCGATGGCCCGCCTGGCCCGGTCCAGGTCCACTCCGACCAGCCGGTGGTCGAACTTCACGACCCGCCCGTTCACCACCACGGTGTGCACGTCGCCACGCTGGGCCTGGTAGACCACGTGCCCGTACGGGTGCAAAACCGGGAACGAAACCGGCGAGTGGTCGTTCTTGATCAGCACCAGGTCGGCCTTCTTACCCTCTTCCACGCTGCCGACGGCCGAGTCCAGGCCGATGGCCTTCGCCCCGCCGCGGGTGGCCCAGTCGACGACCTGCTCGGCCCGGAGGTGGTGGTTGGTGACGGCCTTGCCCTCGTTGTGGTTCTCGAAGTGGTCCATGACCCGGTCGGCGGACAGGGTGGCCCGCATGGCCGCGAAGATGTCGCCGCTCCACCAGACGCTGGTGTCCTGGGACAGCGAGAC
>JBOHCK010000118.1:0-17265 GCA_050698755.1 Streptosporangiaceae bacterium | reverse complement strand
GCGGCACCGCCTACGACTGGCTGAGCGGGCCTAACAAGGGCTACGGATTCGGGTCGAGCGGGACACCGGACCGGCCGGTGGAGGAGCACCGGGAGAGCATTCGCGTCTTCCTCGCCATGATCGATCCAAATACGGGCTATATCGGGGACGACTGAGGGGAGCGTGTAATGCACTTGAACCTTTACCAGACACACTGAAATAGATCCGGCAGTAGATCCGCCGCTGACGGGCCGCGTCCATGATCGTGGTGTATGAGAGTTGCACCTCGTACTCTCATAGGTGGAATCATCTCAATTGTCATATCGGAAAGAGGCTCCGCGTCAGCGCGGGGTGAGGACGCAGAACTCGTTGCCCTGCGGGTCGGCCAGGACCGTCCACGGGACGTCGCCCTGGCCGAGGTCGATGTCGGTGGCGCCGAGAGCCCGCAGCCGGGCCACCTCCGCCTCTTGATCGTCACCGGGGTAGGGCCGGAGGTCGAGATGGACGCGGTTCTTCACGGTCTTCATGCCGGGCGTGCGGAGGAATTGGAGATACGGCCCGACACCCTTGGCGGAGCGCAGCACCGCGTGATCGCCGGTCACCTGGTGCAGGGTCCAGTCCATCGCCTCGCCCCAGAACCGGGCCATGGCCCGCGGATCCGCGCAGTCGACCGTCACCGCAGCCACTGGCCCGGTGTCCCGGCCGCCCGGCCAGGGCGCCAGCACGCAGAACTCGTTGCCCTCCGGGTCGGCCAGGACGGTCCATGACACGTCGCCCTGGCCCACGTCGGCGGGCGTCGCGCCGACATCCTGCAGGCGCGAGACCAGGTCCGCCTGATGGGCCGCAGACGTGGTAGCGAGGTCGATATGCACGCGGTTCTTCACCGTCTTGGGTTCCGGGACGACAATGACGTCGATGCAGATGGCGACAGGGTCGGGATAGGCGAAGCCCACGGGTTCGAGGTTGGTCACGCCGGGTTCCTCGCTGGAAACACCCCAGCCGAGCGCCTCCGCCCAGAACCGGCCGACCGCGGAGTCATCCCGAGCATTCATCGCAATCTGAACAAGCCGCAGCGTCATGCTGCCAACCCTATGCTCAGCTGGCTGAATGTAATGAACAGGTCGGAGGAGGCCATACACCACTCCCGTGGACGCCAACCCCTGACGAACCTCATCGCAACATGCATGAGCGGGCAGTTGCGTCCGTCAGTCTGCCAGGTCACGACTCAACTCACCGTCCCGGCCCGGGCTCGAACCGGTCGCGTTGGATCAAGTCAGGTGGTCGTTCCCCAGGTCGTGGCTGCGGGCGGCATCCGGGCTGATCGTCTCCCAGGCAGCACGGCCGCAGCGCGACTCCGGCCTGACACTTGACCTTCCGCGTGAAGCGCGGAAGATCTACCGCCGATCAAGCAACAAGGTGACTGCCGGGGCAATCAAGGCCCGCCTCAACTGCGACGACGACCGAAGCACCGCCGGGCTGAGAAGCAACCACTCAGCCCGCAGCACAGGCCGGCTGTGGGCTGTCGTGGGGATCTTGGCGGTCAGTCCCCATCGATGCCAGGCAGCATTCCCCGCTCTGCCTGAAGTTTTCCCAGGTGAGAGGGCTGATAGCAGCCCCGGCGGGTGGTCAGGGGCGGGGTCGAACCGCCGACCTTCCGCTTTTCAGGGGTTCCATCGCCCCCTGGACCATGATCCCGTAGCTCTCCTACCGCGCACGAGCATCCTGTAGCCGGCACGATCGACGGCAGGCGGTTCCACGGGACAGATTCGCCGGACGGCAGCGGGTGGGCGTACATCGTGAGCCCGTCGAGGATGCGCGGTACGGGCCTCGTGGCCGGCAATGAGGTGATCATCGAGCTGGCGCCGGAAGGTCCGCAACGCGGCGATCTGGCCGAGGATATCTCCGCTGCGCTCGCGGCCAACCCGGCCGCGGCGGCGTTCTTCGACACGCTGGCACAGTTCTACCGCAAGGCCTATCTCCGCTGGATCGACGCGACAACCCGCCGGCCAGACCTGCGTGCAGCGCGCATCGCGGAGGTCGTGGACCTGCTCGGCCCGGGATCAAAGAGCGGCGACGATTGTGAGCGGGAAAGTCAGCCGTCCAGATGGCGAGTCCGAATCCAGGTGAGCGAGTATGCAGAATGCCCGGATCTGAACCCCACGCGCGCTGATCCCCTGAGAGCCGATGCCCGCGCAGATGGGCGGTTCGCGGGCGTCTCGCGCCGTTCACGTCATGTGATGCCCGCAAAGCCGTCTGCCCGGCGGCGGCGGTCCGCCAGGCAGGGGCTCTGGTCACTACCGGCGCGGGCCGTCCGTAGTCGCTAAGCGTGATCGGAATACGGGCCCACCGAGTTTCTTATCGCTGAATCTGAGCGTCCGCTTCCGCCGTTACTGAGGGTTGTCGGTGTCGCGCAGATCATCTGGTCAGGGCATTCCTGACGATCGGTCTCACGTTGCATCGCGGACCTGGTGCGCAGACCGGAAGCGGGTCCGGGGCGGTGCGGATTGTGGCTATCGGCGGGACATCTGCGCTAGATGCTGTCGTCGGCCACGGCATCCTCTGCGTCCTGACCTGGTCCGCCGCTCTCATCATCAGCTACGCGGCCGCCAGCCGCCACGTGGGCCACATCTCCCCTTGACGTTACGGTCGTTCGCCGGGTTTTAGCCCGCCCGGTCCAGCGGCGTAGCCAGAGCAGTCCCAAAACGGGGAGGACGAGCGGGACGAAGCCGTAGCCGCTGCCATAGTCAGACCACACCGTGGCGTCGGGGAAGGTGGAAGGGTCAGCGAGGCTCCAGGTGCCGACCGCAAGCACGCCGGCGAGTTCGACTGAGCAGGAGCGGACGGCGATCCGGCGAGCTGCTGGGCTGCCGACGGTGAGCGTAACCGTGGCGAGGATATAGATGGCGCCTGCGAGTGCCGACAACAGCCTGGTCGCCATCTACGCGCTCTTTGCCCTCGCGGCCTCCGCGCGCGCCGTGGTGCAGATCGCGACGAAATTCGGCAACGCCCCCGTCGCTTGCCGACCGGGACGTGCAGCCACGGGCCGGCGCCGATGTGCACGACCGCGTCGGCGCGCAGGGAGGTGTACTCGCTGACCCGCAGCCCGGTGCGCAGCAGCATCTCCACGGTGACGCGCACGAGCAGCCGCTTGTCGTTCTGCGCAGCGCGCAGCAGTTTCGCGGCTGCGGCGTCGTCCAGGGCTTTGGGCAGCGGATGGTCCTGGCGGGGCAGGTCGCCGGGGATCATCGACACCCGGGGCGGGGCCTCATCCCAGGCCCATTCATCGAGGCGGACGAAGAACATCCGCAGCGCGCCGAGCCGGTGGGCGATAGTCGCGGTGGTCAGCCGCGGCTTGTTCTGCCCGGGCCGGGCGGCGAGCCACGGCTTGTAGTCCTCAATGTGCCGGCGGGTGACCTGCGCGGTGCTGGCTACCCCGGGCGCAGTCTCGGCGAGGAAGCCGGCGAAACAGCGCAGCCCGAGGTCGGCGCCGCCGACACTGCCGCGCCGCGCCACGCGCCGGTATGGCTGACAGACGAGTGGGCACTACCCACTCGCGGCATGACCGGACGTTCAGAGGGAGCTTGAAGCTGGGCGGTGCAGGGTTGGGTCGTCGGTGGCGGTCGGTACACTCCGGGCGTGGCTAATTTCGCGGTGAGCCTGGTCCATGGCCCAGGCTGGGACTCCTCACGTCCGATCCGGAACCAGGAGGCCTGGGATGAGCATGCGGCATTCATGGACGGACTGGTTGATGATGGCTTTGTCGTCCTCGGTGGCCCGGTCGGCGATGGCCAGCAAACCCTGCACGTCGTCGAGGCCGCGGACGAGAACGAGATCAGGGCACGTCTTGCCGAGGATCCCTGGGCCTCAGCCGGACTGCTCCAGATTGGCACGATAGAGCCCTGGCTGCTCTGGCTCGACGGCCGCGATCGGGATTCGCCGCACTGATCAACCTACGCTCCGAAACGGGGCAGATCCGTGTATTCGCCGACGGGCAGCCCGTACATGCTTATGCGGGACTCCCGGGTCAACGCGGACGGGATTGTGCATGTGGCGAATGGCGAGCGATGACTCGACGCGTGAGGCGGAAGTCGGGTTCCCCTGATGGCGCAGTTGTTGGATGTGCATCGGTATCGTTACTAGCACATCGAAGAATTCAGAACGGTCGGTAAGTTGCTTGCTTCGCCCTGGCCCGGCGGCAGTCTTGAATCATCAGGAAAGAGCCTCCAAGGCGTGAAGTCCCCCGAGCCATTCCTGAAGTGTTGAATTCCGGCGGATAACGGTGAGTAGTTGATCGCTTGGGTCAATTACCCATTTCGTCCAGTTATTTAGATCGCTAACTGTCGGTTCGAGGTGCTCCAACCCCGCCATCAACCTCGAGGCTATGCCTACCGGCCCCTCGCCGGTGTCGCCGTCTCGGGCTAGAAGTGGGAGCAGTGCGCCGCGGACTTCCCGCTTGTCTTCTGCGGTTGGGATGAGCCTGCCCACCAAGCCGCCAGAACCCCGCAGACCCCCCCTTGACGCGGCCCCACTCCTTCAAGGATGACAGATTCGAGGGGAACCTCGACGGCCTGCCGTAGCGCAGTGCCTGCCCGACTACGCTTCGCTTGTGAACCGTGCCAGCGTCCCCGGCACGCCGCAGGCATGGACCCGCAGGCTGCTGCGCTGCGGTATGGCCGCGGGCCCGGTCTTCGTCACGGTGTTCCTGCTCGAGGGCGGCGTCCGGGACGGTTACCGGCCGCTGCGCCACCCGGTCAGTTCTCTCGCGCTCGGACCGCGCGGCTGGATCCAGGCTGGAAACTTCGTGGTGGCCGGGACGTTGTTCCTGGCCGGAGCCGCAGGCCTGGCCCGCGCTGGTGACCGGACGGCCGGTAGCCGGGCGGCACCAGCCTTGATCCGCGCCGCAGGCGCAGGACTTATCGGCTCGGCCGTCTTCACCACTGACCCGGTCAGCGGCTACCCGCCAGGAACGCCCGATGCGCTCACCCAGCCCAGCCCGGCCGGCATTGCCCACAATCTGGCGGCTGTCCCGGTATTCGCCGGCCTGCCCGCCGCCGCGCTCGCCTGTGCCTGGCGGTCCTGGCGAGCCGGCCAGCACCGCTTCGGTCTGTACAGCGCCGGCACCGCCGTGACCATGCTCACGACCATGGCCCTGGCCGGTGCGGGCTTCAGCCAATCGCCCCGGCTCGCCAGCCTCGGCGGGCTGTTCCAGCGCGCCAGCATCATCACCGGCTTCGCCTGGCTCACGGCCCTGTCCGCACAAGCGCTCCGACGAACGCCCACCACCCTGCACCACGCCGCCAGGCATAACGGCCGATCCTTTACCCTGAGCATCCCAAATGCGGCAATAGAGGACGTTCACCCCAGGCACGGCGATGCATAAACATACGGTCCCGCCTGCCAGGCTTCCATGCAGCTGACCACCCGAAGGCCGGTTGATAACTGCGCGCCGACCCGCCGTTATCTCAAGCCCGAATTTGGGTGTCTTCGCTGTAACCGCCGCGCGGGTGTTTTGTGTGCTTTTGGCTGCGTGGTGGACGCATTACCTGAACAGTGTCTCCGCCGCAAGCCCCGTGCAAATCCCCTTGTTGCTGCTGCTTTTCGAACTAAGCGGCTACTAAGTGAACGCTGTTAAGCTACATGTCCTCGCCGCAGACGTCCTGGTCAGGTGCGGCATACACAGGGAGGGCTTGAGATAACCGCCATTCTGAGCGCTCTGGCAAAGAATGCAACCGATCCGCTGGCCGCCCATAACGGGGCCATCTGACGGTATGAGTCTCGCTGGTCTGCGGCTGGTCGCCATGCCGGGCATGCGGGCGGGCTTCCGTGCCAGTCCGCCGACTGGTCGGCTCATATCCGGGATACGTGGTCACGGCTGCGGCAAATACGTGGTCAAGTCAGCGCCGAAGGCGCTTCGGAATCCTCGTCCGTGCAGTTCAGGCGCAGGTCGTCTCCTGGCTGATCAGCGGACTCATGATCTGCTGGTCGCGAGGGTCGGTGGTGCGCAGTGCCGTACTGGGTGATCGCCGCGGGTCTCAACTGTTCGGCAGCCGACCTGTCATCGGTGTACTCGCAGTTCGCCCGTGTCCACAGATCCCGGTTGGCAGCCGCCTCGCCTGCCGTATTCCCGGCGTCAGCCACCTGTCCCCGCCAATCACGACGCCTGGCACATGCCGGCATCCCAGCCGCTGAAGAAAAGGGTACGCGGGATGCTGCGTGAACAGCGGGGCCGCCCGCACACTCACGTCGCGTAAGCAACCCGGGCAAGGCCCACGCGCCGGAACCGCATTTACTGGATGACGCTGCGGTTGTTGACCGTAGGATCTGGGATCTGGCGTCTTGCCGGGGGCCAGTGGTAGAGGGCGACGCCCTCGATGCCGGTGAAGGCGTGACAGGGCCCGGTGCCGGACAGGGCGCCGCCGGCGCCCTGGGGGTTTCGATGACGACGGTTACCTGGACGCCGCGGGTTACCGCGTTGCGCAGTGCTTCGGTCAGCGGCGGGTAGGGGCGCCCGGCAGGCTGCACGGCGAAGGACGCGACGCCGCCGACGACAACAGACCGATCGCTGCGGAATAGGTGCCGCAGTTCGCAGTCCCCGAGTCACACCGTGCCGAGGTAGTACCAGCGACTGCCCTCGCGGACGAACCGCGACCGCTCCTGCTGGACCCCGACCCCGCCGCCGGGCACGAGGTAGGTGGCGCGGAACTCGACGATGCCGGTGTCGTCGTCGGGACCGCCAGCGACGGTGTCGACGATCTGGAGGCCGCGCCAGGTCGGGTTGTCGGTCAGGTCGAGCGAGGCGGGCCGGGTCGACGGATGCCACGATGCGAGCAGCCATTCAGCGTCGGCGTCGCGGACCGCCGCGAAGCGCGAGCGCATCAGGGCTTCGGCCGTCTTCGGCCACGGGTGCTCGTGCATGTCTTGAGTCAATGTGCCCCGGTCGTTCAGTGTTCGTCCTCGACGGGCTCGACGTTGTCGCCAAGCATGGGGGCCGCCATCTTGCGCTGGAACAGCGTCCCGAACGCGCCAGCGATCCCGGCTGCGGCGCCCTTGATCGCCGTTCCGGCCTCCTCGGCCGCGGCAGCCGCTCGGGGCTGGTCCGGGGTGCCGTCGCCGTCGATGTCGACCTGGCGGAACACCTCGGTCGCCCGGTCGAAGGTCTCGGCGCCGAACTGCTCTGCTGCATTGGCGCCCTCGGATGCGGCCGCGAGCACCTTGTCGCGCACCTCTGCTGCGGCCTGGCCCCAGCGCTTGGCGTCCTTCGCTTCGTGGCCGGACTCGATCCCGAGTCGACCGCGGAAGTCGAGGACGCCGGTCGTGATCTGGTTGCTCGACTTGACCGCGGCTGGGGAGTCGAACGGGTTGAGCAGCACTTTCGAGTTCGCCTTGCGGACGGTCTCGTCCAGCCGGGTGAGGAGTCGTGCGGTGCTGCGGCCGATGAGTTCGAGGCGGTTCTGCCGCGCGGTAGTCAGGCCGAGGCGGTGGCTGTCGAGTTCATCGGGGTAGGCGTCGAGCACCCGGTCGAGTTCGAGCACAGAGACGCCGTCCTGGAGTTGGAAGGTCCGGGCGAGGACCGCGAGCCACTCGCGGACCCTCGGCTCGGCCTCCTTGGTCGCCTTGGCGATCTCGCCGAGGCTGGCCTTCTTCTCCAGTTTCTCCGCGATGGCGTCGAGCTGGCGGAGTGCGTACGCCTGAGTGCGGGCGATCGTCATCCCGGTCGCCTGCACCTTCGACCAGGTGACCTCCGAGACCCGCCCGACCTGGTCGCGGACGGTCAGGGCCTCCTCGATGATCAAGTCGACGCCGATCATGTCCGCCAGCACGGCATCCTTCTGCCCGCGCAGGATGTCGTCGACCTTCTCGTTGATCTCCTGGAGGTACCCGACGATCTCGTCCATCTGCTGCTGCATGGCGCGCTGCTGCATCATCGTGGACAGCGCAGTCAGGGCGAACGGGCCCCTCAGCAGGGCCGACGGAGCCTGCGCGATCTGGAGCCACTGCTTGATGTCGCCCGGCTCGCCGATCATCGCGTGGCTCACACCGGGAGTCTTGGTCGGCATCAACCCGTACTTCTTGACGGCCTCGGCCGACTCAGCGGTCAGCTTCACCCAACGTCCGGAGTTCGCCGCGAGGTCGGCACCGATCTGCGCAGCGGCCCCACCTGTCCCCGAGAACGACCAAAGGCGGTGAAGATCGAGATCCCTCGACGGTGCTTTGCCGAGCCCGGCTGAAAGAAAGAACCGTTCGACGTCCGCCGAGTTGCCGATGACCGCGAGCCCGTCGCCGTCGCTCACCAGCTCGACCTCGCTGCCCATCGCTACTCCTGCTGCCCGTGGGTGCCCTTCACCCTGTGGGGATTCATCCCGAAGCGTACTCGGCAGCGCCGACGTCTATAGGGGGTCGGCACTCGTCGGGCAAGAGGCTCACCCGCTCCGGCACAGCGGCCGCGCGGCGACGGTGAACGCCTACCTTTAGCTTGCCGTTTTACCTGCCGGGCTGAAGGCTGGGTGTTTTGCGGACCTTGCGCCGGGTGTGCCCGGCGTGTCGCCGGGCGTGAATGCGGCCTCCGCGTGATCATTTGTTCTCTCCAAAGGACACATGATCATAGCGAAGGCCGTGATGGACAGCTTGCTAGAGCATGCCGCTGATGTCGAGTCCCTCGCCGTGCTGTCGCGGTTCCGGATGGATTTCCATGCCTGCCTGACCGGCCGCGGTGATGAGCTGTTCGAGCTAGCCGATGCGGTGCTGTGCACGGACGGGCCGGTCAGGACGCTGGCCGGGCTGTCGCTGGCCCCGGAGCACCGCCGCGGCCACGGCGCGCTGCATGACGCGGTGAACCATGGCCGGCTCGCCATCGGCCGGCTGCGATGGTCGCCTGCGGCCTTGCCGCTGCCGCGGGCCGCGGACGGGCGGCTGATGCTGGCCGTCGATGTGAGCAGCTGGCTACGGCCGGGCGCGGCGACCAGCCCGGGCCGGCTGTTCTGCCATGTCTACGGGCGCGGCAAGGGCCAGGCGAAGATGATCCCGGGCTGGCCGTACTCAGTGATCGCGGCGCTGGAGCCGGGCCGCACCTCCTGGACCGTAGTGCCGGATGCGATCCGCCTTGGCCAGATGATGACGAGGCCGAGGTGACCGCCGCCCAGGTACGCGATGTCGTCACCCGGCTGGCGGAGGCCGGGCACTGGCGCGAGGGGGACCCGGCCATCCTGGTCATCTTCGACGCGGGTTACGACGTTACCCGGCTGGTCAAGGGCGTCGATGGCGAGGCGGAGCGGCCTGTCGGACTCCACGATCGGCCGGATCTGGCGCAGGTTCGAGCTCAGGCCGCACCTCACGGACGGGTTCAAGCTGAGCACCGACCCGCTGTTCGTCGGGAAGGTCATCGACGTCGCCGGCCTGTACCACAACCCGCCCGAGCGGGCCGTGGTGCTGTGCGTGGACGAGAAGACGCAGGTCCAGGCTTATCCGGAGGGCGGTCCGGGCGTCCGCGACGGAGGACAACAGACCGTTATGACCGATTCTCACTCTGTCACGGACGGGCTATCTGGGGTTCATCCGTAACAGAACTGGCGTCCGCGAACGGATGGCCTTGGACGGTCCGTGTGCCCTGACCTGGCGGTTCTCCCAGCGCGCTCGGCCAAAGCGCCTGGCGCGCACCACAGCCCGTCCTCGCTGCTTCTGTAACGAACGCGCCCGCAACCGACTCACCTGCGACGACACCGAAGCCCGCGCGAACTTCCCCGGATAACCAGGCCCTGGACCGGTCTCAGCCGGTGCTGCCCAGCCCCGCCCGATGCACAAGTCCCGGTAGCCGCTTCGTTCCGGCCCGGACGATCACCATGGCCGGCGCTGGCCTGGATCGCGATCCGCCGATCGGTGCGGCCACCGCAGGCGTCGCCACCATCAACTCAGGCGTACAGAACAGGCAGATCTTCACTGGCGCCCGCGGAGCGCCGGGCCCCGGGCGCTCGGCTGCCCGGACTGCTGTGGCGGGAGTGTCAGCTCGCAAAGAGTTCTGAGGCAGCTTCCGCGTCAGCCTTGGGGTCGACGGCCAGGTGCCAGTGCGCGGTGATCTTCCCGTCCCGCAGGTGGTAGACGTCGGCGTACTGGCCGGTGTGGGTGCGGTCCCCGACGGGGAGCGTGGACTCGTGGAGGATGACGGCGTGGTCGTCGTTGGCCAGGATGTCGTGGATCGAGACGCTCATCTGCATGCCGGCCTGCTGGAAGACCTGGCCCAGGAACGCCAGTACCTGGTCACGTCCGCGGTAGACGCCCTCCATCCCGGCCGTGGACTCGTACCAGGTGATGTCGTCGGCCAGCAGTCCCGCGACGGCGGCCATGTCTCCCTTGCTCATCGCCTCGTAGGCCGACCGGATGACCGCAGCGTTCGGGTGCTCGCTCATCGATGCTCTCCTTAACTCAATGTGCGTTGCGGTGCTCCTCCCTGCTGCCGGGCCGGGGCGGCCTGGCCCGGCAGCAGGGAAACGGCCGGCGCAGCTGACTGCTCCGGTCGATTGTGGTAGCGGCCAGCGGCGAAGACATCACTCAATCAAGTGATGTGCCACGGCGGCGAACGCGACCCGGTTCGGCACGCCCAGCTTGGCGAACACGTGCCGCAAGCGGGGTGCTGGCGTGTCAGGCGAGCGGCGCAGCCGCCCGGCCACGCCACCGTTCGTCAGTCCCCGGCCACCAGCAGCGATACCGCCCGCTCGATCGCGGTGAGGCTCGGCGGGCCGCCTGCCTTGCGGGTATATACCAGTCTTAAGTTGGCCTCTCGAGGCCTAGCACGCGTACTTGCCCGCTGCCGAATTGCTCACACGGCGACGCCCTTCGCGGAAGCCCACCGTGTGCAGAAGAGATGTTCTGCGCGCCCAGGGTGGCCGCATGCCCATCTTCCAGTAGACATTCCTATTCGGCGATATGCGATGTTCCGGGATGAATGACAGCGTCAGCCGGCTCACCTCACCGCATTACAGTCATGCTTGAAATACGAGTAAGTATGCCGGTTAGGGCATAAAGATACGTACACGCAACGCACTACTTCCGGCAGATCCGTGTGGGCGACTCGCCTGCGGCCGGTTGCGGAGGGACCCAGCCCAGCCCGCGACTGGCGCTCAAGGTCAGGGACCACCTGGGCGGGGCTGGTTCCGGCCGACCAGGAATCAGCTTTGGCAGGTTCCTTTAGTGTCCGGCGTCGTACTGATCGGCGACGCGTGCGGGGATGCGTCCGCGGTCGCTGATCGTGATCCCGTGGTCTTTCGCCCAGGCCCGGATATCGGCGCTGCGTTCGCGGCTTGACGCAGTGCGCCCGGTCCGGTGGCGCGGTCCCCGGCCAGCCTTGCGGGCATGGCCGATGAAGGGTGCCAGCCGGCGGCGGAGTGCCCTGGCGTTCTTCTTGCTCAGATCGATCTCATACTCGGTGCCGCCGATCGCGAATCGCACTGTTTCATTCGCCGGGCCGCCATCAAGATCGTCTTCTAGCGCGACGGTTATCTTCTGGGCCATCCCCGCCTCCCCGGCTGCGATCGGCTACCTGCACCGTACAAGATCAACTGTAACGCCGGGTCGCCGCGGACGCCGCCAGTTGCCAGCCAGCTCACATGGATGAACTCCCCATGCGGGATGGTGCCTGTGCCAGGCGCGGCAGAGGCGGATCGGTACCGATCTGTCATCGGCACCCGTCCTTTCGCCAATCTCGCCCCCGGATGCGCCGAACCCGTGGCAGCCAGGAGCAACCAACAGCTCAAGTCCGGCCGCATGAGCGCGGCATCCCAGGCTCAGCGACTCGTGCTCGGCGGCCATCGCTGATCAGTAAGGCCCCCGTCCGGTGGTCTGGTCCAAGCGGCGATGCTCGCAGCGGACAGCCGGCCTGGACGCCTCCGGCAAGATCGCTAGCGTTCACCCCCGCACCAGGAGCGGCAGTTGAGGACGTCCACCTCAAGCGCGGCGATGTATGAATATTCGGTTGGCTGACCGTCCATTGGGCCCCTAGCCGGGGCTGCTGAGAGCGGCCAACGGCACGAAGATTGCCTGATAGCCGCGTACACTCCCGCCGTTCTGCTCGTCGGTGAGGTCTTGCCTAATCAGGCGGGCAGCTGCGCCTGAATACGGCGTTATGCGCGCTCGGCAGCCAGGTCAGGCCCCCCCATTTTCCTTCGTCCACTGGACACGGATCTCGTCGGCGACCGCGGCGGCCTGCTCAAGCCCTGCCCGGTAGGCGGGATTGCAGGCCGCCGCGTGGCCGCCGTCCAGCGGGTGGGCGAACGCGACCTTGGGTGTGCGCAGCGTCACCCCCAGCGCGGCCAGGTCGATTTTCTGCAAGAAGGGGGAGACGGCGGCGAGTGGGTGCACCGCCGAGCATACGTCGTGCTGGAAGCCAGGCAGGGTGAGCTCCTGCGTCCGGCAGCCGCCGCCGGGTGTGGATGCTCCCTCGATGACGTGCACCGTTAGCCCGGCCCGGGCCAGGGTCACCGCCGCCGCCAGTCCGTTCGGCCCGGCACCGACGACGATCGCGTCGGCTGGCCGGATGCCTGCCGGGCTACCCACCGGGCATCCGTCTCCACGGCGGCATGGGACGCGCGCTCTAGCCCAAGTACCCCGCCCTCGGCCGCCACGACGACGGCGGGCTGCCCCGGCTGGCCCGGCCGGCCTGGCGCGAGCCGCGCGGCCAGCAGGTCGAGCTCCGTGTCGGTCCGGCCCGGTTTGTGGTGGGCCAGCATGATGCGCCGGGCCCCGGCCCGCTGCCCCAGGCCCACCGCGTAATCGGCCGCCGCGTGCCCGAACGACGCCTCGGCGGTGACCTCCTCCGGCAGCAGGAACGAATCATGGATCAGCAGGTCCGACCCGGCGGCAAGGTCGAGGGCGGCGGGGTGGTACTCGCCCCATCCCTCGGGTCCCGCCCCGGCGGCGGTGGGGCAATGATCGGGAATGTAGGTGACCACCGACTGCCCGTCGCTGACGCGGTAGCCGAAGGTCCGGCCGCCCCTGTGCGGCACCTCCTGCGCCTCGACCGTGAAGCCCTCGGCCTTGAGCTGCCCGGGCTCGATCATGCCGAACGTCCAGTTGCCCCGCAGGCCGTTAGGCGTGATCGGGAAGTGCGGCGGGACATGCCCCGGGCAAGCACGTCCACCGCGGTACCGCCGGCCTGCTGGGGCAGGAGCAGCGCGGCCCGGGCGTCGTCGCGGTCACCGGCCTGGAAGAAGGGCAGCCCGTGGACGTGATCCCAGTGCAGGTGGGTGAGCAAGATCGTGCCGGCGAAGGCCGGGCCTGCCAGTAGCGCGGTGACCCGGCGCAGGCCGGTGCCGGCGTCCAGGATGAGCGACGGCCCGGCCGCGCCGTCGTGAGTAAGCGCGACACAGGAGGTGTGGCCGCCGTAGCGGAGGAATTCCGGGCCCGGCGCTGGGGTCGCGCCGCGGACACCGCACAGGTCGATGCGCACCCCTCAGCCTCCGGCGGCATCTTCGTGCCGGTGCCCCCCGGACAGCTCCACCACGGCCGACCGGTCGAACTGGCTCGCGTCCACCGACGCCACCCGGCACGGCGTGACGGCCACCAGCGTCGAGGTGCGGGTGCCGCCCTCCAGCTGCGCCCGCTCGCCGAGCAGCGCTCCCGGCCCGTACTCGGCGAGCCACTCACCGTCCCGCTCCACCCGGATCACCCCGTCCAGGAGCAGATAGACGTCGGTGCCCGGCTCACCCTGGCGGACCAGCACCTGCCCGGCGGGCAGCTTCTTGATCCTGGGCTTGGCGGCGCCGTGCATCAGCTGCACGGACAGCTGGTGCTCCAGGGCCGTTTCCACCGCGGTGACCAGCACTTCGGAGTCGTGATCGCCCCACGGGGTGTCCGGGCCGAAGGACACCGCCATCCAGTTGCCGAAGTCGGTCAGGCCGGACTTCCGGGTCAGGCTGCCCCGGTCGTTGTAGAGCCAATGGCGCGGGAATTTGCTCGCCCCAGTCATCGCGGGTTCCGCCTTGCCGTCGGCGTGCAGGGTGAGCGTCAGGGTGGTCCACACCAGCGGCGTCTGCCACTGGATGTAGGGCCGGTGCCCCACCTCGCGCGGCGCGGGCAGGGCGGTCCGGCCGCCCACGGTCTGTGCGAAGCGCACCCAGCCGTCCCCGCGCTCGGGGTCGCGGCGCAGGACGGGCAGCAGCGCGTTCTGGAACGTGTGCCGCAGCCCGCCCAGCCTGATGGTGGTATCGCCGATAAGACCGCCCCCGCTGTAGCCGCAGTCGGTGATCTCACCGGCGTCGTCCACCTCGATCCAGGCCCTCAGCAAATTGGCGAAACGGAATTTGTCCGCTGCCCGCAGTGCCTCGATGTCATCGACCTGCGTGGGCGGGGGGTCGTCGTAATGGGTGAACCCGGCATCGAAGGCGACCCGGGCGCTCCCAGTGACCGCTTCCGATGGGATCCAGGAGATTGAGGTCACGCTGCTCTCGTATCGCATACTGCTATAATCCCACCGGCGGTGGTGTCGCGCATCGCCGGAACTGATGAGCAAGCTGTGTCAGGGTCGGGCGGTGACCGCGGTGGTTCCTCACCAGGACAGGTGAGGAACCGATGGGCAACCTTCGGCTGCTGGCGGGCGTGAACGAAGTCCCTCTGGTCGGGGCCGTGTGATGCCGATCCCGCCCGGCTGGGCTCGAACCGGCCACTTGCACGAGTTCGCGGGCCTAGCCATTTCGGGTATGCCTTGGCCGGGAACAGTGAAACGACGAGCCGTGGCCCGGCTGCCTGGGTTTCCAGGGCCGGAGTTCGACAGCGGGTAGGGCTGGGACATGGTGGAGTCAGAAGAGGCCGGTGTAACCGCTTCGCCGCGCGAGGATTCGCCTGCGGACCGGGCGGGCGTGATCTTGACGCCTGATCAGCGGGTGCGGGTGTTCATCTCCTCGACGCTGGAAGAGCTGGCCGCCGAGCGGGCGGCCGCACGGCGGGCGATCGCCCGGCTGCACCTGGTCCCGGTGTGGTATGAGTCCGGCGCCCGGCCGCACCCGCCGCGCTCCATGTACCGGGCCTACCTGGAGCAGAGCCAGGTGTTCGTGGGCATCTACTGGCAGCGCTACGGCTGGGTCGCGCCGGGGATGGAGATCTCCGGGCTGGAGGATGAATACCGGCTGGCCGCGGGCAAGCCGATGCTGCTGTACCTCAAGCGCCCCGCCCCCGGCCAGGAGCCGCGGCTGGCGGCGATGATCGACAGCATCCGCGCGGCCGGGACGGTGTCCTACCGGACCTTCGCCACGCCGCGGGAGCTAGAGCGGCTGCTGGTCGATGATCTTGCCGTTCTGCTTAGTGAGAGCTTTGCGGGCGTGGCGGCCGGGGCGGGTGAGGGTGGGGAGGTGGACCTGCCGGCCGGGACGGTGACGTTCCTGCTGACCGATATCGAGGGGTCGACGCGGCTGTGGGAGACCGTGCCGGATGCGATGGAGGTAGCTCTGGGGCGGCACAGTCGTCTTGTTACCGGCGTGATCGAGGGGCATGGCGGGGCGGTGGTGACCTCGCGGGGGGAGGGGGATAGTTTCTTCGCCGTCTTTCCCAGCGCGGTGTCCGCGGTCGAGGCGGCCGGCGCCTGCCAGATCCGGCTGGCAGGGGAGGCGTGGCCGGCGGGGGCGGCGCTGCGGGTGCGGATGGGGCTGCACACCGGCGACGCGCGGGTGCGCGGAAGCGACCATATCGACCATGCGCCGATCAACCGCTGTGCCCGGGTGAAAGCCGCCGCGCACGGCGGGCAGGTGCTGCTCACCAACGCTACGCGCAGCCTGGTGGAAGGACGGCTGGGCGGGGGGTTCGGGCTGAAGCGGCTCGGGGAGTTCGGGCTGCGCGATCTGGCCGAGCCCGAGCTCATCTACCAGCTGACCCATGCCGATCTCCCTACTGACTTCCCGCCTATCCGCGCGCTTGCAGAGCGCACCAGCAACCTGCCGGTGCAGGTGAGCTCGTTCATCGGCCGCGCCCGGGAGCTGGAGCAGGCCGCGGCCGCGCTGGGCCAGGCGCGGCTGGTGACGCTGACCGGGCCGGGCGGGATCGGCAAGACCCGGCTGGCGGTGGCGGTGGGCGAGCGGCTGCGGGACCGGTTCGCCGCGGGCGTGGTGTTCGTGCCGCTGGCCGCGGTCACCGACCCTGGGCTGGTGCTGGCCGGGATCGCCCGGGCGGTGGGCGCCGGTCTTGGGGGGGCGGAGTCGCCGCTGCAGGCGCTGGCCGAATGGTTCGGCAGCGACCGGTGGCTGCTGATCCTGGACAATCTGGAGCAGGTGGTGAGCGCCGCCAGTGACGTGGGCGAGCTGCTGGCCCGCTGCCCCGGGGTGGCGATCCTGGCCACCAGCCGCACGGTGCTGGGGCTGGCCGCCGAGCGCGAGTACCCGGTGCCGCCGCTGCCCCTGCCGGCCGACCCGGCCACGATCCTGCTGGCGGAACTGGAGTCCGCGCCAGCAGTTGCGCTGTTTGTAGACCGCGCCCGGGCGGTGCGCCCCGGCTTCACCCTCACCGAGGACAACGCGGCGGCGGTGGCGGAGATCTGCCGGCGGCTGGAGGGCCTGCCGCTGGCGATCGAGCTGGCCGCGGCCCGCACCCGGCTGCTGGACCCGGCCGCGCTGCTGGCCCGGCTGACCGCCTCGCTGGACGCGCTGGGCACCGGCGCGGTGGACTTGCCCGAACGGCAGCGCACCCTGCGAGCCACGGTGGAGTGGAGCGTGGGCCTGCTCGAGGACGGCGAGCGGTCGCTGCTGGAGACGGTGGCGGTGTTTACCGACGGCTGGACCATCGAGGCCGCCGCCCGGGTGGCTGGGCTGGAGGATGACGGGGCGCTGGAGCTGCTGGAGGCGCTGGCCCGGCACAGCCTGATCCAGCTCGACCTCGGCAGCGGCGGGTCCCGCTGCCGGATGATGGAGACCGTCCGCACGTTCGTGGCCGAGCGGCTCGCGGCCCGCCCCGACGCCGCCGAGGTTCAGCGTCGGCACGCTGATTATTACCGGGCGCTGGCCGGGCGGGCGGACCGGCCGCTGCGCGGCGCCGACCAGGGCGAGTGGCTGGAGCGGCTGCAGGCCGAGGCGGGCAACCTGGCCGCCGCGGTGCGCTGGTACCTGGCGCATGACCGCGGGCCGCTGCCGCACCTGTTCCGGGTCCTGTATCTGTTCTGGTCGCAGCGGGACCTCGAGCGCGAGGCCTGGTCCTGGGTGGAGCAGCTGCTGCCCGGCTTTGGCACGCTGGACCCGCAGGCCCGGGCCGAGCTGGCCTGGGCGGCGGCGGTGCTCGCCGGCGACATCGGGGACGACGCGGCGGCGCTGGCGGCCCGCC
>JBOHCK010000117.1:0-17312 GCA_050698755.1 Streptosporangiaceae bacterium | reverse complement strand
CGCGCCCGGCCGAGCTCCGTCCTGGTCAGCGCGGTCTCGGCGAGCAGGGCGGCCGCGGCCTCGCGGAGTTCGGGCGGGTCGACCCCGGTCAGGTTGCGGCCGAAGTGCGCGGCCAGGGCGCGCTCCATCACCGAGGAGAACAGCGGGCGGAAGGTGAGGAAGTCCCCGGCCGTCAGCAGGTGGACCGTGTTGCGCAGCAGGTGGGCCCGCACCACCGCTCGTTCGGTCAAAAGGTCTTGAAGTTCTTGGTGGCGGAAGCCGGCCAGCCTGGTCCACAGCCCCACGTAGGGCGCGAGGGGAGCCTGGGCCTGCAGGCCCCCCAGGCGCTCGATCGCCTGCGTGGCCGACATCGTGGGCCTGCGCAGCAGGAGCTGGCGGTCGAGCGTGGCGCGGTTCAGGGCCAGCAGGCTCAGGCGGTCGGCGGTCATCCTCAGCCGGGTTCGCGGCCCGAGCGGAGCAGGCAGTAGGTGACGGCCTCCTCCAGGGCGTGCCAGGAGGCGGCGATGATGTTCTCGTCCACGCCGACCGTGCTCCACGTGTCGCCGGTGCCGTCGTCGGACTCGATCAGCACGCGGGTGACCGCGCCCGTGCCGTGCGTGCCGGCCAGGATGCGGACCTTGTAGTCGGTCAGCTCGAGCGCGGCCAGCTCCGGGTAGAGCTGCTCGAGCGCGGCGCGCAGCGCCTTGTCCAGCGCGTTGACCGGGCCGTTGCCCTCGCCGACCGCTACCAGGCGCTCGCCCTTGGCGGACAGCCTGACGGTCGCCTCGCTGGTCATCGCTCCGTCGGCGTGGCGCTCGACGATGACCCGCCACGACTCGATCGCAAAGTAAGCAGGGCGGGCCCCGAGCTCGTCGCGCAGCAGCAGCTCGAAGCTGGCGTCGGCGGCCTCGAACGTGTAGCCGCGGGCCTCCATGTCCTTGACCCGGTCCGTGACCCGGCCGATCGTCTCTTTGTCACCGGACAGGTCGTAGCCGAGCTCGCGCCCCTTCAGCTCGACCGACGCGCGGCCCGCCATGTCCGAGACGAGCATCCGCATGTCGTTGCCGACCAGCGCCGGGTCGATGTGCTGGTACAGCATCGGGTCGACCTTGACCGCCGAGGCGTGCAGGCCGGCCTTGTGCGCGAACGCGGACAGGCCCACGTAGGGCTGGTGGGTGTCCGGCGCGACGTTGGTCACCTCGCTGATCGCGTGCGCGATCCGGCTCATCTCCCTGATGCCTTCGCCTCGCAGGACGGTACGGCCGCACTTGAGCTGGAGGCCGGCCACCACGCTGAACAGGTTGGCGTTGCCCGCCCGCTCCCCGTACCCGTTGGCCGTCCCCTGGACGTGCGTGACGCCCGCGTCCACCGCGACCAGGGTATTGGCCACGGCGCACGCGGTGTCGTCGTGGCAGTGGATGCCCAGGCGGGCGCTGGTGGCCTCGGCCACGGCCGCCACGACGTCGGCGAGCTCGCTCGGGAGCATCCCGCCGTTGGTGTCGCACAGGGCGACGACGCCGGCGCCCGCCTGCGCTGCGGTGCGTACTACTTCGAGGGCGTAGGCCGGGTTGGACCGGTACCCATCGAAGAAGTGCTCGGCGTCGAGGAAGACACGCTGGCCATTCTCGCGGAGATGGGTGACCGTGTCGGCGATCATCGCCAGGTTCTCTTCGAGGGTGGTCCGCAGGGCCAGGCGGACGTGCCGGTCGTGACTCTTGGCGACGAGGGTCACGACCGGCGCGCCGCTTTCGCGCAGCGCGGCGACCTGGGGGTCGTCGGCCGCCTGGACGCCGGGCCGGCGGGTCGCGCCGAACGCGGCGAGCTGCGCGCGCTTGAGGTTCAGCTCGCTGGCGGCGCGGCGGAAGAACTCGGTGTCCTTCGGGATCGCGCCTGGCCACCCGCCCTCGATGAACCCGACACCCAGCTCGTCGAGCTGCCGCGCGATGGCGAGCTTGTCGGCCACCGTGAGGTTCAGCCCTTCCTGCTGCGCGCCGTCGCGCAGCGTCGTGTCGTAGACGTGGAAGGTGTCGTCGAGCATCGTGTTCTCCGAAGGTTTTGTGGTCGAGAAAAGCAAAAGACCCCTCGCGAAACGCGAGAGGTCTGCGCGCCGGCGGTCCAGGCCGTTTCCAGGCCTAGCCCTAGGACCCTGGCCCTAGGTGCCGACGCGCCTGCCGATAATGATCAGGCCGGACGTCACGGGCGACAGTCTGCCACACGCCCGGCCTGTAGCGCACGATGATCTCAGCATGCGAGACGGTATGGCGTCAGCACACCTTGTGCACCCAGCCGAAGGGGTCGGGGGCATGGCCGTACTGGATGCCGGTCAGTTCCTCGCGCAGGCGCATGGTGACCGGTCCTGGCCCGCCGTCCGCGATGACCCACTGCGTGGCGGCGCCCTTGACCCGGCCGACCGGGGTGATCACGGCCGCGGTCCCGCAGGCGAACACCTCGGTCAGCTCGCCCGACGCGCACTTGGCCTGCCACTGCTGGACCGAGATCCGCTCCTCGACGGCCTTGATGCCCAGTTCGGGAGCCAGGCGCAGCAGCGCCTCGCGGGTGATCCCGGGCAGGAGCGTGCCGGTCAGCGGGGGCGTCATGATCTGCGGTCCCTCGTCTGCTGTCTCCCCGAAGACGAAGAACAGGTTCATCCCGCCCATTTCCTCGACCCAGCGGTGTTCGGCGGCGTCGAGCCAGACCACCTGATCGCAGCCCTGTTCCACGGCCTGCTGCTGGGCGGCGAACGCGGCGGCGTAGTTGCCGCCCGCCTTGACCCCGCCGGTGCCGCCCGGCGCCGCCCGGGTGTAGTCCTCGGATAGCCACACGGTGACCGGCTTCGGCCCGCCGCTGAAGTAGGAGGCGGCCGGCGAGGCGATGACGCAGAACAGGTACTCACTCGACGGGCGGTTGACCCCGAGGGTCTGCTGCGTCGCGATCATGAACGGCCGCAGGTACAGGCTGTTCCCTTCGCCTCCGGGCACCCAGCCACGATCCTGGGTCACCAGCAGTTCCAGGGCCCGGATGAACGTCTCCTCTGGCAGCTCGGGCATCGCCATCCGGCGCGCCGACCGGTTGAACCTGGCCGCGTTCGCGTCCGGCCTGAACAACGTGATCGAGCCGTTGTCCTGACGGTAAGCCTTCAGGCCCTCGAAGAACTCCTGGGCGTAGTGGAACACGGAGGTGGCCGGGTCGAGGGTGAACGGCCCGTAGGGCTCGAGCCGCCCGTCGTGCCAGCCGCGTTCGGCCGACCAGCGCAGCGTGATCATGTGGTCGGTGAAGTACCGGCCGAAGCCGGGCGCCTGCAGCAGTGCCTCGCGCTCGGCGGCGGGGACCTGGTGGCCGGAAAGCCGGGTATCGAAGTCGATCATCGTGTGCACTTCCTCATCGCCTTGGGGGGCTGACATCAACGCTAGCTCGTAAAACCGGGTGTCACCGGCATATGCCGGAGGGTCAGCCGGATACTCGCTCGGCGATGTCGTCGCCCACCTCGACGGTGGTGCGGGCCGCCCAGGCGCCCTGCCGTTCCAGCAGGTCCTCGGCGACGGCCTGCTCGATCTTGGCCGCCTCGGCGTCCAGGCCCAGGTGCTCGCAGAGCATCGCGGCGGACAGGATCGCCGCCGACGGGTCGGCCTTCTGCTGGCCGGCGATGTCGGGCGCGCTCCCGTGCACCGGCTCGAACATGCTGGGCGTGGTCCCCTCCGGGTTGATGTTCCCGCTGGCCGCCAGGCCGATCCCGCCGGCCACCGCGGCCCCGAGGTCGGTCAGGATGTCGCCGAACAGGTTGTCGGTGACGATCACGTCGAACCGCTCGGGGGCGGCCACGAAGAACATCGACGCGGCGTCGACGTGGCAGTAGTCCACCGCCACCTCGGGGAACTCCTTGGCCAGCGCGTCCACCGTCCGCTGCCACAGGTCGCCCGCGTAGGTCAGCACGTTCGTCTTGTGCACGAGCGTGAGCTTCCTGCGCGGCCTGGCCATGGCCTTACCGAAGGCGTACCTGGCCACCCGGTTCACCCCGAAGGCGGTGTTCAGGCTCTCCTGCGTGGCGATCTCGGCTGGCGTGCCCTTGCGCATCACGCCGCCCGCTCCGCTGTACAGGCCCTCGGTGCCCTCGCGGACGACCAGCATGTCGACCGACACCGGCCGGACGCCGGCCACCGGGGAGTCGACCCCCGGGTAGAGCCGCACCGGGCGCAGGTTGACGTAGTGGTCAAGCTCGAACCGCAGCCGCAGCAGCAGGCCGCGCTCGAGCACGCCGCTCGGCACGCTCGGGTCGCCGACCGCGCCGAGCAGAATGGCGTCGTGCCCCTTGATCTCCTCGAGCACGGCGTCGGGGAGCGTCTCCCCGGTCCGGTGCCAGCGGCGCGCGCCGAGGTCGTAGCTGGTCTCGCTGATCGTGACCTCGGGCGCGGCGGCCCGCAGCACCTTGAGCGCCTCGGCGACCACCTCGGGGCCGATGCCGTCCCCGCCGATGACGGCCAGCGTGATGTTTCGTGAGCCCATGCCTGAACCTTACTGGCGGGCCAGGGCAGCCGCCGGCTCAGCGGCCGCGTCGCCGCCGTGGTCTCGCCGGTCGAGGGCGATCTGCACCGCACTCGTGGCCAGGGGGACCGTGGCGGTCTTGGGGGCCTTGGGGGTCTTGGGGGCCTCGGGGACCGATGGGGTCGAGGCGGTCGAGGCGGTCGGCGCGCCGGACCAGGGATACATGTCGTACACGAGAACGCTCCTGATGGACAACCACACGGGACTTACGGCCAGCACCTCACCCCGCAGCGGGTAGCCGGCCTGCCCCGGATTAGGTCCTCACAGGTCCCCGCTGCGGCTGGTTACGAGTACCAAGCGCCGCATAGTGCCTGCTACGCTACCCGACCGGCGGCGGCCGCGGACCGTCCTTAAGACGGTTGTCTCAGCATGCGAGACACTATTTTGACGTCCTAGTGCATCCAGCGGCGGTAGCGGCGGCGGGAGGCCCGCTTCCAGGCCCCGCGCGCCTTAGCCTGCAGCCGCTGCGACCGGCGCTGCTCGCCTTCCCGCAGCAGGAGGGTGGCGCGCAGCCGGGCGGGGCGGCTAAACGCGCCGCCCCGGACTGCCGCTGCTACTCGTCGTCGGCGAGCCAGGACATCAGGGGGCGCAGCCGGGCGCCGACCTGCTCGATCTGCTCGGCGTGCTCTTCCTCGCGGCGCTTGAGGAAGTTGGGCTTGCCCGCGTCGAACTCCTCGACCAGCTCGCGCGCGAACGACCCGTCCTGGATCTCGCCGAGGATGCGGCGCATCTCCTCGCGGGTCTGCTCGTTGATCAGCCGCGGACCGCGGGTGTAGCCGCCGTACTCGGCGGTGTCGGACACCGACCAGTACATCTTGGAGATGCCGCCCTCGTACATCAGGTCCACGATCAGCTTCATCTCGTGCAGGCACTCGAAGTAGGCGGACTCCGGCTGGTAGCCGGCCTCGACCAGCGTCGCGAAGCCGGCCTTGATCAGCTCGGCGACGCCGCCGCAGAGCACCGTCTGCTCGCCGAACAGGTCGGTTTCGGTCTCCTCGGTGAACGTGCTCTTCAGCGCGCCCGCGCGGGTGCCGCCGATGGCCTTGGCGTAGGCGAGGGTCAGCGGCCACGCCTGCCCGGTCGCGTCCCGCTCGACGCAGACCAGCACGGGCACGCCCCGGCCCTGGGAGAACTGGCGGCGGACCAGGTGGCCGGGCGCCTTCGGCGCGACCATGCACACGTCCACGCCGGCGGGCGGGGTGATGAGGTGGTAGCGGATGTTCAGGCCGTGGGCGAAGAACAGCGCGTCCCCCGGCACCAGCGACGGCGCGATGTCGCGGGCGTACAGCTCCCGCTGCAGGTGGTCGGGGACCAGGACCATGATCAGGTCGGATTCCTCGCACGCCTGCCCGGGGGTGGTGACCCGCAGGCCCTCGCTCGCGGCCTTGTCCCGGCTCGCCGAGCCCTCGGGCAGCCCGACCCGGACGTCCACGCCCGAATCGCGGAGCGAGAGCGCGTGCGCGTGCCCCTGGCTGCCGTACCCGAGGACGGCGACGTGCCTGCGCTGGATGACCGAGAGGTCCGCGCTGTCGTCGTAGAAAATCTCTGCCACCGTAACTGGCCTTCCTTGTGTCGTTCCTGGGTTGTGTCCTGCGGACCTGGTCTATGCGCTGCGTTCCACGGGGCGCAGCGCGCGGTCGGTGATCGACCGGCTGCCGCGGCCGATGGCCACCATGCCCGACTGGACGAGTTCCTTGATGCCGAACGGCTCGAGCACCCTGACCAGAGCGTCGAGCTTATCCTTGTCGCCGGTGGCTTCCACCGTGACCACGTCGAGCGCGACGTCGACCACCCGGGCGCGGAACAGGTTCACGGCCTCGAGCACCCGCGACCGGCTCTCGGCGTCGGCCCTGACCTTGACCAGGAGCAGCTCGCGCTGCACGGTAGCGCCCGGCTCGAGCTCGACGATCTTGAGCACGTTGATGAGCTTGTTCAGCTGCTTGGTCACCTGCTCGAGCGGGTGCTCTTCGCAGTTGACCACGATAGTGATGCGGGAGATCTCCTCGTGCTCGGTCGGCCCGACCGCCAGCGACTCGATGTTGAAGCCGCGGCGGGCGAACAGGCCGGCGATCCGCACCAGGACGCCCGGCTTGTTCTCCACCAGCACGGACAGCGTGTGGCTCATTCCTCATGTCCTCCCCAGTCGGGCGCCAGACCGCGCGCGAACTTGATGTCGTTGTTGGACGTGCCGGCCGCGACCATGGGCCAGACCATGGCGTCCTTGTGCACGATGAAGTCCAGCACCACCGGCCGGTCGTTGATGCCCATGGCCCGCTCGATCACCCGGTCCACGTCGGCCGCCTCCTCGCACCGCAGGCCCTCGCAGCCGTACGCCTCGGCGAGCTTGACGAAGTCGGGGATCCGGGTGCCCGTCGGCCGCTTGGGCTCGGCCGAGGCGTGCAGGTCGGTGTTGGAGTAACGCTCGTTGTAGAACAGCGTCTGCCACTGCCTGACCATGCCGAGGCTGCCGTTGTTGATGATCGCCACCTTGATCGCGACTCCCTCTATGGCGCAGGTGGCCAGCTCCTGGTTGGTCATCTGGAAGCACCCGTCGCCGTCGATCGCCCACACGCATGCGTCAGGCCGGCCGACCTTGGCGCCCATCGCGGCCGGGACGGCGAACCCCATCGTGCCCAGCCCGCCGGAGTTGATCCAGGTCCCCGGGCGCTCGTAGTCGATGAACTGGGCCGCCCACATCTGGTGCTGCCCGACCCCGGCCACGTACAGCGCCTCCGGGCCGGCGATCTTCCCGATCCGCTCGATCACGTACTGCGGCGCGAGCGAGCCGTCGGCGGGTGAGTCGTAGCCGAGCGGGTACGTCGTCCGCCAAGAACCGACCTGGGCCTGCCAGGCCGCCAGGTCGGGACGCAGGCCCTGCTCCCGGTCGGCGCGGATGACCGCGATCAGGTCCGCGATCACCTCACGGCAGTCGCCCACGATCGGCACGTCGGCCCGGCGGTTCTTGGAGATCTCGGCCGGGTCGATGTCCGCGTGCACGATCAGCGCGCCCGGGGCGAACGTGTCGAGCTTGCCGGTCACCCGGTCGTCGAACCTGGTGCCGAGCGCGATGAGAAGGTCGGCCTTCTGCAGCGCGCCGACCGCCGCCACCGTGCCGTGCATACCGGGCATGCCCAGGTGCTGCGGGTGCTTGTCGGGGAACGCGCCCCGGGCCATCAGCGTGGTGACCACCGGGATGCCGGTCAGCTCGGCCAGCTCGCGCAGCTGCGCGGACGCGCGGGCCTTGATCACGCCGCCGCCCACGTACAGCACGGGCCGCCTGGCCTCGCTGATCAGCCGGGCCGCCTCGCGCACCTGCCGGGCGTGCGGCCTGGTCACCGGGTGGTAGCCGGGCAGGTCGAACGGGACGGGCCAGCCGAAATCCGTGGTCGCCTGCATCGCGTCCTTGGATATGTCCACCAGCACCGGCCCCGGCCGGCCGGTCGAGGCCACGTGGAACGCCTCGCCGATGGTGCGGGCGATGTCGCCGGCCTTGGTGACGAGGAAGTTGTGCTTGGTGATCGGGAGGGTGATCCCGGAGATGTCGGCCTCCTGGAAGCCGTCGGTACCGATCAGGCCCGAGGGAATCTGGCCGGTGATCGCGACGATCGGGACCGAGTCCATGTACGCGTCGGCGATCGGGGTGACCAGGTTGGTCGCGCCCGGGCCGCTGGTCGCCATGCACACGCCGACGCGCCCGGTGGCCTGCGCGTACCCGGCGGCCGCGTGGCCCGCGCCCTGCTCGTGCCTGACCAGGATGTGCTTGATCGCGTGGGAGTCGAGCAGCGGGTCGTAGGCGGGCAGGATCGCCCCGCCTGGGATGCCGAACACCACGCTCGCGCCCACCCGCTCGAGCGCGTAGATCAGCGCCTGCGCCCCGGTCGCCCGGACCGTCGCCGAGCTGGCGGCCACCCGCGGCTCGGGCGCTCGCGGCGGCTCGGCCGGGACGGTGACGGCGGGGACCGTGGCGGCGGGAGCCGGGCCCGTCAGGCCGGCGGGGGGCGGCTGGTCGGCGGCGGTGGGCCCGCCGTCGCGGTGCGGCGCACGGGCGGCCAGGTCCCGCGGGCTGGGCGCCGGGCCCGCTCCCTTGCGGCCGGTCATCTGCTCGGTCATCGGTACGTCTCCATCGGCTTCGGGGTCAGCGGCATAAAAAATCCCCTCGTGCCTGGCGGCAGTCGAGGGGAGCGCGCAAACAGCTGTCTTGGTCAGCCGCCTGCGCGCCGGCCAAGTACGAGGATGCTCAGGTAAGTCACGCGTACCACCATACTGCCGCCGGGAATCCGGACGTCAACCGATCACGCAGGTTGTCTCAGATTCCGAGACGCTCCGTTCGTTTCTCCGCCCTCGGCGCTGGTGATCAGTGCTTCGACGCCGGAGGCCGCCATCGGCCTGGCCACCAGGAAGCCCTGGCCGTAACCGCAGCCCATCTCGCGCAGCGCGGCGAGCTGGCGAGCGTGCTCGATGCCCTCGGCGATGACCCGCAGGCCGAGTTCGCGTCCCACGTGCACCACGGTCCTGGTCAGCAGCGTGAGCGTCTCGTCCTGGCCGAGGCCGGCGACGAACGAAGGGTCGATCTTGATCGTGTCCAGCGGAAGCTGCCGCAGGTTGGCCAGCGACGCGTAACCCGTGCCGAAGTCGTCGATCGCCATCCGGATGCCGAGCCGGTTCAGCTCGGCGAGCCGGTCGACGATCAGGTCGTCCGCCTCGACCAGGACCCGCTCGTTGACCTCGACCGTGAGCGAGGCCGGCGGCAGGCCGGTCTCGGCCAGGATCGCGGCCACCCGCGCCGTGAACAAGGGGGCGGTGATCTGCCGGGCCGACAGGTTGACGCAGACCCCGAAGTCGGCGGAGTGCCGCCGCCAGGCGGCGCCCTGCACGCAGGCCTCGCGGAGTACCCACTCTCCGATCGGTACGATCAGGCCCGATTCCTCGGCCGTGCCGAGGAACTCGCGCGGGGCGACGTCCTGGCCCCCGCGCCACCAGCGGACCAGGGCCTCGGCCCCGGTGACCTGCGACGTGGCCAGCTCCATGATCGGCTGGTACTGCAGGGTGAGCTCGCCGTTGGTGACGGCCCGCTGCAGGTCGCTGACGATCTCGAGCCTGCGCACCACGTCCGCGTGCATGTGCGCGGCGTAGATCTCCACCCGGTCGCCGCCGGCCTCCTTGGCGCGAGCCATCGCCACGTCCGCGTTGCGCAGCACCAGCCCGGGCGAGCTGTCGGGCCCGGACTCGGCGAGCGCGACGCCGACGCTGGCCGTGAGCGCGATCTGCTGCCCGCCCGCCTGGAACGGCTCGGCGGCGACCGCGACCGCCAGGCGCTCGGCGACCTCGGCGACCTCGGCGACACTGCCCGCGTCCTCGACCAGGACGGAGAACTCGTCGCTGCCCCAGCGCGCCACGGTGTCGTGGCCCGGGACGACGACGCGGAGTCTCCGGGCCGCCTGCGCGAGCACGAGGTCGCCTGCCCCGTGGCCTACCGAGTCGTTGACCGCGGTGAAGCGGTCCAGGTCGAGGAAGACCACGCCGATCCGCCTGGCCGCGGCGGTATCGGCCAGCAGGTCCCGCGTCCGCTCCTCCAGGTAGGCCCGGTTGGGCAGGCCGGTCAGCCCGTCGTGGAAGGTCAGGTGCGCGACCTGCTGGCGGAGCGCGACCTGGTCGCTGACGTCGCGGGCGGTGACCAGCAACTGCCCGGGCGATCCCGGCACCCGGTACCTGAGCACGGCGGCCTCGACGTGCCGCCACGTCCCGTCGGCGGCGCGGACCCGGGCCGGGAAGCGGTCCGCGTCCGCGGAACCCGGGCCCTCAGCCTCGACGGCGCCAGGTTCGGCGGATGCCGCAGGTTCCGCGGCGAGCGGCTCGCTGAGGGCGTGCCTGACCGCCGCCAGCGCGACGCCCTGATCCTCGGGATGAACCAGGTCCAGGAGCCTGCGGCCGACCAGCGCCCCCGGTGCGTAGCCGTACTCCGTCACCGCCCGGCTGGCGTACCTGATCGCGCCGTCCGGCTCGCACACCAGGACGATGTCGCTGGTCCGGCTGGCCAGGTTACGCAGGTTCCGGCTGGATTCCCGCCAGATCCCCAGGACCATCCCGTTTTCCCTGACCAGCATGAACACCCGCGCCGAGAGCACGAGCACGCCGGCCCCGCCGGCCACGACCAGCGCGACCCCTGACGCGGGGCCGCCGGCCAGCCCGCTCGCGATCACGACCACGGTGGCGACCGAGGCGGTCGCCGCGGCGATGACGGCGGTGACCGCCGAGTTCGCCGTCCGGCGGGTCCAGCCCGGCTCGGTCGTCCGCCAGGGCGACCCCGCCAGCAGCAGCGCCGCGATCACCGGCATCAGCTGCGCGGCGCTGCCCAGGTGCCCGCCGGCCACCCGTTGCCCGACCGACAGGGCGTCACCGACCCCGGCGGCGAGCAGGGCCAGGTAGGGCAGGACCGTCCGCCGCCAGGCGGTGGTGACCATGGGTAGCAGCGCGCCGAGCACGGCCAGGTCCGCCAGCGGGTGGACCAGCGCGATCAGGAACAGGCCCGGCCGGTCACCGGAGCGGTGGAACTCGTCGCTGAACTGGGTGACCCAGCCGATGACCAGCAGGGCGACCGCCATGACGTAGCCGTCGGCCAGGCCGGGCAGGACGGAGGGGCCCGAGCCGGGACCGGCGGAGGAGTCGGGGCCGCCCCCCGCCGCCGATCCGGTTCCCGCGTCCCGCTCCGCGCCGACGAGCACCGTGATGCCGATGGCGGCGCAGGCCAGCGCCAGCAGCGACGGCAGGTCGGCGAACGACAGGCCCGAGGCCGGGTTCAGCGTGTCACCGAGGACCTGCGCCAGGACGAGCCCGGCGCAGTAGAGCAGGGCGGCCCCGGCCAGCCACCGGTAGCCCCGCGCGACGGCACTCTCGTGCCTGCGGGCGCCGAGCCAACAGCTCGCCGCCGCGGCGAACCAGGCCAGCATGCCAAGCACGCTCATACCTGGTCTCCCGAGATGATCCGGCGCACCCGGGCTCCTTCCGTTCTGCTCGCAGGTTCTTTCCTGGTCAACACGCGCTAGCCCTGGATAGATGGCTGATTCACGCGTTCGTTACTACGTCGTAACGAATAGTCGCCGACGTCGCGGATCACCCAGCGCCGGCGACCACCGGATCCCCAGCCGCGGCCAGCGGCCTCCCAACCGGTGTCTCGCTCACTCTACGTACACCAGATCACACTTCGGTTGAGAGGCGGGCGCGGTAAGGCACCGGAACCAGCCGGGAGCCTGCGTCCGCTGGCCAAGATCTCATCGTGACCCCGCGGGGCCCTCGCGGCCCCGGCCCGGCGCCCGAGGCGGGTGCCGTAGATCCCCGCCCTACCGGCCGATATGCGTATGGGTGATCGAGGTGAACTGGCAGATCAGCGCCGCGCACAGGAAGACGAGCCCGAGCGCGATCTCGTTGAAGTGGCGCAGCTCGCGACCGCTGGCGGCGAACGCGAACATGGCCATGGCCGCCACGGTCAAGATCAGGGCGAGGACATCCATGCCGGCTCCCTGGGAGTCAGCCCCACAGGTCGGGGCGGTAGCGTGCGGTCGTCTCCATGTCAGCCAGGTAGGCCTCCGCCCGCTCGCGCGGCAGGGCCCCGTGATCCGCGATGACGTCGACGAGGGCGGCCCGGACGGCCTCGCGCATCGGCTGGGAACCGCAGACGTAGACGTAGCCATCGCGGGTGAGCAGGCGCCAGACGAGCACGCCCTGCTCTCGTAGGTGGTCTTGTACATGATCGCGGCGGTCGGGCCGCTCGCGCGACGTCGCGACGTAAACGTGATCGAGCACGCCCTCGGCGGCGAACCGGTCGATCTCGTCGCGGTAGATGTAGTCGAGACGGCTCGACCGGATGCCGTTGAAGAGCGCCGCCTCTCCCAGCGGGGCGCCCGCGCGCCGCAGCGCGAGCCGCTCCCAGCAGAAGGCCCGCATCGGCGCGAAGCCGGTGCCGGCGCAGACGAGGATCATCGGCCTGGTGAGGTCGTCCTGCAGGTGGAACCCGTCGGCACTCTCGATGAAGACGTTCAGGCGGTCGCCCTTGCGCAGCGCGTGCACGTAGTGCGAGCTCAGCCCGACGAAGTCGCGGCCGGGCCGGCCCGGCACGGGCGCGGTCTCCAGCCCGACCGTCACGTGGGCGACGCCGTCGCCGTGGATCCGCGGGCTGGAGCTCGTCGAGTAGTAGCGCGGCTTGAGCGGCTGCGCCACCTGCAGGAACTCGTAGATGTTGAGCGGGCAGGACGGGAACTCGTACAGCAGCCGCAGGACGTCGTAGCCGCCCGCGTCGATCGCCGCGCGCAGCGGGGAGGCGGGCCCGTCCGGCGTGTGCAGGACCTGCCTGATGTCGATCAGCCTCGACACTTCGCCGGGGTCGGACACCTTCTCGATCATGAGGTCGATGAGCGCGGCGGTCGGCCTGCCGCTGATGTCGACGAGGTTGGTGAGCACGTTGCGTACCTGCAGGACGACGCCCTTCGGTACGGCGCGGACGTTCATCCTCTTCGGCGCCATGAACAGTCCGTCGAGCGCCGCGCCGAGGCGCCGGGCCAGCCATTCGACCCGCTCCTCGTCGTTCTTCGGGCAGATGCCGAGGTGGTCGCCGGCCCGGTAGGAGACGCCGGGCGGCAGGCCGAGTTCGAGGTGCCTGGTCCGCCTGGGCGACTGGGCGGCCTGGAGCTCCGCGCCGGCCACGGCGCGGGCCTCGACCGTATCCTTCCCCACGGCGTTGGTCAGGATGATCGGGGCGAGCAGTTCCCGCGGCGTGGTCGTGCCGCCGGGCGGCACGACCAATGACCTGTGCATCGCGGTCTGCGAGTCGGTGCCGGTCAGCGCGCCCGCGGCCGCGTCACCCGCGGCGACGCGCGCGGCCGCGGCCTGCGTGCGGCGCGCGCCTGAAAGCTCGAGCAGGACGGGCCAGACGGCGGCGTTCCACTCGTCGTGCCTGCGCTCCCACGCCGGCGTGCCCACGTCACCGTAGGCGAACTCGCCGAGCGGCGTGGCGCCGAGCTCGGAGAGCTTGGCGTACAGGTACCGCGGGAACGCGAGGAACGCGTTCCACTGGCTGTTGCCGAGCCCCCAGATCAGGTAACGGCAGTTCTGCCAGGTCGGGGTGCCGGGCGGCGTGCGCTCGAGCCAGGCCTTGAACGCGGCCGCGTTCGAGGGCGGATTCGACGTGTAGGTCGAGGTCATCGCGACCAGCAGCCAGGGCCGCGTGCGCGGCGGCGCGCCGTCGAGCTCGTTCAGCGTGATCACGTCGCTGGTGTAGCCCTGGAAGTCGGCCCGCTCGGCGAAGCGCTCGGCCAGCATCTTGTTCGCGCCGAAGTTGCTGCCGTACGCGATGACCAGATGGCGGTAGGCGCTGGTCTCGGGGATCTGGGTCGGGTCTCCCCAGTCGCGCCCGGGCTCCGCGGCGACGGCGCGCGGCCGATCCTGTGACACGGCCTGCGCGCGCGGGACGGGCGCCGCCCGGCGCGCGTCCCGCGGCCGCTGCCGCGGCACGACGATGATCGGTACCTCGGCCGGCTTGGTGGTCACGACGGTGTTCTTGATCACCTTGGCGCCCGGCGCGAGCCGCAGCTGGAAGTGCCGGTAGATCTCGAACAGGACGACGCGGAGCATCATGAACGTGACCTCTTGGGCCATGCACTGCCGCTTCCCGACCGAGAACGGGATGAAGGCGTGCCGCGGCCGGTCCACGACCTTCTCCAGCGCGAACTGCTCCGGGTCGAACCTGTCCGGGTCCGGGCCCCAGTAGCGCGGGTCGCGCTGCGCGGCCAGCGTCCCGACCAGGATGATGTCGTCCTTGCGGACCCGGTAGCGGCCGAGCGTCCCGTCTTTGCGGCTGCGGCGGATCGTCACCGGCTGCGGCGGGTAGATCCGCATCGTCTCCTTGATCACCGCAGTGGTGTAGGTCAGCTTGAGCAGGTCGTCGTACTGCAGGTCGTAGTCTGGGTCGCCGCCGGTGATCCCGTCGATCTCGGCGATCAGCTTCGCCTCGACATCCGGGTGGGTGGCCAGGAGGTAGGCGAGCCACGCCCCGGTGATCGACGGCCCGTTGAAGCCGTTCGACAGGTGCATCAGGATCTGGTCGCGGATGGTCTCGGCGTCGAGAAGCTGCCCCGTCTCGGGGTCCGGCGTGCTCACCAGGCGGCTGAGCAGATCCGTCTGCTGGCCGAGCGGTGCCCCGTGCAGCCGGGCCTGCACGAGCGCGCCGGTCGTCTTGTACAGCTCCTGGTTGTGACGGCGGTACTGCTGCCTGCGCTGGCGAGCGGTCCGGCCGGCGAAGACCGCGGAGTCGGGGCGGGGGTCGGCCACCCGCCGGATGCTCTCCTTCGTGCTGGCCGGGACGGCCGCCGCAAACGGGTGAGCGTCGCCGTGGCCTGCCCGGCCGAGCAGGCCGAAGTCGTAGGCGCACGCGCCGCGGCCGGACACCTCGAGTGCGTAGCGCTCCATCCAGGTGCGCGCCTCGAGCGTCGTGCCTGCGGGAATCGCCGACCAGTCGGCGACCAGCCTGCGCGCCTGGTCCTTCATCCGCTCGAGCTGCGTCCGCTGGTGCGACGGCGCGTACCACGGCAGCATCACCCGGCGGATCTGGTCGTAGTGCTCGCCGTCGCCGATTACCGAGATGCCCCCGCCGCGGGAGTGGCCCAGCTGCGCGAAGAAGTTGATCTCCTCGACGCGCTTACCGAACTGCTCCTCGTTCGCCGCGACCTCATCGAGCAGCACGGGGTCCGAGACCACGACGAGCCGCCACTTCTTGGTCGGGATCCCGACCGCGTAGATGTGCCCGAACCGGCGGTAGTACTCGATCTGCGAGTCGTTGTCGTTCAGGATGTCGAAGTTGGCGAACCGCTCGCCCCGCGGCACCAGCCACCGGATCGCGTAAGGGATCTCGAGCGGGCCGTCCCCGTCGGCCGGTGCGGTGGCGGGCGGTACAGGTACCCGCTCGGTGACCGGATGCGGGGCGGGGGCCGACGGCGCCGGGGGTGGCGCGGCAGAAGATCGCGCGGCGTTCGGCTCCGCGGGTGCGTCCGGCGCCCGGCCGATGCGCACCGTCCTGGTCGGCAGCGGGCCGGCGTCGCCGACTCCGACGGTACAGTCCATCGGCGGCCCGTCGGCCGCGTGACCGAGCCGGATCAGGCTCGGCCCGGTGATCTCGATCCGGTCCATCCGCCGGCCGTCGGCAAAGGTTCCGTTCGTGCTCCCGTTGTCCGCCAGGACCCACCGGCCGCCGGTCAGGCTGAGCACCGCATGCCGCCATGACACGCGCGCATCGGTGATCACGATGTCGCACTCCGGATCGCGGCCGACCAGGTACGAAGGGCCGGGCGGCAAGATCCGTTCGGTTGTCCCCGTCCGGACCGTGAGCGATGGCGCGAATTCCCCGGAAAGCGGATTGTCCGCCACAGGGCCCACTGTATGGCGATTAAAAGGAAAGTAAAGACGGTCCCGGCTCCGGGAGTAACCGATAGAGCTGTCTTGCTGACATTGACGTCAGCGCCGGGCTGACATATCGGTGAGCGTGGCTCATGATCTATCTCAACTGGGCTCCGGCCCAGCCGGAACCAGGGAGGCCGCCGTGCGCAAGGTCCTCATCGCGAACCGCGGCGAGATCGCGGTGCGTGTCGTGCGGGCCTGCCGCGACGCCGGCCTGGCCAGCGTGGCCGTATACGCCGAACCGGACCAGGACGCGCTGCACGTCACGATGGCCGACGAGGCGTACTCGCTGGCCGGGGTGACCGGCCAGGAAACGTACCTGGAGATCGACAAGCTCATCAAGGTCGCGCTGTCCTCCGGCGCGGACGCGGTGCACCCCGGCTACGGGTTCCTCGCGGAAAACGCCGGCTTCGCCCGGGCGGTCGGCGCGGCGGGCCTGACCTGGATCGGCCCGCCGCCCGACGCGATCGAGGCGCTGGGCGACAAGGTGCGGGCGCGGCACATCGCCCGTGCGGCCGGGGCGCCGCTCACGCCGGGCACCCCAGAGCCGGTGCGGGACGCCGAGGAGGTCAGGGCGTTCGGCCTCCAGCACGGGTTCCCTGTCGCGATCAAGGCCGCGTTCGGCGGCGGTGGCCGCGGCCTCAAGGTGGCCTGGCGGGAGGAGGACGTCGCCGAACTCTACGAGTCGGCGGTCCGGGAGGCCACCGCGGCGTTCGGCCGGGGCGAGTGCTTCGCCGAGCGGTACCTGGACCGGCCGCGGCACGTGGAGACGCAGTGCCTGGCCGACACCACCGGCCACGTGGTGGTCATCTCGACCAGGGACTGCTCGCTGCAGCGCCGGCACCAGAAGCTGGTCGAGGAGGCCCCGGCCCCGTTCCTTTCGGCGAGGCAGGTCGAGGAGCTGTACCGCGCGTCGAAGGCGATCCTGCGCCGGGCGGGGTACGTGGGCGCGGGCACGTGCGAGTTCCTCGTCGGCCAGGACGGCACGATCAGCTTCCTCGAGGTCAACACCCGGCTGCAGGTCGAGCATCCGGTCAGCGAGGAGATCACGGGCATCGACCTGGTGCGCGAGATGTTCCGCATCGCCGAGGGCGAGCCACTGCGCTACGACGACCCGCCGGCCCGCGGGCACTCGATCGAGTTCCGGATCAACGCCGAGGACCCTGGCCGGAACTTCCTGCCCGCCCCGGGCACGATCACCGCCTGGAACCCCCCGTCCGGGCCCGGCGTCCGGGTCGACTCCGGGTACACGAGCGGGCAGACGGTCCCGCAGGTCTTCGACTCGCTGATCGCCAAGCTGATCGTGACCGGCGCCAGCCGCACCCAGGCCCTGCAGCGCGCCGCCCGCGCGC
>JBOHCK010000116.1:0-17430 GCA_050698755.1 Streptosporangiaceae bacterium | reverse complement strand
AGGGCGAGGGTAAGCCCTCAGGTCCCGGTGAGGACGAGGGCTGCCCGTTCGACGAGGCGCCGAAGCGCAGCGACGAGGACGGCCTGATCGTCGCCCGCGGCCAACTGGTCTACGCAGTGCTCAACCTATACCCGTACAACAGCGGTCACCTGCTGGTCTGCCCGTACCGGCACGTGGCCGATTACACGGACCTGACGGCCGGGGAGACCGTCGAGTTCGCCCAGTTCACCAGCCGCGCGATCACCGCCCTGCGCCAGGCGTCGGGTGCCCAGGGCTTCAACATCGGGATGAACCTCGGCTCGGTCGCCGGGGCCGGCATCGCCGCCCACCTGCACCAGCACATCGTGCCCAGGTGGGGCGGCGACACCAACTTCATGCCGGTCGTCGGCCGGACCCGCGTCCTGCCTCAGCTCCTGGCCGACACCCGCAAGCTCCTAGCCGAAGCCTGGCCCGCCACCTAACCGGCCGGGCCCTCCCCGGCCCATGGGTGTGGCACCGTACCCAGAAGAATGAATACGGTGCCACACCCACAGGGAAAGCCTCAGGAAGGCTTGGAGTCGGCGGCGACCTTGGCGGCCAGGTGGGACGGCAGGGGCTCGTGACGCAGGTACGACCTGGTGAACGACCCCGTCCCGTGAGAGACCGAACGCAGGTCGATCGAGTACCTGACGATCTCGAGCTCCGGGATCTCCGCCTTCACCAGCGTGCGCCCGCCCGGGATGGGCTCGGTCCCGAGCACCCGCCCGCGCCGTGAGGACAGGTCCGACATGACGGCGCCGACGTAGTCGTCGGGCACCAGCACGTTCACCTCATCGACGGGCTCGAGCAGCATGGGCGTCGCCTTGTCCACCGCGTCCTTCAGGGCCGCCCGGCCGGCCTTCTGGAAGGCCATGTCGGAGGAGTCCACCGCGTGCGCCTTGCCGTCGTACAGGGTGACCCGGACCCCGGTCATCGGGTATCCCGCCAGGACGCCCTGGTCCATCTGCCAGCGGACGCCCTTTTCCACCGAGGGGATGAACTGGCGCGGCACGACCCCGCCGACGATCTTGTCGACGAACTCGAACCCGGCCGAGTCGCTCAGCGGCTCGATCTCGATGTGGCAGATGCCGTACTCGCCGTGGCCGCCGGTCTGCTTGACGTTCCGGCCCAGGCCATGGGCCTTGCCCCCGATCGTCTCCCGCAGCGGGACCCGCAGGTCGACCGTCTCCACCGCGACGCCGTACCGGTTGCCGAGCCGGTCGAGCAGTACGTCGGCATGCGCCTCGCCCATCGTCCACAGTACGAGCTGCCTGGTCTCGGGATTGTTCTCAAGGCGCAGCGTCGGATCCTCGGTGACCAGCCGGGACAAACCCGACGACAGCTTGTCCTCGTCGGCCTTGGACTTGGCCACGATGGCGATGGGCAGCAGCGGCTCGGGCATGGACCACGCTTCCATCAGCAGTGGGCGCTCCTTGTCCGAGAGCGTGTCGCCGGTCTCCGCCGTGCCGAGCTTGGCCACGGCGCAGATGTCGCCGGCCGAGCACGAAGTGACCGAGCGCTGCTGCTTGCCCAGCGGCGAGGTCAGCGCGCCCACCCGCTCGTCATCGTCGTGGTCGGCATGACCGCGCGTGGCGCGCCCGTGCCCGGATACGTGCACGGAGGCGTCGGGGCGCAGCGTGCCGGAGAACACGCGGACCAGGCTGATCCGCCCGACGTAGGAGTCCGAGGTGGTCTTGATGATCTGCGCGAGCAGCGGCCCCTTCGGGTCGGCGGACAGCCCGGTGACGGGCTTGCCGTCAGGCGTGGTGACCGTGGGAAGAGGGTGCTCGGAAGGGGAGGGGAACGCCTGGGTCATCACCTCGAGCAGCTCGAGCATGCCCATCCGGTTCTGCGGGGCCGAGGAAGCGATAAGCACCGGGTAGAAGCTGCCGCGCGCGACGGCCTTCTCCAGGTCCTCGATGAGGACCTTGGGGTCGATGTCCTCTCCGGACAGGTACCTGTCCATCAGGCTCTCGTCTTCGCTCTCGGTGATGACGCCCTCGATCAGCTCACTCCGCAGCTCTTCGGCCCGGTCCAAATCGGCGCCCGAGGCGGTCCCCTCGGTCCGCGTCCCGCCCGAGTAGGTGTACAGCTTCTGGGACAGCAGCCCGATCATCCCGTTCACCGGCGCACCGACCGGCAGGTACAGGGGCGCGACGGACTCGCCGAAGGCGCCGCGGCAGGCGGCTAGCGTGGCGTCGAATTCCGCGCGCTGGTGGTCGATCTTGGTGATGACGATCGCGCGGGGCATGTCCACCGCGGCGCACTCGTCCCACAGCATCCTGGTCACGCCGTCGATCCCGTCGGAGGCGGAGACGACGAAGAGCGCGGAGTCCGCGGCCCGCAGCCCGGCCCGAAGGTCCCCGGTGAAATCGGCGTACCCGGGCGCGTCGAGCAGGTTGACCTTGATGCCGTTGTGGAGCAGGGGCGCCAGGGTCAGGTTGACCGAGCGCTGCTGCCGAACTTCCGCTTCATCGAAGTCGCTGACCGTGGTGCCCTCTTCGATGCTGCCCTGCCGCTGGATCGTGCCCGTCGCGGCGAGTAGCGCCTCGATGAGGCTCGACTTACCGGAACCTGAGTGGCCGACCAGCACCACGTTCCGCACCTGGTCGGCCGCCGGTGCCCTGCCCGCGGCTCCTCCTGACCCGGCCCCACTCGCTGTTGCAGCCATTGCCGTTCGCCTCCTTGCGATCGCTAGTGCGCACGAACAGCCTTAACCCACGGGCGCCATGTCCACAACCCCCACGCAAAGAATCTCCGGGGTTGCCGGAAGATGAAGTGATGCTTGCCCGCAGGGGTCGTCCCGCGGGGCGAGCACGACCACCGCATAAGATCGGACGGCCATGCTGAACCCGCTGCGGCCCGTGATGGCGCGCCTGTGGACCCCGGTGGGCGCGATCCTCGCGCGGACCCCGCTCACGGCGAACGCCGTCACCCTCATCGGCACGGTCGGCGTAGCCGGCGGGGCGCTCGGGCTGTTCCCCATCGGCGAGATGTTCCCCGGCGCGCTGACGTGCACGATCTTCGTGCTCCTCGACATGCTGGACGGCACGCTGGCCCGGATCAAGGGGACGACGGGGAGCTGGGGCGCGTTCTTCGACTCCACCATGGACCGGATTGCCGACGCCGGGATCTTCAGCGGGCTCGTGATCTGGTTCATGCGCGGCGGGCACAACCCGCTGCTCGGCGGGGTGTCGCTGTTCTGCCTGGTCACAGGGCTCCTGGTGTCGTACACGAAGGCCCGGGCGGAGGGCCTGGGTCTGCAGTGTGAGGTGGGCCTGATCGAGCGGCCCGAGCGCATGCTCATCTCCCTGATCGCCGTCGGCGTTTCCGGCCTCGGCGTGCCGTACATTCTCAACGTAGGGCTGTGGGCGCTAGCGGCAGGCAGCGCCTACACGTTCTGGCAGCGGATTCGCGCGGTCTACCTGGAGACCCGGCAGACCAAGGCGGACGCTGATGGCTGAGGGAAGGTCGGGCGTGGCGCGTCCATCGCAGCCCGTTTCTGTGTCCGAGCGGCTGACCGGGTTCGCGTACCGGCTCGGCTGGAAGCTGATCTGCCGGGTCCCGCTGTCGTGGGCCCGGTCGGTCTTCATGGCCGTGGCCGAGGTCGCGTGGCGGCGGCAGGGCCCGAAGGTGCAGGTGCTCGAGGCCAACCTGCGCCGGGTGCTGAGCTATACCGATCACACCCAGGACGTGGACGGCAAAGAGCTGCGCGCCCTGTCCCGGGCCGCGCTGCGGTCCTACGCCAGGTACTGGCTCGAGACGTTCCGCCTGCCGGCCATCCCCATCGAGCAGATCATGGCCGGCATGCACGTCAACCCCGAAGGGGAGGCGGAGCTGTTCGCGAACCTGCGGGTCGGCCGGGGCGTGATCGTCGCCCTGCCGCACATGGGCAACTTCGAGCAGGCGGCCGTGTGGGTGGTCCAGGCGGGCGCGGGCACGTTCACCACCGTCGCCGAACGGCTGCGGCCGGAGTCGGTCTACGAGGCGTTCGTCCGCTTCCGCCAGAGCCTGGGGATGGAGGTACTCCCGCTGACGGGAGGGCAGACCCCGTTCGGGACCCTGGCCCAGCGGCTGCGCAAAGGCGGCCTGGTCTGCCTGGTCAGTGACCGCGACCTGAAGGAGTCCGGGATCGAGGTCGAGATGTTCGGCGAGCGGGCGCGGATCGCGGCCACCGCCGCGCTCGCGGTGCACACCGGCGCCGCGCTGCTCCCGACGGCGACCTGGTTCGAAGGCGAGGACGAATGGGGCGCCCGCATCTACCCGGAGATCCCCGTCCCCGCGTCAGGGACCCGCGCGGAGAAGATCGCGGCCATGAGCCAGCAGCTGGCGCAGTGCTGGGAGACCGCGATCGCCGAGCACCCGCAGGACTGGCACATGCTCCAGCGCGTCTTCACCGCCGACCTCGAAAATCAAAATCATGATGCCGAACGATCCATGGTGACTCCCCTGAATCCGGTGCCTCCCCCGCGGGGCGGCCCTCCGTGAAGATCGGGATCACCTGCCCGTACTCGTGGGACGTGCCGGGCGGAGTGCAGGAACACATCAGGGGCCTGGCCGAGGCGCTGATCGACGAGGGCCACGAGATCTCAGTGATCTCCCCGGCCGACGACGACACCCCGCTGCCCCCCTACGTCGTCGGGGCGGGCCGGGCGGTACCCGTGCCCTACAACGGGTCGGTGGCCAGGCTGTCGTTCGGTTTCCTGTCCGTGAGCCGGGTGCGGCGCTGGGTCAGGGACGGCGGGTTCGACGTGCTGCACGTGCACGAGCCGGAGATCCCTAGCCTGTCCCTGCTGGCCTGCTGGGTGGCGACCGGGCCGATCGTCGCCACGGTGCACACCGCGATCCCCCGCTCCCGCGTGCTCCTGGTCACCTACCCGGTGGTGCGGACCGGGATGGAGAAGATCATGGGCCGGATCGCGGTCTCCGAGGCGGCCAGGACCACGCTGGTCGAGCACATCGGCGGCGACGCCGTCGTCATCCCGAACGGCGTGGCCACGCACAAGTACCGCAAGGCCGACCCGCTGCCCGGCTGGCCAGGTTCCGGCGGGGCGATCGGGTTCCTCGGCCGGCTGGACGAGCCGCGCAAGGGCCTGACCGTGCTGCTCAAGGCGTTCGAGATCCTCGGGCGGGAACGGCCCGGGCTCCGCCTGCTCATCGCGGGCCCGTCCGGTGACGCCGCCGACGTCGTGCAGCGCGTGCCCGCCGGGCTGCGTGACCGGGTGGTGCTGCTCGGGCAGGTCTCCGAGGAGGACAAGGTCCGAGTCCTGCACTCGGTCGACGTGTTCTGCTCGCCGAACACCGGTGGCGAGTCGTTCGGCATCGTCACCGCCGAGGCGATGGCGGCGGGCCTGCCCATCGTGGCCAGCGACATCGACGCGTTCCGGCAGGTGCTGCGCGGCGGCGAGGCGGGGGAGCTGTTCGCGACGGGCGACGCCGACGACCTGGCCCGGGTGGCGGGCCGGCTCCTCGACGACGCGCCGCGCCGCGCCGAGCTGTCGGCCGCGGCGCAGGCCGAGGCGGCCAGGTACGACTGGTCCGTGGTGGCCCGCGACGTGCTCCAGGTCTACGAGACGGTCGTCCTGGGCAGCACCCAGGTGGCGGTGGCCGCCGACGCCAGGGGCTGGCTGGCGTGATCGCGGACATCATCCTGATCATCGCGGCCGCGCTGTTCGTCGGGGTGTACGTGTCCTGGCGGGCCGGGCGCATCGACCGCCTGCACGCCCGGGTCGACATGGCCCGCGTCGCGCTGGACGTGACCCTGCTCCGGCGTGGCTCGCTGGCCCTCGAGCTGGCCGTCAGCGGGCTGCTCGACCCGGCGACCAGCCTGCTGCTGGCCGCCGCCGTGCACGGTACCCGCGACGGTGAAGGCCCGCGGGACCTGGCCGAGAGCGACCTGACCCGTGCGCTCCGCGCCGCGTTCAGCCAGCCGGACTTCCGGGCTTCTCTCAGCGGGATCGACGGCGCCGACGAGCTGCTCACCGAGGTCGAGGCGGCCTCGCACCAGGTCTTCCTGGCCCGCAAGTTCTACAACGACCTGGTGGGGGCGACCCGGGACGCCAGGCGCCGCCCGCTGGCGCGCACCCTGCGGCTGGCCGGCCGGGCCAAGGCCCCGGAGTTCTTCGAGATGGACGACTCGCTGCTGGGCGACCTCGGGCCGGGTGGCCATACGATGGTGACAACCAGTCACGAATGAGGCAATGAGCAAGCGAGGTTTTCCAGTGTCCACTGTCAACGTCGAGGCAACCACCGGGACCGCGCGCGTGAAGCGCGGTATGGCGGAGATGCTCAAGGGCGGCGTGATCATGGACGTCGTCACGCCCGATCAGGCCAAGATCGCGGAGGACGCCGGCGCGGTCGCGGTGATGGCGCTGGAGCGCGTGCCCGCCGACATCCGCGCCCAGGGTGGCGTGGCCAGGATGAGCGATCCTGACATGATCGACGGCATCATCGCCGCGGTGTCCATCCCGGTCATGGCCAAGTGCCGGATCGGGCACTTCGCCGAGGCGCAGGTCCTGCAGGCGATCGGGGTCGACTACATCGACGAGTCCGAGGTCCTCACCCCGGCCGACGAGGAGCACCACGTCGACAAGTGGAAGTTCACCGTGCCGTTCGTGTGCGGCGCCACCAACCTGGGCGAGGCGCTGCGCCGGATCGGCGAGGGCGCGGCCATGATCCGGTCCAAGGGCGAGGCCGGGACCGGCAACGTGGTCGAGGCGACCAGGCACATGCGGTCCATCAGGTCGCAGATCGCGCGCCTGTCCGCCCTGCCCGCCGAGGAGCTGTTCACCGCGGCCAAGGAACTCGCCGCGCCGTACGAGCTGGTCGCCGAGGTCGCGAAGGCGGGGCGGCTCCCGGTCGTGCTGTTCACCGCGGGCGGCCTCGCGACCCCCGCGGACGCGGCGCTGATGATGCAGCTCGGCGCGGAGGGCGTGTTCGTGGGCTCCGGGATCTTCAAGTCAGGCGACCCGGCCAAGCGCGCCGCCGCGATCGTGAAGGCCACCACGTTCCACGACGATCCCGACGTCGTGGCCAAGGTCTCCCGCGGCCTCGGTGAGGCCATGGTGGGCATCAACCTGGACACCCTGCCCGCGGACCAGCACTACGCCGGGCGCGGCTGGTAACCGCGGAATGAACCTGCCCGTTGTCGGCGTTCTTGCTTTGCAGGGGGACGTTCCCGAACACTTGCGCGCGCTGGAGGCGGCCGGGGCGACCGCGGTCCCTGTGCGCCGCCCGGCCGAACTCGACCGGGTCGATGGCCTGGTCATCCCCGGCGGTGAATCGACCACCCTGTGGCGGCTTTCCGTGGCCTTCGACATGCTCGAGCCGCTGCGGAAGCAGATCGCCTGCGGGCTGCCCGCGTTCGGGTCCTGCGCCGGGATGATCATGCTGGCGGACCGGCTGGCCGACGGCGTGGCGGGCCAGCTAACGTTCGGCGGCATTGACATGACGGTGCGCAGGAACGCGTTCGGCCGGCAGGTCGACTCGTTCGAGCACGACATCGAGCTGTCCGGCTTGCCAACGGCGGACGCCGCGCCGCTCCGTGCGGTATTCATCCGGGCGCCCTGGGTGGAACAGGTGGGGGAGAACGTCGAGATCCTCGGCACCGAGCAGCGCACGGGTAGGATCGTCGCCGTGCGCCAGGGGCAACTTCTTGCCACGGCCTTCCACCCCGAGCTGACCGCGGACCGGCGCATCCATGAGCTTTTCGTTGACATTGTGAAGGGATAGTTGATGAGCGGCCACTCCAAGTGGGCCACCACGAAGCACAAGAAGGCGGTGGTCGACGCTAAGCGCGGCAAGCTGTTTGCCAAGCTGGTCAAGAACGTCGAGGTCGCGGCCAGGACCGGCGGGGGTGATCCGGCCGGGAACCCGACGCTGTACGACGCCATCCAGAAGGCGAAGAAGAGCTCGGTCCCGAACGAGAACATCGACCGCGCCGTCCGGCGCGGCGCCGGCCAGGAGGGCGGCGGCGCGCAGTACGAGAACATTACCTACGAGGGGTACGGCCCGGGCGGGGTCGCGGTGCTCGTGCAGTGCCTGACCGACAACAGGAACCGCGCCGCCTCCGACGTGCGCGTCGCGTTCACCCGCAACGGCGGCTCGCTGGCCGACCCGGGTTCGGTGTCGTACCTGTTCCACCGCAAGGGCGTCATCATCGTGGAGAAGAACGGGGTCTCCGAGGACGACGTGCTCGCGGCGGTGCTGGATTCGGGCGCCGAGGAGGTCAACGACCTCGGCGAGTCGTTCGAGGTCGTGTCCGAGCCGGGCGACATGATCGCCGCGCGCACCGCGCTGCAGCAGGCCGGGATCGACTACGACTCCGCCGACCTGGCGTTCCTGCCGAGCGTCGAGATCGACCTCGACGAGGACCAGGCCAAGCGGGTGTTCCGGCTGATCGAGGCGCTCGAGGACTCCGACGACGTGCAGGACGTGTACGCCAACTATTCGGTGGCCGACGACATCATGGAAAAGCTCGGCTAACCGCCGATAATCTGGATGACCGGCGTGAACGCCTGCCGTACGGTGGTTGCTCGTGGCCGATGACGACGCAGACCGCAGGGCCGTCCAGATCCGGGTCCTCCGCCCCGACGACGACCTGGGCGCGCAGCTTGAGCTGAACGAACGCTCCTTCGGGGTGAAGAGCCCGGACGTGCGCGAGCTTTGGCAGCAGACCGTGGCTCACCTCGTCGCGCAGGGCCGCTGCCTGGGCGCCTTCGCAGGCGACCGGCCGGTGGGCACGGCCATGTTCCACGACATGCGGCAGTGGTGGCGCGGACAGGCGGTGCCGATGGCCGGGGTGGCCAGCGTGGCGGTGTCGCCGGATGAACGCGGCCGGGGCATCGGCCGGCGGCTGATGGTGGCCCTGCTGGCGGAGATGGCCGGGCGCGGTTACCCGATTTCCGTGCTCTTCCCGGCCACGATGTCCATGTACCGGGCCCTGGGCTGGGAACTCGCGGGAGCGAGGGAGACCGCGGTGATCCCCACCCGCTCGCTGCGCCCGCTGGCACCACCCGACCTCCCCGGGGAAGTGGGCTCCGTGACGCTGAAGCGCGCGGAGCGCGGCGACGCGGCCGCCGTGATCGCGACCATCGGCCGGGTGCACGAGGCGACGCGGGACTGCGGCCCGATCACCTGGGACGAGACCTCGGTGCGCCAGTGGCTCGGCGACCCGGAACTGTACGCCTACCTCGGCGACGACGGCTTCCTGATCTACCACTGGCACGACGGCAGCGACGCCGTGTTCGTCGAGGGTGCCGAGGCGATCTCCGGAGCGACCGTCCGCGCGTTCTGGTCGCACGTCGGCTCGCACGCGTCGATCGCCGAGAAGGTCTACGTCCGGGTTGGCGCGGCCGACCCGTTCTGGTGGCTGACCCGCGAGCGCGACGCCGACGTGACCCGCCGGTCCATGTGGATGCTCCGCGTGGTCGACGCCCCTGCCGCCATCGCCGCTCGCGGCTTTCCCGCCGCCCTCGCGCTCAGTGTCCCGCTGGACATCGCGGACGGCGCCCTCCCGGCGAACTCCGGCCGTTGGGAACTGACCGTCGCCGAGGGAAAGGGCGCCCTTAACCCGCTCACCTCCCCGTCCGCCGCGGGCCCGCCGCTCGCCCTGGGCCCGCGCGGCCTGGCCGCGCTGTACGCCGGTACCCCGGTCGCCACGATGCGCCAGGTCGGCCTGGCCTCGGGCGGCTCGGCCGACGGTGACGCGGCCCTGGACGCCGCGTTCGGCGCGACCGCCTACATGCTCGATTCGTTCTGAGCCATTCGCAGGACACGCCGCGCCCGGTGCGGGACGCCGCCGCGCCGGGCCGGTAGGTTCGTAGGCGAACAGATGTTCGCCGAATGGAGAGCGCCGCAGTGGGCCTGACCTTTGCGCGGAACCCGACGCGCGTGCTCGGGGTCGATCCCGGGCTGACCAGGTGCGGCGTCGGGGTCGTCGACGGGGCGCCCGGCCGGGCGCTCACGCTGGTCAGGTTCGGCGTCATCAGGACGTCGGCCGACGACGACATCGGGGCGCGGCTGCTGGCCATCGAGACCGAGCTTGAGTCCTGGCTGGACACCTGCCAGCCCGACGCGGTGGCCGTGGAGCGCGTCTTCAGCCAGCACAACGTCCGTACGGTGATGGGGACGGCCCAGGCGGGCGCGATCGCGATCGCCTGCGCGGCCCGCCGCGGGCTGCCGGTCGCCCTGCACACGCCCAGCGAGGTCAAGGCGGCGGTGACCGGGAGCGGCCGGGCCGGCAAGGAACAGGTCACTACCATGGTCACCAAGCTGCTGCGGATCACCGACCCGCCGCGCCCCCCGGACGCCGCCGACGCGCTGGCGCTGGCCATCTGTCACCTATGGCGCGGCGGTTCCCCCTTGGGCACTGGTGTTCGGCTGGCGGCGGCCAGGCCCACGGTAAGCAGGAGGTAGCGGGTGATCGCTCATGTGAAGGGCACGGTCGCCGGGGTCGGGCCCGACAGCGCCGTCATCGACGTCGGCGGCATCGGGCTACGGGTCCAGTGCACGCCGGGGACCCTGGCCACGCTGAAGCCGGGGGAGGACGCGCAGGTGGCCACCTCCCTGGTGGTCAGGGAAGACTCACTGACCCTGTTCGGCTTCTACTCCGACGACGAGCGCAACGTCTTCGAGCTCCTGCAGACGGCCAGCGGTGTCGGCCCGAGGCTGGCGCTGGCCATGCTGGGGGTGCATTCCCCGGACGCGCTCCGCCGCGCGGTCTGGACCGAGGACCTCAACGCGCTGATCATGGTCCCCGGCATCGGCAAGAAGGGCGCGCAGCGGATCGTGCTGGAGATGAAGGACAGGCTCGGGCCGCCCGGCGAGGCCGAGACCGGGACCGGACCGCGCGCGGCCAGACCCGCCCCGCGGGTCCCCTTGTGGCGGGATCAGGTCCAGTCCGGCCTGGTGAACCTGGGCTGGCCGGCCCGCGAGGCCGAGCAAGCGATCGCGGCCCTGGAGGACGAGGGCGTCATCGAGAACGCCGACTCCGACGCCGGGGTCGACGTGGCCACCGTCCTGCGCGCCGCGCTGCGCAAGCTGAGCAGGCCGTGAACGACGACAGGGCCCCCGCGAGCCAAAGGGGCGCGGTGCCGCCTGGACTGAGGAGCGATAGCGAGGAGGGAAGGCAGCACCAGTGAAGGGGGATGGGGAGGTGGGTGGGGCCCCGGAGGCGAGCGGGGAGACAGCGGACGCGCTGGCCCGGGCGGAGCAGGCCGAGCTGGCCGCGCGCCGTGCGCACCTGGACCGGGACGACCCCGGGCCGCCCCTCGATGAGAGCTACGGGATGGTGTCCGCGCTCGCGGACGCCGACGAGCGCGAGATCGAGGGCGCGCTGCGGCCCAAGCGGCTGGCCGAGTTCACCGGCCAGGCCCGCGTGCGCGAGCAGCTCTCCCTGATCCTGCAGAGCGCCCTGCGCCGCGGCAGGCCGCCGGATCACGTCCTCCTGGCCGGCCCGCCCGGCCTGGGCAAGACGACGATCGCGATGATCGTGGCCGCCGAACTCGGCGCGCCGCTCCGCATCACCAGCGGCCCGGCGATCGAGCGGTCCGGTGACCTGGCCGCGGTGCTGTCCACGCTCAGCGAGGGCGAGGTCGTCTTCATCGACGAGATCCACCGCGTGGCCAGGCCCGCGGAGGAAATGCTGTACCTGGCCATGGAGGACTTCCGGGTCGACGTGGTGATCGGGAAGGGACCGGGGGCGACCGCGATCCCCCTGGAGATCGCCCCGTTCACCCTGGTCGGGGCGACCACCCGGGCCGGCCTGCTGCCCGCTCCGCTGCGGGACAGGTTCGGGTTCACCGCGCACCTGGATTTCTACGCCCCCGACGAGCTTGAGCAGATCATCCGCAGGTCCGCGGGCCTGCTCGGGGTCGCGCTCACCGACGAGGGCGCGGCCGAGCTGTCCACGAGGTCGCGCGGGACGCCCCGGATCGCGAACCGCCTGCTGCGACGGGTCCGCGACTACGCGGAAGTCCGCGCCGACGGCGTGGTCACCAGGGACATCGCCAGGACCGCGCTCGAGATCTACGAGGTGGATGAGTATGGCCTGGACCGGCTCGACCGCGGGGTGCTCGAGGCGGTTGTGCGCAGGTTCGGCGGCGGACCGGTCGGCCTGTCGACGCTCGCCGTCGCGCTCGGCGAGGAGGCGGAGACCGTCGAGGTGGTGGCGGAGCCGTTCCTCGTCCGGCGCGGGCTGCTGGCCAGGACCCCGCGCGGCCGGGTGGCCACCGCGGCCGGCTGGGCGCACCTCGGCCTGACGCCCCCGCCGTCACTCGCCGAATTGCCCACCCTGTTTGACTAATCGCGCGGCTCGCGCCTATGGAACCTCCGGCTGGCCTGCGGCATTCATAGTTGGTATGGAGCCTTTGAGCGCGGGCCCGCGAATCGCAGGTCCGCTATCGCGCGGTCCGAGAGGGTCTTTCCTGCGCTGCGGCCGTGCGATACTACGTCGAGCACCGCAGCAGGCCACCGAGGGGTTCGGGGGGGTCGTCGCCCCCGGAACGATACTGTCACGATCACCAGCAAAACCTCGTAGCCTGTTGGTGCGCGGTCAAAGCGCGGCTAAACTTCGGCAGTTGGTCGTTGGGCTCAGCCGCGACCCGCGCAGGCAGAATCAACCGGAAGGAAGCCCCGCTCATGGGGATAGTTATCGCAGCCGCCGACGCGGCCGCCAAGAAGAGCAGCAACTCGACGGAACTCCTGCTCCTTATCGTGCTCGTCTTCGCCGGCTTCTACTTCCTGATGATCAGGCCGCAGCGCCGTCGCCAGCAGCAGGCCCAGCAGAAGAAGCAGAGCGCCGCCACGCCCGGAGCCAGGGTCCGCACCGTGGGCGGGATGTACGCCACTATCATCGCCGACGAGGGCGACGATGTGGTCCTCGAAGTCGCGCCGGGCGTTGAAGTCCGCTACATCAAGCGCTCCATCGCGGAGGTCATCGACCCCGGGGAGCCCGAGGCCGACGAAACCGTCGACGACGACGAGCCCGGGTACCACGGCGACGCCTCAGCCGAGGACGATCACGAGGTCACCGACAGTACCGGGTCGGCCGAGGATGGCCTGGCCAGCTCGCACGACGGCCTGGCGTCCTCGGACAAGGACAACGTGTTCTGAGCCGTCGGCCGGCGTGAGGGACGACGGGTAACGACTTATCAAGGACAGGCGGACAAGTGGCACCCCCAACGAAGACCGTCCCGCACCCGGGACGGGCGCTCGCGGCTCTCGTCGCGCTCATCGTGATCATGCTGCTAAGCCTCTTGGGGGGGAACCTGTTCAGCCCCGGCCAATGGCACAAGGACTTCAGGATCGGCCTGGGGCTCGACCTGTCCAACGGCACCCAGCTGAGCATGAAGGCGACCACCCTCAGCGGCGGCCTCCCGACCAACGGTGACATGCAGGAGGCCATCTCCATCATCCTGGCCCGGGTGAACGGCACCGGTAACACGGGCGCCGAGGTGCAGACCGAGGGCGCCAACATCCTGAACGTCTCGATACCGAACAAGACCGTCCAGCAGACGGCGAACCTGGTCAGCGAGACCGCGCTGCTGATGTTCAGGCAGACGCTGCTCTTCCAGCAGTACACCGGCACCACGACATCGGCGAGCCCGTCGGCGTCGCCGAGTGCCACCCCGACGGCCTCCGTGAGTCCCTCCGCCACCGCGAGCCCGTCACCGGCGGCCCACCCCTCCGCCACCCCCGGCGCCACCGCGACGGCGAGCACCTCCGCCAAGATCGTTCAGGCCAGCGCCAGTCCCACCGCGAGCGGTACCGCCTCGCCCAGCGCGTCGGCCTCGCCCAGCGCGTCGACGTCGGCCAGCCCGAGCCCGAGCCCGAGCCCGAGCGCCACGTCCTCGGCCAGCAGCACCGCGCTCGGCGACCCGAGCCTGGTCCAGCCCAAGGTGCTCGCGCTGTTCAACAAGCTGGTTTGCAAGCCAGGGGACTCCACGCAGTGGAAGACCCAGGTCGGCTACACCAACGCCGAGGCCTACGACAACCCGAACGCCCAGGTCGTCGGCTGTGACAGCAGCGGCGACAAGTACGCGCTGGCCGTGGCCAAGATCCAGGGCACCCAGGTCAGCAACGCCATCGCCGAGCTGTCCACCACCAGCAACGAGTGGGTCGTCGAGCTGACCCTCAAGAGCGGGGGCGCCAGCGCGTACGGCACCCTGACGTCGGACCTGTACAACAAGTACTACACCGCAGGCGGCGACAACGAGTCCACCAATGACTTCTGGCTGGATACCATCGCGATCGACCTCGACGGTAACGTGGTCACGGCGCCGGAGATCATCAGCCCCATCCCGGGCGGTACCTCCCAGATCACCGGTAACTTCACCCAGGCCAGCGCGACCCAGCTGCAGAACGTGCTCAAGTACGGGTCACTCCCGCTGAACTTCAAGATCCTGTCTGAGGATTCGGTGTCGGCGACGCTCGGCCGCGCCCAGCTAGACGGCGGGCTGATCGCGGCCGCGATCGGGCTGGCGCTCGTCGTGTTCTACTCGTTCCTGTACTACCGCGGCCTCGGCATCGTGTCGGTCTCCAGCCTGATCATCGCCGGGACGATCGCGATGCTCGCGGTCATGCTGCTCACCAGGTACCAGAGCTTCACGCTCGACCTGGCCGGCATCGCGGGCCTGATTGTGGCGATCGGCATCACCGCCGACTCCTTCGTCGTCTTCTTCGAGCGACTGCGCGACGAGGTGCGCGAGGGCAAAGCGCTCCGGCCGGCCGTAGAGGCAGGCTGGAAGCGCGCCAGGCGCACCATCCTGGTGTCAGACACGGTGTCGTTCCTGGCGGCCGTACTCCTGTACTACTTCTCCATCGGCGAGGTCAAGGGCTTCGCCTACACCCTCGGCCTCACCACGATCATCGACGTGGTGGTGGTGTTCTTGTTCACCAAGCCGATGGTGACCCTGCTCGCCCGGACCAGCTTCTACGGCAATGGTCACCCGATGTCCGGCCTTGATCCGGCCCGGCTCGGCGCCCGCGCCCCCTGGCGATCCTCGGTCCGCCGCGAGCCGGCCAAGCGGCGGCCGGGCGCCGGCACGCGGAGCCCCTCGTCACGAAACACCGGGGAGGCGTGATGTCGCGGCTCGGTCAGCTCGGCGGCAGGCTCTACCGCGGCGAAGTCTCCTACGACTTCGTCGGCCGGAAGCGGAGATGGTACACGATCTCCGGGGCGATCCTGCTCGTCAGCATCCTGGCGCTGTTCATCCACGGCCTGGACTTCAGCGTCGACTTCAAGGGCGGCGCGGTGTTCCAGTTCCCCGCGTCGGCCTCGCAGACGGTCACCGAGGTCCAGGATGCGGTCACGCACGCGGGCGTGAGCGGCGCGGTCGTGCAGTCACTCAACGGCCTGCACGGCAAGTCCTGGCAGGTGCAGACCAAGTCGCTGACCAGCACCGAGACCCTTCAGGTCGAGAGCGTGCTTGAGAGCCAACTCGGCGTCAGCGGGAGCAAGATCAGCACTACGTTCGTCGGCCCGAGCTGGGGCAGCACGATCACCACCAAGGCCGTGCAGGCCCTGATCACATTCCTGATCGTGATCGTGCTGTACCTGTCGATCGCCTTCGAGTGGAAGATGGCGGTGGCGGCCTTCGTGGCCTTGATACACGACCTGGTCATCGCCACCGGCGTGTACGCGCTCACCGGGTTCCAGGTCAGCCCCGCGACGGTCATCGGCCTGCTGACCATCCTCGGTTATTCGCTGTACGACACCGTCGTCGTCTTCGACAAGGTCCGTGAGAATACCGCCGGCCTGCTCGGCGGGGCCAGGAGCACCTACAGCCAGGCCGCGAACCTGGCCCTGAACCAGACGCTGGTCAGGTCCATCAACACGTCCATTATCGCGCTGCTGCCCGTGGCCGCCATCTTGTTCGTGGGCGGCGGCCTGCTGGGCGCCGGCGAGCTGAAGGACCTGGCCCTGGTGCTCTTCGTCGGCATGCTGTCCGGCACGTACTCCTCGATCTTCATCGCGACCCCGGTCCTGGCCGACCTGAAAGAGCGGGAGCCGCAGTACCAGGCGCTGGCTAAGCGCGTAAGTGTCCGGGCCACCGGCGGCCGGGCCGCCGCCAAGCGCGCGACCGCGAAGGCGCCGCTGACGAGCCGGACCGCCGCCTTGCCCCCGCCGAAGCCGGTGGCCGACGACGAGGCAGATGACGATGAGCAGTACCTCGACGACACCGAGCCCGGCGCCGACGAGCTGACCACCACGCCGTCCCGGGTAACGGCCGCCCGCAGCACGCCGGGGACGGCCCGCCCGGGCCCGCGGCAGCAGCCGCGCCGCGGCGGCAGCCCGACGCGCCACCGCCCGGCCGGTAAGAGGAAGCGACGCTGAGCGAGGACCTGACCCGGCTCATCACGACCCGGATCCGGGACATCCCGGACTACCCGCAGCCGGGCGTGATCTTCAAGGACATCACCCCGCTGCTCGCCGACGGCCCCGCGTTCGCCGCGGTCGTCGACGCGCTGGCCGGGGTGTACGGGCCGGTGGACAAGGTGGCGGGCATCGAGGCGCGCGGCTTCATCCTCGCCGCCCCCGTGGCCGCCAGCCTGCGCGCGGGCTTCGTGCCGATCAGGAAGAAGGGCAAGCTGCCCGGCCCGACGTACGCGCAGGATTACGAGCTCGAGTACGGCACCGCGACGATCGAGGTCCACACCGACGCCTTCACCTCCTCGGACCGGGTCCTGGTCATCGACGACGTGCTCGCCACCGGCGGTACCGCGCGCGCCACAGCCGACCTGGTCCGCCGGGCCGGCGCCACGGTGGCGGGCATCGCCGTGCTGCTCGAACTGTCCTTCCTGAACGGCCGCGCCCGTCTCGCCGACCTCCCGGTCAGCGCCCTCCTCACCGTCTAGCCGACCTCCCGCTCAGCGCCCTCCTCACCGTCTAGCCGACCTCCCGCTCAGCGCCCTCCTCACCGTCTAGCCGACCTCGCGCTGAGAGCCCCGCCCGCCCTCCAGACGACCTCCCGCTGAGAGCCCCGCCCGCCCTCCAGACGACCTCCCGCTGAGAGCCCCGCTCACCGTCCAGCCGCTGCCCCCCAGCTCCCCGCCGCAAGTTCGTCGGGTGAAATCCCGCCGGGAATCACCCGCATGCCGTCAGGCGTTGCATTGGTCCAAGTACACTGATGGCTTGGCAGATGTGAGGAGCGCGAGTGGCCGGTGATGTCATCACGACCGGCACGAGAGCTGCCGATGCTGCCCGGGTGGACGCGCCACGGGACCTGGATCCCGTAGCTGATGCGGAACAGGCCGAGGCAGCACCGGCGGACGTGCCGGGCCGCTCCGCGGCCGAAGACGAGGCTCCCGCCCGTCCCGCCAGGAGCCAGGCCAGGACCGGGGGCCGGGCGAGGGCGGCCGTAGCGGCGGTGCAAGGCCAGGCCGCGGACGTCGCGGCGTCCAGCGTGAGGG
>JBOHCK010000115.1:0-17508 GCA_050698755.1 Streptosporangiaceae bacterium | reverse complement strand
CGCTCAGCGCGGCGGACATCCGCTGGTCGAAGCCCGCCCGCGCCTGCTCCCAGCGCTGCTCGGCCACGTCGGCGATCAGGCTGGCCGCCCGTCCGGTCGCGCCGGGCAGGATCGCGTCAGCCATCGGGGCTCCTGTTCTCGGGTCGAGGGGGCGGCCGAACCGCTGGAATGCCGCCTGCCGGGTCGTGCCCAGCAAGTCGCCGAGCTCGGCCCAGGTGTGACCGGCCTGCCGCGCCGCCTGCACGGCCTCGCGCATCCCGTCCTCGACGACGCGCGCGAGCGACCGGATCACCGCGACGACGGCCAGCGGCGTCAGCGTGTCGTCGGGCGGCACCTGGTCCATCGCGACTCGCGCCGCGCTGATGACCCGGCTCAGCACGGGCCGGTTCCCGGCGGGCATGTCTGTCGACACGTTGTCAACGTTGCCTTCACAATCCAGGTTCGTCAAGTTGATCTTGACACTACGCTCGCTGGAGCCGGTCTTGGTGACGGCCTGGCGGGTCCTGCGCGCCAAGCTACGGCACGACGCGTTACAGTAGATGCGGACCCTGCCTGGCCCTTGATGCTCTGGAAGCGCTCGTCCGCACGCCGCGCAGCGGCCCGGCGCAGAGCCGCTGTTCGCCACGACCGACCCCCTTCGTGAGCTTAGGCTTACGCACGTAATCGTAACACCACAGTAAAACGCGCAAGACGGAACGGCGATTACGTGCGGACAGGAAGGCAGCCCGGGGATGCGGACGCCGGGGGCCGTGCGCGTGGGGGCGGCTCAACTCTGAGTGCTGGCGCCGAGGCCGAGCGTGAGGCGCGAGTCGGCATTCTGGTGCGCGATGACCGAGATCGCGTGCAGAACGGCCTCGTCGGAATAGCCCAGCGACCGCAGGCGCATGAGGTCCCCTTCCTCCATCCGCCAGGGCTCGCGGCTGAGCTTGCGGGCGAATCCGATCAGCTGGTCGTCGTCATCCGACACGGATTTGACCCCGCTGAGAGCGTCGGCGCCTTCCCAGTCGGCCGCCTCTTCGGCGGCAACGGCGGCCAGCAGCCGGCGTTCACGCTGACCTATCGGCTCGCCGGCCTCCAGCACGTAGGCCCGCCACGATTCCCAGGCGGCCTGCAACCCTACGGCCCGAGGACGCCGACGACCCCACGCGGGCTCGCTGAACGTGACGGATCGATCCGGCCGGGGCACCGTAACCTGGCACACGTCCGGCTGGAAGGCAGGCAGCTCCGTGGGATAGTCGAATTCGATGCCAGTCGCGTCGGCCACCCTGGTGAAATAGTTGAACATCGAGATCACGCCGATGGCCGCCTCGATCTGTTCCTCGTCGAGTCCCTACCGCCGCACGTCCCCCACAGTCTCCCGAGTGAGAGCCCACGGCTGCGCGGTCAATGTCACCGCAAGCCGGGCCAGGGTTCGCGCACGCGGTGCCAGGGACTCATCGTCTCCTTGGAGGACGGCCAACGGGGTGACGGCATCGCCGCCGGCAACACGCAGAAACTCTGCGTGAGCGGACGTTCAATAGAAACACTGGTTCGTACGCGACGTGGTACTGGCCAGCAGCTCCCGATCCACCCAAGGTAGCCCGGTGGTCGCCAGCGCACCGGACACGCTGAACGTCCGGCGAAGCAGCTCAGGGTCAAGGCTGTGAGCCTGGATGATTCCCGCGACCTCGCCATGTGGAGCCCGGTAGACCGGCGGCATAGGCCGGTTGTCCATCGCGGCGTAGGCATCGGCCAGCGCCCCCGTCGCCTGCGCACGCGAGATGGTGGGAAGCCACGCCATAGGTGAATGATTCCATGCCATCAGGACCCGGACAATGATGCCTGCCCTTGACCGCGCCTGCGCTAAGGTCCTTACATTGTGGCTAGGTAAGTTCGGCTGCCTTCGAGGCGTGGTGATCATGGTCCGGTACCTGTGGGGCGGGCTCCAGCACCGGGTGGGGCGGACGGTAGCGCTGCTGCTTGGCGTGCTCGTGGCCACGGCCAGCTTCGTGGTGCTGACCGGGGCGGCCCGCACGACCCAGCTGGTGACGGTGGGCAAGGTCGGGGCCAACTACCGGTCCGCCTACGACATCCTGGTGCGGCCGAAGGGCTCGGTGACCGGCCTGGAGCGCAGCCGGGGCCTGGTCCGGCCGAACTACCTGTCGGGGATCTTCGGGGGGATCTCGCTGGCGCAGTATCACGCCGTGGCCAATCTGCCCGGGGTGCAGGTAGCGGCGCCGATCGCGATGATCGGTTACATCATGCCGCGGGTGTACCTATGGGTACCCGTCCCGGCGAACCTGGACGGCGCGGCGCGGCAACTGTACCGGATCGATCCGACCTGGGTGTTCGACCGCGGGCTGTCCCGCGCGCGGGACGCAAGCGACTTCGCCTACGTGACCGGCTCGCCGGTGACCGGGTCGGGGGAGATCGGCCCCGACGGCCTCGTCAGCAGCGAGCAGGTAGCGGGGCACAGCGTCCCGGTGTGTGAGCAGTATTCGCTACAGCAGGCGCCGGGCCCGTTCACGGTGAACGTGCGCAGCTTCATGGATTGTTCCGGCTCCGGAACGACCGGTCCGCCGGGCGTTGAGATCATCATGTCGTTCCCCCTGCTGCTGGCCGCGATCGACCCGGTCGCCGAGGCGCGGCTGGTCGGGCTGGACCAGGCGGTGGTGTCGGGGCGTTACCTGCGGCCCGGCGATGCCGCGGCGGTGGTGAGCCACGGCGGCTACGCCGGGCTGACGATCCCGGTGCTGTCGCCGATCCGGCCCTACCTTGACGAGCAGGTACGGCTGAAGGTCTGGCGGCTGCCCCCCGCCGCGGCGCGGGCGGTGCTGCACGCGCCGCTGACCAACGCCACCGCGCAGCAGCGGTTCGGGGCCGTGCCCGGCACGCTGGTCAGCCAGACCGTGCTGACCGCCACCGAGGTCTACCGGATGGCTCTGGCCCAAAGCCAGCGCACCTCTTCGGGCACCACGTCCTACAGCGGGATCGATTCGGTGTGGACCCCCGGGCCGGTCGACTACACCGTGCTCCCCGACGGCGCGCTGCGACCGCGGACGGTGACCAACCCGCCGTCGATCTGGGCCACTCCCACCTACCCGGGCGGCTACTTGCCCGTCCCGCTGGACGCCGCAGACGTACAGTTCCGCACGCTGACCGCGCACCCGTTCGGCAGCACCGTGGCGAACTCGCCGGTCGTGGACAGCGTCGGGCAGTTCGACCCGGACCGGCTGCCCGGGTTCAGCGCGCTTTCGGCGGTGCCGCTCGAGACCTACGCGCCGCCGGTGGCTGCGCCGGGAAACCCGGCCGCGTCCCGCGCGCTCGGCGGGCAGGACCTGCTGCCCAGCAGCAACATGGGCGGTTATCTCCAGGAGCCGCCGCTGCTGCTGACCACGCTGGCGGCGCTGCCTGCCATCGCGGAAGCGTTCCCCGGCGCGGTCCCGGCGGACCCGATCAGTGCGATCCGGGTCCGGGTGGCCGGGGTACACGGCGTCGACGCGCTGTCGCGGGCCCGGGTGAACGCGGTCGCGACCGAGATCGCGGCCCGGACCGGCCTGGACGTAGACGTCACCGTCGGCTCCTCCCCCGCCCCGCAGCAGGTCGTGCTGCCCGCCGGGCGGTTCGGCCGGCCGGCGCTCGTGCTGCGCGAGGGCTGGTCGAAGAAGGGGGTCGCGGTCGCGATCCTGGACGCGGTCGACCGCACCAGCGTGCTGTTGTTCACGCTGATCCTCGTCGTATGCGCGCTGTTCGCGGCCAACGCCGCCAGTGCCGCGGTGCGGGCCAGGCGCACCGAACTCGGCGTGCTGGCTTGCCTCGGCTGGCGCGCCGACCAGTTGTTTACCGCGGTGCTGACCGAGATGGGGGTGATCGGGCTAGTGGCCGGGATCGCCGGGGCCGCGCTCGCGCTGCCGGTCTCGGCGGGGTTCGGCCTGGCCGCCTCCCCGGCCCGCGCCGCGCTGGCCGTCCCCGCCGCGACCCTGCTGACGCTGCTGGCCGGGATCGGGCCCGCCTGGCGCGCCGCCAGGTCCCACCCGGCCGCCGCGGTCCACCCGCCGGTCCTGCCCGTCCGCAGTGCCCGCACGCCCCGCGGCCTGACGGGCCTGGCGGTGACCAACCTGCTGCGCACCCCGGGCCGCACCCTGCTCGGCGCGCTCAGCCTGGCCATCGGCATCTGCGCGCTCACCCTGCTGCTGGCCTTCACTCTGGCCTTCCGCGGCCAGGTGGTCGGCACGCTGCTCGGTAACGCGATCGCCGTGCAGACCAGGCCGGTGGACTACATCTCGGCCCTGGTCACCGTGCTGATCGGTGCGTTCGCGGTCGCCGACGTGCTCTACCTGAACATCCGCGAACGCAGCGCCGAGCTCGCCGCCTTGCGCGCGCTGGGCTGGCGCCAGCGCACGCTCGGCAGGCTGATCACCCTGGAGGGCGCCGGGATGGGCCTGGCCGGCTCGATTCCCGGTGCGGCCGCCGGGCTCGCCGCCGCGGCGGTGTTCACCGGCTCCCTGCCCGCGCAGCTTTTCACCGCCGCCATCGCGTCCGTGATCGCGGGCACGCTGATCGCCACCTTGGCCGCGGTCCTGCCCGCCAGCCTGCTCGGCCGGATGACCACCGCAGCGGCCCTCGCCGAGGAGTAACCCAGCCACCCGGGCTGGGGCGATCACAGGGCGCCCTGCCGGGCTAGCCCGCTGCGCTCTGCGGTGATGTCGCGCCCGGTGCTGACCGCTCGGTGATGGCGGCGGCGGGGTCGGTGGTGAGGGTGGTCTCCGCGGCGTCGACGACGCCGAGGTCGGCACGGATGTGCAGTTCGGCGGCGGTGATGAGCAGCGATTCGACGGCTGTGGGGCTCGTGGTGGCCCGGGCGCCGGCCAGGGCGTGCAGTTGCCGCAGCAGGTGGGCGCGCTGCCGACCGAGCACGGCGGATAGCGCCGAGGGGTCGCCGGAGCGGACGGCCGCCATGATCTTGAGGAAGAAGTCGTCGCGGTAGCCGCGGGCGGGGATGGCTGGCTCGGTGAGCCAGCGGTCGAGTTCGGCGCGCCCGGCCGGGGTGAGGCGGTGGACGACGCGGTCGAGCTTGACCTGCTGCGGCTGGCGCTGCGACTCGATCAGGCCGTCCCGGGAGAGGCGGTCGAGTATCTGGTACAGGTGGCCGATGTTCAGCCCGCCCCACTGGTCGCCGACGGCCTGCTCGAAGCTGCTTTTCAGCTCGTAGCCGTGGGCTGGCTTGGCCGAAAGCAGGACCAGGACGGCATGGTGCAGGGGCATGCGCCTTACCTTGATCCCTTCGCTTCTGAGGAATCTGCCGCCGACTTGGAATCCCTGGTGATCATGCCGTCGCTGAGCTCGATGAAGCGGTCGCAGCGGACGGCCACGGCGGGGTCGTGGGTGGCCAGGATCAGGGTGACGCCCCGGTCGCGGTAGAGCGCGAAGAGCAGGTCGAGGACTTCCGCGCCGGTAGTGCTGTCCAGGTTTCCCGTGGGCTCGTCGGCGAGCAGCAGGCGGGGGTCCCCCATGAGGGCGCGGGCGATGGCGACGCGCTGCTGCTGGCCGCCGGAGAGCTTGGCGGGCAGGTCGTGCTCGCGGCCGGTCAGGCCGACGGCGGCGAGCAGGTCGCGGGCCTTGGCGCGCTTGTCGTAGCCGGTGCGGAACGGCAGCACCGGCGCGGCGACGTTGTCGCAGGCGGTGAGCGCGGGGAGCAGGTGAAACCGCTGGAATACGAACCCGACCTCGCGCCGGTACACGGCCCGCTGCCGGTCGGACATCATGCCCAGGTCGTGGCCGTTGACGGTGATCGTGCCGGTGTCGGGGTAGTCCAGGGCGTCGGCCAGGTAGAGCAGGGTGGATTTTCCTGAGCCGGACCGGCCGGTGACCGCCACCGCCTGCCCGGCCGGGATGTCCAGCGTGACCCCGGCCAGCGCCTGGACCGGCAGCCCGGCGCCGGTCCGGTACGCCTTGCTCACCGACGCGAAGCCGACCGATGCACCATCCATCCGGAGCCTCCTTGTTATCACCGGCGCCGCGCGAAGCGCACCCCGCGCCACACCGGCTTGACCAGGACATCGCCTTACATTGTTACTAGGTAAGGGTTAGAGTAGGGCCACTAGCCGGGTCTCCGCCAGGGGTGAGCCAGACATGATCGAGCTGCTCGGCGTCAGCAAACGGTACGACACCGGCCCGGGCCGCCGGCTCACCGCCGCCGACGACGTCAGCTTCACCATCGCGGCCGGCGAGTTCGTGGGACTGACCGGCGCCTCCGGGGCCGGCAAGACCACCCTGCTGAACATCCTGGCCGCGATCGACCGGCCGGACGCGGGCACGGTCCGCCGCGACGGCGTCGAGGTGACCGCCCTGCGCGGCGCGGCCGCCGCCCGGTACCGGCGCACCGTCGGGTACATCTTCCAGCACGGCGTGCTACTGCCCGCGCTGACCGCCCTGGACAACGTGACCGCCCCGGTGCTGCCCTTCCGCACCGGCTGGAACAAGCGCGACCGGGCCGCGGACCTGCTGGCAGCCGTCGGCCTGGCCGGCCGCGAAGACGCCCTGCCCGCCGAGCTGTCCGGCGGCGAGCGGCAGCGGGTGGCCATCGCCCGCGCGCTGGTCAACACGCCGGAGTTGCTGCTCGCGGACGAGCCGACCGGCAACGTGGACGCCGGCACCGCGGCGGGCATCTTGGACCTGCTGGCCGGCCTGCGCATCGAGCACACCATGACCGTCGTGCTCGCCTCCCACGACCCGCAGGTGGCGGCCCGGTGCGAGCGGCTGATCCGGCTGACCGGCGGGCGCGTCGCCAGCGACATCCAGCTCACCGGCGGGGAATCACCGGCCAGCATCCTGCGCCGGATCACCCAGCTCGGCTAGCCGCCGAAGCTGGCGATGCGGCCGGGGACCTTGCCCCACGGCACCTCGAACAGCGCGTCGAGCTTGGCGTCGTCGGCCCAGGCCGCCCTGGTCCGCGCGGCCGCGGCCTGGTAGGCGGCCAGCCACCCGTCGTCGGGCACCCCGTCGGCGCGGGCCGGGATGGCCAGCGCGTCGGCGCCCTCGCCGACGAGCGCGATCCGGTTCAGGCCGCCGACGGTGTGGCTCAGCAGGGCGCGGACGTCGTACTGGTCACAGGGCGTGGGCAGCCCGAACTGGGCCGGGACGACCGCCGCGACGATCGATTGGGTCTGGGCTACGGCCCGCTGGTGGATCTCACGTGGATCTGTGGTGTTCGTCATGCGGCCACCCTGGCAGCAAAACATGACAGGTAACGTCATATTTTAGAAGACGTGAAATCGAGCCGGCTGCTTGAGATGCTCCTGCTCCTCCAGGCCCGCGGCCAGGTGACCGCCCGCGAGCTGGCTGCACGCCTTGAGGTCTCACCCCGGACCGTCTACCGGGACGCGGAAGCGCTGTCGTCGGCCGGTGTCCCTCTTTATGCCGAACGAGGTCGGGCCGGGGGCATCCGCCTGCTGCCGGGTTACCGGACGGACGTGACCGGGCTGACGCGCGACGAGGCTCGAGCGCTGTTCGTGCTCACCACCGGGGGCGCGCAGGAAGATCTCGGGCTCGGGTCGGCCGCTCGTTCGGCCATATTGAAGGTGATGCGGGCGGTACCTGAGCCATTCCGCCCCGCGGCTACGGCGACCAGCCAGCGCATCCTGGTGGACCCGGCCCGGTGGATGCGGGCGCCGGACCCGGCCGGGCAGCTGGGCGTCCTGCAGGCCGCGGTGTTCACCGACCGGCGGCTGCGGCTGCGGTACCGCAGCAGCGGGCAGCGTTCGGCGGGCGAGCGGGTGGTGGACCCGTACGGGCTGGTGTGCAAGGCGGGGGCCTGGTACCTGGTCGCGGACTCCGACGGCGAGCCGCGGCTGTTCCGGGTGTCGCGCGTGGCGTCGGCGGCGGTGGACTCCGAACCGGTCCGGCGCCGGGACGGGGTGGAGCTCGCGCAGTTGTGGGAGTCCCTGCGCCGGCAGGTCGAGGACCGCCCGGCCGGGTTGCCGGTGGTGGCCCGGGTGCGGCGGGAGCGGCTGGACCTGTTCTGCCGGATCTGCGCGGGAAACCTGGCCGGGCCGGCGGACGCAGCGGGCGGCGAGGGAGCCGACGGTGAGTGGGTCGTGGTTCCGTTGCGGTTTCCGGGGGTTCCCGCGGCACGGCCGCTGCTGAGCTTCGGCGCAGACGTCGAGGTCGTGTCGCCTGAGGAGGTCCGGGCCGACCTGGCCCGCGTGGCGGCGGACGTCGTGGCCGCCTACAGGTGACGCATCCAGAGGTTCGTCTCCGCGTACGTGCCGAGGTCCCGCTCCTGGTCGATCTCCACGAGATCCAGCGCCCCGGGCACCACGTACCGGCCGGTTTCCGGGAAAGCCAGGCCGGCCCACAGTTCCCATTCGGTGACGGTCCCGGTGACGACCATCGACCTCGGGGCCGGCCCGAGGATCACGCCGCCGAGGCGCAGGTGGGTGCGGATCCACGGGTCGACGTGGGCACCGTCGGCGCGCGTCCACCGGGCGTAGTTCGCCATCGGGGTCAGCGGGTACCTGCTCTTGAGCACCGGCCGCACCGGGGCGATCATCCGGTGCAGCCCCGCCGCGGTGGCCCGGTCACGCAGCGCGGTCAGGACGTACCCGCCCAGCCCCGCGCCCTGCCGGTCCGGCCTGACGGCGGCGGCCATGACGCACAGCGTGTCCGGCGGGACACCCCGCTCGTGCCCGGTGATGGCCATGGTCAGCGCGTCGTCATACCCGGCGGGCAGGTCCTCGGTTGTCGCGTTCCACGCCAGCAGCACGCCCCAGCCGCCGGCGACGACCTCGCCGTCGTCCAGGATCCGCAGGTCGAACTGCGGAAAGCACTCCGCCGCCCGCGGGATGAGCTCGGAGCTGATCGAGTCGTGGAAGATGAACTCCGGCCAGCCGGGCAGCACGGCCGCCTTGGACTGCTCCTCGAGGTCAGGCCGGTCGGACGTGGTGACGATCTCCCGGTCAGGCATCGGTACCTCACCTTGATCCGGCGGCTGACGCTTCCGGCCAGGTTACCCCGGAGTCGGCATAGCCGACCTGGCCGTCTCGGGCTCGGTGGCCTGGCGCGGCAGGCTCGGGAACGTGTGCGACCCGATCCGGGCGAGCGCCTCCGCCCGGTGCGCCTCCATCGGCATCGCCAGCAGGTAGCCCTGGCCGAAGTGGCAGCCCATCGAGATCAGCAGGTCGCGCTGGAGCTCGCTTTCGATGCCCTCGGCGATGACCTCGAGCTGGAGCGTCCGCGCGATCTGGACGATGCCCTCGGCGAGCGCCAGGCGCTGCGTGGAGATGGCGATCCCGTCCACGAAGGACTTGTCCATCTTCAGCACGTCGATCGGCAGTTCTCGCAGGTAGCTGAGGGAGGAGTAGCCGGTGCCGAAGTCGTCGATCGCCAGCCGCACGCCGATGGCCTTGAGCTGCGCCAGGTCGGACTGCACCCGCTCGTCCCGGCGCAGCAGGACGCTCTCGGTCAGCTCGAGCATGAGCGCACCCGGTTCGAGACCCGACGCATCGAGGATCCGGCGCACGCCGTCGACGAAGCCTGGCGCGCTGAACTGCCGGGCCGACACGTTCACGCTGACGTACGGCCGGCGGGCGGCTGCGGGGGTCCGGCCGTGGCCGTTGGGCACGTCGTGGCGGGCGCGCTGCTCGCGGCGCGGATCGCGGCGCCAGCGCGCGATGTCGGCCGCCGCCCGGGCCAGTACCCAGGAGCCGAGGGGCACGATCTGGCCGGTCTCTTCCGCCAGGGAGATGAACTGGTCGGGCTGCATCATGCCCCACTGCGGGTGCGGCCACCGGATCAGGGCCTCGAACCCGGCGAGCTCACCGGTGGTGAGCGCGACGATCGGCTGGTAGGCCAGCGTAAACGCGGAGGTGGCCACGGCCTCCTCCAGCGCCGCCTGCAGTTCGCGCCGCTTGATCAGCCCGGCGCTCAGCACGGGCTGGTAGCGGCGCCACTGCCGCTTGCCCGCGGCCTTCGCGGCGTACAGGGCCAGGTCGGCGTGCCGCAGCAGCTCATCGGTGTCGGCGCTGTCCTGGGTCGTGGCCACCCCGACGGTGACCGTGGCGAGCACGGCGCCCGAGGCCAGCGCGAACGGCTCGCTGAACACCCGGACCAGGCGGTCGGCCGCCGCCTCGACCGCGCTGGGGTCCCCGACGTTGCCGATGAGCAGGGCGAATTCGTCGCCGCCCAGCCGCGCCGCCGTGTCGGCCTCGCGGATCAGGCCGGAAAGCCGCTCCGCGGTGGCCACCAGCAGCTCATCGCCGACGCTGTGGCCCATCGTGTCGTTCACGACCTTGAAGTCGTCGACGTCGACGAACAGGACGCCTGCGGTCATGCCGTCCCGCCTGGCCGCGGCGACCTGCTGGGAGATGCGGTCCTGGAACAGCAGCCGGTTAGGCAGGCCGGTCAGCGCGTCGTGGAAGGCCTGGTACTTGAGTTCAGATTCGAGCTTGCGCTGCTCCGTCACGTCCCGCAGGGTGAGGACCAGGCCGGCGACGGTCGGGTCGTTACGCAGATCGCTGCACCTCAGCTGGACCTGGACGGTCACGCCGTCGCGGCGGGTGATCTGGCGATCCACGTAGCGGGAGCCGAGGCCCGCGCCGGCGCGCAGGTTCAGCAGCGTGCGGACCAGGTCGTCATGCTCCCCGTCCGCGACGAGGTCCCAGAGGTAGGCGCCCTCCATGGTGATGTCACCGAAGATGCTCGCGGCCGAGGGCGTCGCGTAGCTGACCCTTCCGTCGTCGCCGACCATCAAGATGACGTCCGAGGTGTCGTGGACCAGGGTCCGGAAGTACGCCTCGTTTTCCCGGCGGATCACCTCGTCGCGAAGCGAGATTCGCTCCACCACGAGGGCCACCTGGTACGCGAGGATCTCCAGCGTCGCGAACAGGTCCGCGAGCACGCGCTGCCCATCGAACACCGCGAGCACCCCGACGAGCGGATCTCCCGACGGCCGGTCCTTCACCGTGAGCGGGCAGAGCAGCATCCAGCCACTGCCGGGGACGAGGGCCCGGGCCTGCGCGGGCAGGCTCGTCACCGGCGTGAGGCGCGGCCCGGAGTCGGTCACGAGGGGCAGCCAGGTCTCGGTCAGCTCCGCGAGCCTGCTCATCAGCACCGGGTCTGCCGAAACCTGCGTGAGCGCCCGGAACATGCCGTCGGTCCGTACCGCGAGCAGCACGTCGCCGCTCGCAGTGGCCGGGCCGAGCAGGGTGTCGGTCGCGGACCTGACCGCGGCCGCGACCTCGTCCGCGCTGGTCGCCGCGGCCAGGGACACCCCGGCCTGGCGCACCACTCGCTCCCGGCCGAGCGCGCGGCGGTGCGAGGCGGCCACGTCCGACAACCGCCAGAGCACCAGCAGGTAGAGGGCCGCGGAGAACACCGCGATCACGCTCAGGTCGCTCCCCCGGAACCGGAACGACTCGGCGAACAGCACGGCCGGGGCGATCAGCGAGGCGAGCATGAGCACGATCAGCCGGACCGGCGAGACCTCCGCGCGCAGCCGGGTGACGGGCTGGGCGAGCCTGGTCATCGACGGATGCAGCGCGGCGGCGCCGCACGCGCTGTAGAAGACCGCCCAGCCGAGGTCGACGACGGTGCCGTTATGAAACTCCCCGTGCAGCTCGATCAGGCCGTACGCCGTATCCGCGACAAGTGTCCCGATGGCGCCCAAGGCCAGGAGCTGGACGCACCTGGCCCGCCCGGTCCCCGGCGCGAGCAGCCTGGCCAGCATGGCCAGGAGGAGCACGTCCCCGAGCGGGTAGGCGATCGCGACGCTCTTCTGCAGCCAGGACAGCTCCGGGTTGTGCACGTACGGCGAGACCAGGTAGATCCACGACAACAGAGCCAGCCCCACGGTCAGGGTCAGCGCGTCGATCACGCTGCGCCGGTCGCCGCCGGGCGTCCGCCACCAGATGAAGATCGCCAGCCCGGCCGCGTACAGCGGATAGGTCAGCAGGTACAGCACATCCGCGAACGAGGGGAACGGGAGGGGGGTCCCGACGAGCTGCGCCACCAGGAAGCTCATCTGACCCGCGGTGAAGCTCGCCAGCGCGGCGGCGAGCAGCAGCCAGGGCAGCTTACGGGCGGGGCGGTTGATGACCACTCCCGCCACGATCGCGCCGACTCCGCTCAGGCCGATCAAACCCCACGCCTCCACGCGGAGGCCGGGCAGCCAGTAGTACGCCCCGGTGAGCAGGCCGATCCAGATGGTGTAGCCGCCGAGCACATAGCGCCGCGATTGCACTGTAATCCCCCAATGCCCATCTATATCATCTCTGACCATTAGCCCCAGAAATGCACTGTGGTTGTTCCCATATGCGCATCGCTGTATGCGCGGTCACCATCTGCGGCGCGTGCGAGCGGGTTCGGGCGAGCTAACCGTAAGGGTTTCAGCGTGAAGATTCCGGTGATTTGTCCCCCGGTGACGAAGGGCGACTCCGTCATGACGGACGCGTATCGGCGGGGCTGGCCGTGGGCATGAATTAATGCGACAAGTCAACTTCTCGCCCCGGACGATGCCGGACAAATGGGGACTCGCAGCCAATGAGCCATGTGAACGATCCGGGGAATACCACGCAGGACGCCTTTACCGTCGTCGTCAACGGCGCGGGACAGCATTCGCTGTGGCGGGCCTCCGCTGAACCGCCGGCCGGATGGCGACGGCGTTCGGCCGTTATGACCCGGAGCGCCTGTTTGGACGCCATCGCGGGCGCCTGGCCGGACATCGCTCCGGCCCGCGTCCGCGTTCCAGGGTCTCCATCCGGTTCGGCTGGGGTCGGGGCGACGGACCGGGCTACGGCCGGGCACCGGGTCCGGTTCGTCCATGAGCGGTTCGCCGAGCAGGCGTCCCGCCGGCCCGGCGCGACCGCGGTCATCGCCGCGGGCACGGAGCTGACCTACGGCGAGCTTGACTCGTCGGCCAGCCGGCTGGCCCGCTGCCTGGTGGACCTGGGCGCCGGCCCGGAGACCCTGATCGGCGTCCACGCCGAACGCGGGGCCGACACGATCCGCGGCCTGCTCGCGATCATGAAGGCGGGCAGCGGGTACCTGCCGCTCGACCCGTCGCTTCCGCCGGCCCGCCTGGCCCGGATATGCGCAGAAGCCAGCCCCGTCGCGATCCTGACCTCCCTTCCGGTAGGAAGGTTCGTCCCGGAAGGGACTGCAGTGCTCGCGCTGGGCGAGCTTGCGGCCGGTCTCGAGCGCCAGCCTTTTACGGTCCCCGAGGTCAGACTGCACCCGGACCACCTGTGCTACGCCATTCACACCTCAGGATCAACCGGCGAACCCAAGGCGGTCGCGGTCAGCCACGGCAGCCTGGCCTGCGTCATCACCGCACTGAGGCGTTCCTACCGGATCACCCCCCGGGACCGGGTGGTGCAGCTGGCCGCCCTGGCCTTCGACACGTCGATCGAGCAGATCCTGGTCACGCTGGCGAGCGGGGCGACCCTGCTGCTGCCGCCGGCGGGCACCCTCGCTCCCGCCGATCTGCTCCGCTACCTGGAGCACCAGCAGGTCACCGTGATCGACCTGACCCCCGCATACTGGCACCGGTTGGCCGCGGTAACCGAGCCGGATGACGGCCGGCTGCGGAGCGTCCGGCTGATGATCACCGGCGGTGAGGCGGCGGATCCCGCGGACTGCCGCGCGCTCATGCGGGCGGCGCCCCGGGCGAGGCTGCTGAACGCCTACGGGCTGACCGAGACCACCATTACCTCGGCCCTGTTCGACGTGAGCGCTTCACCGCGGACAGTGCCGGCGGCGAGCCCGGTGCCGGTGGCGGGTCCGGTGCCGGTGGGCGCTCCAGCTGGGCGCGCGCGGATCATGGTTCTCGACGAGGCGCTGCGACCGCTGCCGGCCGGAGCGGCGGGCGAGATCTACATCGGAGGCTGCGGAGTCGCCCGGGGTTACGTCGGCCGCCCGGCGCTCACGGCCGAACGCTTCCTGCCGGACGGCGGCGGCGCCCCAGGGAGCAGGATGTACCGCACCGGAGACCTCGGACGTTACCGCCAGGACGGCACCCTGGAGGTCACCGGGCGCGCCGACCGCCAGCTCAAGGTGCGCGGCTTCCGCGTCGACCCGGCCGAGATCGAGAGCGCGCTGGCCGGGCACCCGGACATCGGCCAGGTCACGGTCGTGGCCACCGGGCCGGGCCCCGGGGACACCCGCGTGACGGCCTACTACACACTGCGTAGTCCCGGGAGGGCGACCCCCCGCGATCCCTCCGCTTCTGGGCAGGCTCCCCGGCCGCCCATACCTCGCGGGCCGACCGCTGCGAGCCTGCGGCGCTTCCTGCGCGAGCGCCTGCCCGGTTACATGATCCCGGTGGCGTTCGTCGCGCTTGATCAGATGCCGCTGACGCCCGAGGGCTCCCCAGGCCAGGGTGCCCTCGATCAGCCGCGGATCCCCCGGGCCCGGCCTGACCGGGCTGAGGCACTCACGCCGGTGCAAGCCGGGCTGAGCTACCTGTGGTCCGAGCTGCTGCGGATAGATCACGTCGGCCTCGACGACGATTTCTTCGCCCTCGGCGGAAACTCGCTGCTGGCCGCGGAGATGCTGGCGCACGCGCGCGTCATGTTCGGGATCAGCCCGCACTACGTGCGCCCGCTCACCCGCAGCCTGCTGCGCGACCCGACGCTGCGGGAGTTCGCCCGGGCGACGCACGACGCCCGGACGGGCCGGCTCGCCGTGGACGGCGACCGGATCCGGATTGACTTCGCCCGCGAGGCCGAGCTCAGCGCGGCGGGACGCCTGCCGGCAGGCCAGCAGTACGGTCGGCCGGACGGGAAGAGGCCCCAGGAGATACTCCTCACCGGATCGACCGGCTTCTTCGGGGCGCACCTGCTGAGCGAACTGCTGGCCGCCACCACCGCGCGGGTCTGGTGCCTGGTCCGGGGGCCAGACGCTGCGCAGGCGATGGCGCGCATCACTCAAGCCGCCGCACGCTACGAGCTCGCCGCCCTGCCCGCCGGTCGCGTGGTGCCGCTGCCCGGCGACCTGACCTCGCCGCGACTCGGCCTTTCCCCTGGCCAATTCTGCGAGCTCGCCCGGAGCGTCGACGTCATCTATCACGCGGGCGCGGCCGTGAACTTCATCTACCCGTACGAGGAGCTGCGAGCCGCCAACGTGACGGGGACCCGTGAGGTGATCCGGCTGGCCGCCGAGGCGCGGGGCATTCCGGTCCACTACGTCTCCACGACCGCGGTGCTCGCAGGCCTGGGCGTCATGGGCGTGCGGGAGGTAACCGAGGAAACGCCGCTGGCCCACGCTGACCGCCTCGGCGTCGGCTACGTGGAGACCAAGTTCGTCGCGGAGGAATTGCTCAGGAACGCCTCGCGGGCGGGCCTGCCCGTCGCCATCTACCGCCCGCTGGACATCGTGGGGAGCCTTCGCACCGGCGTTTGGAATACTGCAGCCGAGATGTGCGCGCTGATCAGGTTCGTCACCGACACCGGCCTGGCGCCCGACATCGACCTGCCGCTCGACTTCGTACCCGCCGACATCTGCGCGGCGGCCGTCCGGCACATCTCCTCGGCGGAGGAGGCGGCCGGGCGGACCTATCACCTGGCCAGTCCGGAACACGCCCGGCTCGGGTTCCTCGTCGACCGGCTGCGCGCGTACGGGTTCGGCGTCAGCGAGATACCGTACGACGCCTGGGTGAGCGAGCTGCTGCGACATGCCGCCCAGAACCCGTCCCACCCGATGACGCCGTTCCTGCCGCTGTTCATCGACCGCGACCCCGGATCTGGGTTCACGCCCGCGGAGATGTACTTCGAGCACACCTTCCCGCGCTACACCCGGTCGAATACCGCGCGTGCCCTCGAGGGCAGCGGCATCGCCTTCCCCCCGGTCGACAGCCGGCTCATCGACAGCAACATCGGGCGCCTGATCGCACAGGGATACCTAAGCGCCCCGCCGGACGTCCGGCGGCCCGCTCCACGCGCGGCGAGCGATGCACCGGACCGGTCCGCACATGCCCGCTAGCCGCTATCCGGACTGGGAGTCGCTCGAGTTCCGCTCGTCCGGTGACACCCCGGTCGCGTTCTGCGCGGACCTGAGCCCGGCGAGCGTGCTAAGCGCATACCGGCGAGGGATCATCCCGGTTCCGGCGCCCGATGAGTATTTCCGCACGCTCAACGAGGTCGGGTACGAGGACCAGGTGACGAACGGGACGATCGGCCTGGTTGGCCGCGGGCGCGACGATCCCTACTGGGTGGCGTGGTACTCGCCCGACCCGAGGCCAGTGATCTGCGTCGGCCAGGCCCATCTCGGACGCAACCTCAGGAAGCAGCTACGCCGAAGCGACATGCGGACAACCGCCAACGCCAGCTTCGGCCGGGTCGCCGAGGAATGCCGCGCGGACCGCGAGCCGCGCTGGCTGACCGACACGCTGCTGCGAACCTTGATCGAACTGCACCTGGCGGGCTGGGCGCACAGCACCGAGGTGTGGCTGGACGGCGACCTGATCGGCGGCGCGATCGGAATCGGCATCGGCCAGATCATCAGCGGAGACTCCCTGTTCAGCCGACACCCCGGCGCGGGCAGGGTGGCGGTGGCGGACATGGCCGCCCGGTTGGCTCTGGCCGGCGGCACGCTTATAGACGCGCAAATGGACAACCCCTTCCTCCGGTCGCTCGGCGCCGGACTGCTGCCGCGAGAGCGTTACCTGCCGCTGCTGGCCCGCTCGGCGCAGCGGGTGGCGCTTCCGCCTGACCTGCTCACGGCGCGGCGGCTGCTCGCTCGAACATGAGTTTGGATATGTGGTAGCCTGTTCGCATGAGTGTTTCAATGCAGGAATCTCTGCTGGACGCGGGCGGCGAGCCCGTGCTCGGACCGCTCGAGGGCGAGGTGCGGCGGACGCTGCTGGCCCGGGGCGCCTGGGTGGACCACCGGGTCGGGTGGCTGACTGGCTCTGGCGCGGTGTTCTCCCGGCTGGCCGAGGAGGTGCCGTGGAAGGCGGAGAAGCGGCAGATGTACGACAAGGTGGTGGACGTCCCCCGGCTGCTGTGCTTCTACGCCGGCGGCGCCGAACTGCCCGACCCGGTGCTGACCGCCGCGCTGCGCGCGCTGAATGCGCACTACGGAGCGGAGCTGGGCGAGTTGTTCCGCACGGCGGGGCTCTGCCTGTACCGGGACGGGCAGGACAGCGTCGCGTGGCACGGGGATACGACCGGCCGGGGCAGCCGCGAGGACACCATGGTGGCGATCCTGTCGCTCGGCACGCCGCGGGCGTTCCTGCTGCGGCCGCGCGGCGGCGGCACCTCGGTCCGGTACGAGATCGGGCACGGTGACCTGCTGGTCATGGGCGGCAGCTGCCAGCGCACCTGGGAGCACTCGGTGCCGAAGACCACCCAGGCCGTCGGGCCGCGGATCAGCGTGCAGTTCCGTCCCCGAGGCGTGCGCTGACCCTGGGCGTCGGGCCGGAATTGAGTCGACGGCTGCGCGCTTGACGTGCCACCGTGCACGTCATGGAAGACGGGCACGAGGCCGAGCTACGGGAGCATTACGAGCGGGGCGAGGAAGCCGACCGGCTGGACC
>JBOHCK010000114.1:0-17563 GCA_050698755.1 Streptosporangiaceae bacterium | reverse complement strand
TCACCTGGCACCCGGACTGGGTCCACTTGCCCGCGTCCTGGGGGCCGTCGTGGCCGGTCGAATGGTTCGGCCTGGGCCTGATCATCTTCGCCCGCATCATGCGGGTCAGCGCCGGCATGCGCGCCGACCTCGAGGGGACGGTGTAGTGCCGCCCGAGGTCCCGGATGACCACGCCATCGCCATCCACCTCGACAAGCTCCTCGCCGACCGGGGCATGACCCTGACCGAGCTATCCGACCGGGTCGGCGTCAGCGTGGTCAACCTGTCGATCCTGAAGAACGGCCACGCCCGCGCGATCCGGTTCAGCACCCTGACCCGGATCTGCCAGGCGCTCGACTGCCAGCCCGGCGACCTGCTCAGCCACAACGGCGCGAACGGCCAGGCCGCCCCGCCGGTCAGCTGATCAGCCCGCCGCCGGTCAGCTTAGGGCTTCGCAACCTCCTGGACGAGCCGCAGCAGCAGCGCGAGCGGGGGCCAGCCGGCGTGGCCGCGCCGGGTCACGGCGAAGGAGCGCAGGATCACCTCGGGCTGGCGCAGCCGCCGCAGCGTGACGCCGCGGGCGGCCGGCCACGCGGCCGGGAGCAGCCCGACCCCGAGGCCGGCCACGATCATGTCTTGCACCAGGTCGAGGCTGTCCGCGCGGTGGGTGATGCGCGGCTCGAAGCCGGCTAGCGAGGCCACGACGCGGATCACCTCCTCGTCGGCGGTGTTCCGCGAGTTCACGATCCAGTCCTCCTCCCGGTACCGGCCGAACACCTCCAGCGCGGTGCCGCCCAGGCGTCCGGGGGCGGATGGCGTGCCCAGCCCCCACGAGGTGCTGCCCAGCGGCTGGCTGTGCAGGCCGCGGTCGAACCTCACCGGCGCCAGGTTGTAGTCGTAGGTCAGCGCCAGGTCGACCTCGTCCGCGGCGAGCAGCTGCAGCGCTTCGGAAGGCTCGTGCTCGAGAATGCGCAACCGGACCTCCGGCTGTCCGTCGGCCAGGATCCGGGCCACCGGGAGCAGGGTCTGGCGGACCGCGGAGGCGAACGCGGCCACCCGCACCGTGCCGGCCGGCGCTGCGGCCGGGTCCAGGTCGCGGCGGGCGGCCTCGATCGCGGCCAGGATGGTGACCGCGTGGCCCGCCAGCCGCCGTCCGGCCGGGGTGAGCCGTACCCGGCGCCCGTCCGGCTCGATCAGCGGGGTGCCCGCCTCCCGGGCCAGGGTTGCGATCTGCTGCGAGACGGTGGACGTGGTGACGTGCATCGCCTCGCCGACCTCTCTCATCGAGCCGAGACGGGACAGCTCGAGCAGCAGCTCGAGGCGGCGCGGATCCACGAGCACATCATTCATTATTCGTGAACGATATGTCCATTAACATCGCGTGGACACGGACGAACTGGCTCGTGTCTACTGGCACGATGAAGCTCCGAGCGAGGGCGTCTGCGACCCGGGTCGGCACCGCGATGGCGGTGGGCTCGATGACCTGCGTGCAGGTCGGCCTGGCGCTGACCGTGCCGCTGTTCGGCCAGATCGGCCCGCTGGGTGCGGTCTGGCTGCGGCTGGCGTGGGCCGCGGTGATCATGCTGGTCGCGATCCGGCCCCGGCCGTGGCGGTTCGGCCGCCCGATGCTGCTCGCGACGGTTGTCCTCGGCGTGGTGACCGGCGGGGTGACCATCCTGTTCATGGAGGCCGTGGCCCGGCTGCCGCTCGGCACGGCCAGCGCCCTGGAGTTCCTGGGCCCGCTCGGCGTGGCCGTGGCCCGCGGCCGGGGCGGCCAGCGGCTGCTGTGGCCCGGCCTGGCCGCGGCGGGCGTGCTGCTGCTGACCCACCCGTGGCAGGGCGGCGTCAGCCTGCCCGGCATCGCCTTCGCGCTCGCCGCGGCGGCGTGCTGGGCCTGCTACATCCTGCTCACCCAGGTGGTCGGGGACGAGGTGGCGGGTCTGCAAGGGCTGGCCGTGTCCATCACGGTGGCCGCCCTGATGGCCACTGCCGTCGCGGGACCGGCCATCGCCCCGACGCTGACGCCGCACCTTCTGCTGGTCGGCATCGGCCTGGCCCTGCTGGTGCCGGTGGTGCCGTTCAGCCTGGAGATGTACGCGCTGCGGCGGCTGACCACCGCGGCGTTCGGCACCCTGATGTGCCTGGAGCCCGCCTTCGCCCTGCTCGCCGGGTTCGCGCTGCTCGGCCAGGTACCCAGGCCGTGGGCGCTGGCGGGGATCGCGTTCGTGGTTGCCGCCGGCCTCGGCGCGGAGCGGACCGGCGCCAGGCAGGCCCCGGACCAAGAGGAGCGAGCGCCCCGGTCACAATCGGTCGGCCAAGCCGACGGGGACCGGCACTCAAGAGCAGCCGACGAACTCACATACCGTTAGTCGGCCGTTCCCACGCCCGGGCCCGCGCCGCAGCAGTTCGTGATAGGCCGCGACGGCACGCGGCGCGTCGCCCAGGCACGAGACGAGGGACTCGTGGTCGGTCCTGACGAACCCAAGCATGTCCTCAGTCTCCGGTCGCGCGGCGAAGCCCGGCAAAGGGTTTTAGAGTTAGTGCCACCGCCCGAGGAGGACCATGAGCGAGCAGGCGCGGACCCCCGAGAATGGCGAGGCGGTGCGTCGCTACCTCGACGAGATGGGCAGCGAGTTCCGGCTGGTGTTCGATCGCCTGCACCGGCTGATGATCCAGGCGTGTCCCGACGCCGAACTGGTGGTGTCCTACGGGATGCCGACGTTTCGGATCGGTCGCCGTCGTCTCAACGTCGGTGTCTGGCAGCACGGGCTGTCGCTGTACGTATCGCCAAATCGCGACGGAGGCTTCTCGGCGCGTCATCCCGCGCTGGCCGCGGGGAAGAGCACCATCAAGCTCAGGCCGGCCGACGCCGCGGCCATCGAGGACGCCGAGTTCCAGGATCTGTTCCGCGCCGCATTGCTCGCCTGACCTGGCGGTGCCGAGGTTAACCCGGCAGCGTCTGCATGATCTCGAGGAGGTCCTCGCGCCGGTAGCCGCTGCGGCGGCCGAGTTCGAGCAGTTCTTTCATCTTCGTCACGACGGCGCTGCGCTCAGGCGTCCCCGCGACGACGATGGCCCGGCCGCGGCCCATCTCGAGCAGGCCCTCGTCGCGGAGCATCCGCAGCGCCCGCAGCACGGTGTTGGTATTCACCCCTAGCACCGCGGCCAGGTCCTTGGCCTGGGGAATCCGCTCGCCAGGTCCGGCCTCGCCGTCGGCGATCGCGCGCCGGATCTCGGCGGCGACCTGCTCGTGCAGGTAGGTCGGGTCGGCCCGGTCCACCGCCCCGAGGGCCAGGTTCGTGTCGTCGTACTCGGGCGGCTTGACAGCGCTCATAACGCCAAGGATAGTAGCGTCAATGTCGATCATCCACCTCCGGGGATCCCGCGACGGGACGAGCCCCGCGGACGGGCCCGTGGCCGAGCCGCCGGGCTCCGGAGAGCAGGTGCTGTTCCGGGAAGCCAAACGCCGCGAACGACGCCGCCGTGCCGCCGTGCTCGGCATGCTTCTCGCCCTCGCTGGCCTGGTGTCCGGACTCATCTTCGCGGCCGGAGGGTCGTCCCCTCCGCGATCCGGTACCAAAACCAGCTCAGGGAACACGCCCGGCCCTCCCGGAGCCGCCGCGGGCCACTTCACGTTCCGGGGTAACGGCATCGGCGGCGCCAGCTTCGGCCAGCCGGAGGCCCTCGCGATCGCCGAACTGGACCGGGTCCTCGGCTCCCCGACGAGGCCGCGGCCCGCCGGCGCCGCCGGGAACTGCACCATCGACGCCTACCTGACCTGGAAGACGCTGACCGCGTACTTCTTCCGTGGCCGCTTCGTCGGTTACGACTCGGCCAACCTGCTCGCGTCCCGGGGTTCCGGTGCGCCCGACGTGATCCCGAGCGCGTCGACGGCCGCGGGCCTGCGGATCGGCGACGACATCGCGCAGGCCCGGCGCATCTACGGCCGTGCCTTCGTCGTGCTGTTCGCGCAGGGCGGGAGCTGGCGCGTCACCACGTCGACCGGGGTGCTCGACGGCTACCTCACCGCCGTTCCTGGCGGCCCGAACCCGTCGGCCGCGAAGATCGCGGACGTGAGTGCGGGATCGGTGGGTTGTCCCGCAGCCTCGCCGTGATCGGCAGCGCCCAGTAGCCGCCGACGATTCCGGCGGCCAGAGCCAGCCCGCAGAACGCGGCCGAGTAGGAGGTCGTGGTCGCGACGGCGCCCGTGGCGAATGCGCCGATCCCGGTGCCGGCGTCGAAGCTCAGGTTCCACACGATGCTGACCGAAGATCGCGCCGCTTCGCCCGCCGCGGTGAACGCCTGCGTCAGCGTGAGGTTCTGCAGGCCGCCGTAGGCGACTCCCGCGAGCAGCAGGCCGGACATGACCAGGGCGCGGCCCGGGGCGTCATGAACGCCTCCCACCGCGCCGAGCGCGATCGCGGCCAGCCCCAGCGCCCCGGCGAACAGCAGCGGTGCTATCGCAGGAGTGGGGCCGAACCGGTCGGCGATGCCGCCCGCCCCCCACCTGCTGGCCGCGGCCGCCCCGGTGAACGCGAGCAGCCCCGCGAATCCGAGGGCCAGCGTCACGGAGCCCAGCAGCCAACCCATGCCGGGCACCCGCCAGACAGACCCGCTCACGAGCCCACGGTACGGCCCCCGCGATCAGGTTACGTCAGGCCGCCTGGACCCGGACGAACTCCAGGCCGAGGCACAACCGTTCGTTCGGCAGATGAGTCTTCTATTCCGAACCAGCGGTGGTCATAATCGGTAGCTCGGCCCGCGAAGCGAGCCGCAGGGGGAACGGGGGTTTCTCATGCCCGAGCCGGTCCGCGGCGGTCAGCGGTACATGCCCGGGCTCGACGGGCTCCGCGCCGTGGCCGTGCTCGCGGTCATCGCCTACCACCTGCAGCTGCCCTTCGCGCCGGGCGGGCTGCTGGGCGTGGGGGTGTTCTTCACGCTCAGCGGCTACCTCATCACTGACCTGCTGCTCGGCCAGCACGCGACGTCGGGTCAGCTCAGGCTGGCCGAGTTCTGGCTCCGCCGCGCCCGGCGGCTGCTGCCTGCGCTGTTCGTGATGCTGGCCGTGGTGGCGGTCTGGGTCGCGTTGCTGGACCGGGCGCAGCTGCCGGGGTTGCGGCCCGCCGCGGCCGCCGCGGCCGGGTACGTGAGCAACTGGTGGCTGATCGCCCAGCACAGCTCGTACTTCGCCCGCTTCGGCCCGCCGTCGGCCCTGGGCCACCTGTGGTCGCTGGCGGTGGAGGAGCAGTTCTACCTGATCTGGCCGTGGCTGCTGCTGGTCGGCCTGCGCGCGGCGCCCGGCCGGCGGGGCCGGTACTGGCTCACCGCCGCGGCCCTGGCGCTCGCGGCCGCCTCGGCCGTCGAGATGGTCCTCCTCTACCACCCTGGGTACGACCCGACCCGCGTCTACGACGGCACCGACACTCGCGCGTTCGCGTTGATGATCGGCGCGGCGCTGGCGTTCGTGTGGCCGAGCCGCCTGCTGCGTGCGGATCTCGGATCCCGTGGCCGCTGGCTGCTGGACGGCGCCGGGGCCGCGGGGCTGATCGGAATCCTGGTGCTGGTCTGGCGGACCGGGCAGTACTCCCCGTTCCTGTACCGCGGCGGGATGGTGCTGCTGTCGGTCGGCACGGCGGCCGTCGTCGCCGCGTCCGCCTCGCCCGCGAGCCGGATCGGCCGGGCGCTCGGCTGGGGGCCGCTGCGCTGGCTCGGGGTCCGGTCCTACGGCATCTACCTGTGGCACTACCCGATCATCGTGCTGACCACCCCGGCCAACGGCGGCGAGAGCGTGGCCCGCGGCGCGGCGCAGCTAGCCGCGAGCGTCACCGCGGCGGCGCTGTCCTGGCGCTTCATCGAGGAGCCGATCCGGCACGGGGCCATCGGAAGACTCTGGGCGCGGCTGCGAAGCGGCGGCTGGCGGGCCGTCCAGGGCCAGGGCTGGGCCGCGCTGGGCGTGACCTCGGCCGCCGCGGCGGTCGCCGCCTGCGGGCTGGTCGGCGTGGTACCTGCCATATCACCGGGGACCCCGGTCGTGCCGGCCTCCAGCGCCAGTTCGCTGCTCGGCGCGTCGGCCGACCAGACCGTCGATACGCCCCCGTCCGGCCTGAGCAGCTTCGGCCCGCCCGCTCCGCCGGCGGCGACGGGGGCTGCGGCCCAGCTGCTGACGTCGTGCCGCTCGGTCGTGCACATCGGAGACTCGACCTCCGACGGCCTGGTCCTGCCCGCCTACCAGCCCGATCCCGCCCTGCGGATCGCCGCGCAGTACCGGCGGGTGGGCGTCACCAGGTTCATCCCCGAGGTATCAGGGGCCCGGTCGATCGTGGAGACCTGGCACGGCTTCCCCAACGGCTACACCGTCGCCCAGCAGTTGCTCGCCCACGGCTACCACGGCTGCTGGGTCATCGCGCTGGGCACCAACGACGCCGCGGATGTGGCGGTGGGCTCCAACGTGGGCCTGCCCGCCCGGATCCAGCGGATGATGTCGCTGATCGGCGACCAGCCGGTGATGTGGGTCAACGTCACGTCGCTGCTCGCGTCCGGCCCGTACGCGGACCGGAACATGCGGCAGTGGGACCAGGCCCTATTGCAGGCCTGCCCGAGCTACCCGAACATGCGGGTCTACGACTGGGCCGCCGTGGCCAAGCCAGGCTGGTTCATCCCCGACGGCATCCACTACAACCCGCAGGGGTACGCCGAGCGATCCCGCCTGATCGCGAACGCCCTAGCCCACGCGTTTCCCGAGGCCCAGCCCGCAGGCGCGGCGATGACGCGGATGCTGTCTCCCGTGGTGACCGGCACCGCGTTCAACTCCCAGCCCAGCTGCCTCGTGCCTTAGCGGAGGAACCCCCGCAGCTCGTCGCCGACCAGGTCCGGTGCCTCTTCGGGCAGGAAGTGACGAACGAGCGTTGTTTCACCTCCCGGTACGCAGGTGAACTCGACGGGAAATCTCCTGCCCGCCTGGGTGAGCGCACCCACGACACCGGGAACTGGCCCGGGCCATCGTGCTGGCCTGGCAGATCAACCCCGCCCGCGCCGACGACGCGATCCGCCGGCAGTTGCTGTGGCTCCTCCTGGCCTGCCTGGCCGTGTTCGGGTGCGCGGGCCTGTGGTGGGGGGTCCCCGCACCGGGCCGATCCTGGGGTTGCTGGTGATCCCGCTGATCCCGGCCGCGATCACGATCGCGATCCTGCGGTACCAGCTCCTGGACATCCGGCTGGTGTTCTCGCGCACCCTGTCGTACGCGATCGTGACCGGCCTGCTGGTCGGCGTCTACACCGGGCTCGTCCTGCTGGCCACCGAGGCCCGGATGGCGCCGGGCGGGTCACCGCGTCTCTGCCGCTGGGTGAGAACACGGCCGAGTTGGCCGTCTCATGACGCAGACCACCATCCGGGTCGTGATCGCCGACGACCATCCGGTGGTCCGCGACGGCCTGTCGGCGCTGCTGGCCTCGGTGCCGTCGGTCGCCGCGATCTTCAACAAGCTGCAGGTAGCCGACCGGAACCAGGCCATCATCCTGGCCAGGGACGCCGGCCTAGGCCGGACCACCCGGCCCGGCTCGCTGGGCTAGCCGACCGCGGGACTTGACCACACGTGCCCAGCCCGGCTCGCTGGGCTAGCCGGCCGCGGCACTGGACCACACGTGCCCGACCTGGCTCGCGTGCTAGCCGGCTCGGTTAGATCAACCACCCACGCCCGGCCGGTCGCGGGCTAGTCGGCCGCGTCAGAAGTCCGTCTTGAGCCGTTCGATCTCGCTTCTTGATCCACCCGGTCCTCCCTGAGTTACCCGAGAAAGTCAAGTTACTTCGCTACCCATTATCGCGTCTAGCCTGAGAACGGTAACCCTTGACGGTTCTGATCAGGGTGAAGCCGAGAGTTGCCAGACACGCGGCCGCGAGGAGTGAGTAAGGGACCAGATCCGAGGTGGCCTGGGCCAGGGCTCCGCTGCCCCCAGCGGCCAGGGCCTGGCCCGTCGCCCAGGCGAGGTTGGCCAGGCCGAACGCCAGCCCCTGGTCGAGCCGCTGTCGCTGCGCGCCCTCGCTCACTAGCGCCATGGCCGGGGTGAACAACGTGCCGAAGGAGGGCATGCCCACCATCAGCACCGGGATGAGCACTCGAGCCGACGTCAGCGTAGGCGCCAGCAGGCTGATCGCCACCGCTCCGGCCAGCGAGCAGCCGATCGGCACGATGGCCCCCCGCCGGTCGGCGACCCGCCCCGCGACGGGTGACAGGACCGCCTCCAGCCCGGCCGCAACCAGGAACGTCCCCGCAATCACCAGGGCCGTGACCCCGAGCCGGGACATCCGCAGCGGCGCGAGCACATCGAGGACCCCGAACGCCACGCCCGCCAGCATCGTCAGCCACAGGCCGAAGCCCAGCCGGCGGTCACCCGCCGCGCGGAACGCCTCCCGCAGCCCCTGCGGGACGGCTGCACGCGGCGCCGGCACGCCGAACGCCACCGCCATCAGCACGCCGCCGGCCACCGCGGCGCTGGCGAACGCGGGCCCCGTGCCGATCTCGTCGGCGATCGCGCCCACCACCGGCCCGAACAGCGCCCCGCCCACGGCCGCTCCCATGGCCGTGCCGATCATCTCGCCACGCCGCTCCGGCGGCGCCTCGGTCGCCAGCCAGGCCATGCCCCCAGCCCAGGTGCACGCCCCGCCCAGGCCCTGGACGATCCGGGCCGAGTCGAGGACGGTCGCCGCCGACGCCCACCCGAAGACCAGCGTCGAGACCATCATGAGCGCCAGCCCGAGCACGACCGTCCACCGGTAGCCTAGGCGCCCGGTGAGCAGCCCGCCCGGCAGCGCCCCGGCCAGGGTGCCCAGCGGGTAGCTCGCGACCAGGAGCCCCGCCCCGGCCTTGGACAGGTGAGCCGCGTGCACGTAGTGGGGCAGCAGCGGTGTCAGCGCCGTGAAGAACATCGTGTCGACCAGCACCAGCACGCACACGAACCACAACAGCGCCCGCAGCGACCGAGTCAGCGGCAAGTTTCCACCATGATCCCCACATGTCGCAGCGTAGCGGCGGGTGCGGTCGGGATCAGAACCAGTGGAGGGTGGGGTGGCTGTCGTGCCAGAACGTCAGCACCACTTTGCCGATGATGCTCGAGCCCTTGATCGGCCCCCAGAACCGGCTGTCGCACGAATCCGCCCGGTTGTCGCCCATCACGTAGAACTCGCCGGGCGGCACCCGGAAGGGGCGGTGGCGGCTCGCGTCCGGGATCGGCGGCCCGAGCGGGTCATAGGCCGGCAGGTAGGGCTCGGCCAGCCGCCGCCCGTCGATGTAGATGCTGTTGCCCGAGGAGTAGATCGTCTGCCCCGGCAGCGCGATGACCCGCTTGACCAGGTCGCCGCGCGGCCCGGGGCAGTCGTCGAACGGCGGCTGGCTGAACACCACGATGTCGCCCTCGCGTACGTCACGCCAGCTGAAGAACGCCTTCTGCACCAGGATCCGGTCGTACACCCCGAGCGTCGGCACCATGGACGCGCTAGGGATCCAGAAGGGCTCGAACGCGAACGTCCGTATCAGGCCGGTCAGCAGCACCGTCGCCACGACGATGACGCCCACCTCCGCCAGCGCCCTCCTCCACTTTCCCCGCCGCCCCCCCGCCCCGGTCGGCCCCCTTCCGGACGGCTCCGTCCCGGCAGGCTCCGCCTTCGTCGGCTCCGCCCCCGCAGGCTCCGTCCTGGCAGGCTCCGTCCCGGCAGGCTCCGTCCCGGCAGGCTCCGTCCCGGCCGGGACGGCGTCAGCAGGCCCGGCCATGCCCGGTTTCCCAGCCGATTACGCGCGGGCGGCCCGGACCCGAGATCACATTCGGCACCGCCTCGGTCGGGCCGGGCCGGCAATGCGCGGCCCCGTGCGGCTCGCTGGTGACGGCCGCCCTGGCTGGCACCGTCGAGGGCAGCAGCCCCGCCGATACGCCGAGCGAACCGGCCGCGACCAGCAGCGCGCCGACCGCCAGGCTCAGGCGCCGGCCGGGGCGCGGGGTGAGCCACTCGCGTGCCGCGCCGGCCACATAACTCCAGGCGATCGAGCCCGCCGGGGTTCCGTCCCTGATGAGCAGCGCCGCCAACTCGGCGGCCTCCTCCCCGTGCCGCCGCCGCCAGCGGGCCGGGTAGCACCGCAGCACGGTCCCGACCAGCCGGGTCGCCCGGGGCTCGTCCATCAGATGCCGCCCAGTTGCAGCCGCAGCCGCCCGGCCGCGCTGACTCGCTCCAGCGACTCGAGGTGCACGCGAAGCGCCGCCGCCCCCGGCGCGGTAATGCGGTAGGGATGGCGCCGGTCGTCGGCCGGAAGCGGCTCGATCAAGCCGAGCCGCTCCAGCCGATCCAGCGCGCCGTAGAGCGTGCCGGGCCCGAGCTCGACCTCGGCGAGCTCCTTGATGTCCTGGATCAGCGCGTAACCATGTTTGGGTCCGTCGGCCAGGCTGATCAGGATCAGAACCGACGCCTCGCCGACCCGGCGCAGCACGTCCTGCCCGGCCCTGCCGTCCCGTCCTCTCACGGTCATCCGCCCTCCTTGCTACGTCCACCAATATATCAGTAAACGTAGTAGTTGCGCGCGCCATCCCGAAACAGTCGCTCAGGCCCCACTTGATCAGGGCCCCCGCTGTCCCCGTCAGACACGGAATTCACTCTAACTTTCGTTCGTGAATCGGAATCTACTCAATGGTTGTGACACCCTAACGAGAAGAGCCGTTAGGGTGCCACAACCATGGTTACGATTGGCTGCAGTCGCGATACTGGCGGGTTGGGCGGGGCTCAGGTGCCGCGTGTGGCTGCTGCGGGGTGTCAGAACGAGTAGACGGCGGCGAAGGCGGCATCGTCGTATGGGAGAGGTGTCGATGAGCCGGTTGTCGGCCGCGATACTCCTCGTCCAGGCCGAGGGAGGGCGCGACCAGTCGGTGCGAGCCGGCATCTTCGGGCGAATGGTATGACTAGCTAGAAGGAGTCCACTTGTCGTTGCATGACGGCGTTGTCGAAGTCGGCGTAGCTGCCGAGAATCGTGTGCTGACGGGCGCCGAGAGCTTGCTCAGGACGCTTGTGGCCAGCGGCGTTGACGTGTGTTTCGCCAACCCGGGGACTTCCGAGATGCACTTCGTCGACGCGCTTGACCGTGTCGACGGCTTGCGTTGCGTCCTCGGGCTCTTCGAGGGAACTGTGACCGGGGCCGCCGATGGGTATGCCCGGATGCTCGACCGCCCGGCATGCACGCTGCTGCACCTGGGCCCTGGTCTGGCCAACGGGCTGTCGAATCTGCACAACGCGATGCGCGCCCAGTCGCCCGTCGTGAACATCATCGGTGACCACGCGACGTATCACCGGCATTACGACGCTCCCCTTACCTCGGACATTGAAGGCACCGCACGGCCCTTCAGTCACTGGGTAAGAACTTCACCCAATGCACGGAGCCTGGCCGTTGATGGCGCCGCCGCCGTTGCCGCGGCATTGTCGGCTCCAGGACGCATCGCGTCGCTCATCCTTCCCGCCGACGCCGCGTGGAGCACCGTCCCCGCCGAGACCGTGGAAGGCCTTACACCGGCGGTGCCATCTCTCCCGTCTCGGCCTGCCGAGGAGGCCGTCGAGGCGGCCCGCCGGATCCTGGCTTCAGGCGAGCCGACGGCCATCATCCTCGCCGGCCGTGCGACCAGGGAAATCCCGCTCCGGCTCGCGGGCCAAATCGTCGCCGTGTCCGGCGCTCGGCTCTTCGCGCAGACACATACGCCCCGGATCAGCCGCGGCGCCGGACGGGTGGAGGTCAGGCGGATCCCGTACCCCATCGATCAGGCGATCAGCACGCTCAGGGAATTCAGCAACGTCATTCTCGTCGGCGCCAAGCCGCCGACGGCGTTCTTCGCCTACCCAGGCCAGCCGAGCCTCCTGTATCAGCCCGGCACCAGGATCCATGAGCTCGCGCGGGCCGATCAGGACATCGTCTATGCACTCGGGGCGTTGACCGAGGCGCTCGGTGCCGCCGCGGTGCAGCCGCCCGTCGCGCCTGCCGGCCCGCCCTGCGGCCCGGCGAGCGGTCCTCTGACCCCCGCCAGCATCGGCGCCGTGCTGGGCGACACGCTACCGGAGCAGGCCATCGTCATCGACGAGTCGATCACCACGGGCCGGACATTCCTCGGCGACACCCGCGCCTCGGCGCCGCACGACTGGATCCTGGCGACCGGAGGCTCGATCGGCTACGCGCTGCCGAACGCCATCGGTGCGGCGATCGCGTGCCCGGACCGCCAGGTCGTCGTGCTCGAGAGCGACGGAAGCGGTTTGTATTCGCCGCAGTCGTTGTGGACGATCGCGCGCGAGAACCTCAATGTGGTCGTCCTGGTGTTTGCCAACAACAGGTACCAGATCCTGCGAAACGAGATGGCGAGCGTTGGCGCGAGCGGGGCAGGCCCGAAGGCATCGTCCCTGCTTGACCTCACCAACCCGGTAGTCGACTGGGTGCAGCTAGCCACCAGCCTGGGCGTGGAGGCCTGCCGGGCCGAGACGGTCGAGGAACTCCGCGCCGCGCTGGCCGCTGCGTACGCCAAGACGGGACCGACCGTCGTCGAGGTCGTGCTGTGACCGGACGGTCGTAGTCGGCGAGAGCGGCTGGCGAGTAGCGGGTCGCGTCGGCCAGCCCCGGTCCCGGCGGCCTGGAGCAGCGCCAGGTGTGTGCGGCCCAGGCCACCAGATTATTGGACCTGCATCAGGTCGACCCGGCCGCCGTCATCAGGTCGACCCGGCCGCCGTCATCAGGTCGACCCGGCCGCCGTCATCAGGTCGACCCGGCCGCCGTCATCAGGTACCTGGAAGCCCCTCTGCCCCGTCAGGCACGGAATTAACTTTAATTTTCGTTTGAGAATCGAAATCTACTCAATGGTTGTGACACCCTAACGAGAAGAGTCGTTACGGTGCCACAACCATGGGTTACGAGTGGCCGGAGGCGCGATACTGGCGGGTTGGGCGGGGCTCAGGTGCGGCGTGTGGCTGTGGCGGGTGCCAGAACGAGCGGCGCGGGCGGGGACGGGGTACTCGGGCATCCGCGAGCTCATCCGCGAGCTCCTCCCCAGCAACAGACGATGCTGGGAGGCGCCCGAACCTCGGCTATGGGCACCCGAACCTCGGCTATGGGGCACCCGAACCTCGCCCGGCCTCGGTTTGAAGCGCGGCGATCATGGCCTGTACGGGCACAGTTCTGCTGACCGCAGAGCGTGTGGCGGCCAGAACGTGACGTTCGGGCTGGTTGGCGCGGTGGAGGCGCCGTACGGCGACACCCTCGTGCAGGACGCCGAGGGCGAGGGCGGGGATGAGGGCGAGGCCGAGCCTGGCCGCGACGAACCCCTGGGCGGCCCAGTACTCGTCGGCTTCGACCACCCGGCGGGGAGCGAATCCGGCGTCTTGGAAAGCGGCGCTGGTCACATCCCGGCAGCAGCCGATCTCGCACCGGATATTGATCCACGGCTCGGCGGCGGCGTCGCTGAGCGCGACGACTCGCTTGGCGGCCAGCCGGTGGCCGCGAGGCATGACGATCCGGAACGGGTCACTGACCAGCGGCACGAGGGTCAGGCCTCCGTCGGAGGCGGCGGGAATGCCGTGGGTTTCGATCACGGCCACGTCGAGCATGCCGGCGCGCAGCATGCCGAGCGCTTCGTCGCGCTCGGCCACGCGCAGAGTGATCTCCAGGTCAGGGAGCGCGGCCCGAACCCGGGCCAGGGCCGGGGGTATGAGTTCGGCCCCGGCGGAAGCGAACGAGGCCAGTCGCAGGACGCCGATCTCGCCGGCGTTCAGCGCGGCGAGCTCCGCTTCGGCCTCAGCCAGACGCTCCAGGAGGCCGCCGGCGTGGCCGGCGAGCAGCCGCCCGGCCGCGGTGGGCCGGACCCCTCGTCCGGCCGGTTCCATGAGCGCGGTCCCGGTTTCGCGTTCCAGCGCGGCGATGTGCTGGCTGATCGTCGAGGGCGTGTAGCCGAGCCGGGCGGCCGCGTCCTTGACCGACCCGGTGGACACCACGGCGTGAAGCGCCTGCAGACGCCGCATCTCCAGCACGAATCAACTCTACAGTGCTGCTTAATTGTGATGCGATAATCATCGCTTGTCCTTCAGTGTCAGCGACGGCAAGATGATGAAGGCCGCAGGTCACGGCGCAAGATCACGAGGAAGGAGTTCAAGGGCCATGCCCACTCAGCAGACACTGCTCGCGTTCGCGCTGGTTTCGGCGGGCATCATCCTCATCCCCGGGCCTTCGAACTTCTTCCTGCTCGCGCACGGCATCGGGCACGGCCGCCGGTCCGCCCTGGCCGCGGTGACCGGGATCGAGACCGCGTCGGCGATCCGTGTCCTGCTGTCCGCGGCCGGGCTGTCCGCGGTGCTGGCGTCCTCGGCGGCGGCGTTCAACCTGATCCGCTGGGCGGGGGTCGCCTACCTGGCCTACCTCGGCCTCCGGGCCTTCAGGGCCGCGCGGCCCGAAGCATCGCCCGGCGTCCCTGGGTCGCCCGTTCCGCTGGCCCGTTCGGCTTGCCAGGGCCTGATCGTCGGCCTGGGCAACCCGAAGATGGTGATCTTCTATATCGCGTTCTTCCCCCAGTTCATCCACCCCGCCCAGGGCCCGCAGGCCGTCCAGATGCTCATCCTCGGCGCGGTGTTCTGGGTCATCGGGGCGATCTGGGACCTGGCTTTCGCCAGCGCGTCCGGGATGATCGGCAACTGGCTGCGGCGCCGGCCCCGCATCCACGCCGCCCAGCCCCGCCTGGAAGGACTCGCCTACCTGGGCCTCGCCGCCTGGGCCGCTGGCACCGGCTCTCAGGCAGCTAGGTAGCAGCAGGGGTCAGCCGATCGGGCAGCCCGGCCGGGCCCGGGCCTGGCCCGAATTGGGGCCGACCATGAGGCAGGACTCGTTGACCGCCGCGAAGTCCCTGGCCGGGATCTGCTTGAGCAGGGACACCAGGGCATCGGGCCACTGCGGGAAGGCGCTGCCCCCGAAGTACCAGTTGCTGCCGTTGTCGGCGAGGATGAGGCCGTAGTGCTGCATTTCGACCAGGACCGCCTTGGCGTCCGCGCAGTACGGTTGCGAGTTGCCGCAGAAGCCCGCGACGTCGAAGCTCGCGCTGAGCCGGAAGCGAGCGCCCATCGGCGGCACGGTCGCGCTGCTGCCTGAGCCCGCTTCGTGCCGGGCCGGCCAGAGGTAGGCGTCCGCGGTGACCTGGGCGGTGAACCTGATCGCGTGGGTGATCGGCTGGCCGGTGCGCACCGCCTGCTGGATCTGCGCGAAGTTCAGCAGCCCGGGCAGGATCGGCAGGCCCGCCGCGTCAGCCGAGGTCCAGCCGGCCGGGCGCAGCGCGTTGGAGCGAAGGTTCCACACCGCGCCGGAGCCTGCCGTAGAGCCGCCGGCCGAGTACCGCGCCTGCCACAGCTCGTAGAGCGTGCAGGTGGTCTGGTTGACCATCAGCGCGTGCCGGTCGGTATCGTTCGGCGCGTTCTGGCCGCCCTCGACCGGGGTGCCGGGGCCGAGCGGATACGGCACCTGGTTGCTCTGGCCGGCGTACATGAACGTGACCTTCACGGTCTTGCTCGCGCTGGTGACGATCGCGTAGGGCATGCCGTACGGGTAACCGCCCGGGTCCGGGCCGAAGTCCGGGTGCAGGAACGTCGTCGAGGCGTCCATGCTGCGCAACCAGGCCGCGCTGTGCCGGTCTACGGGGAGCTTGGAGATGTCGGTGTTCCAGATGTTGTCGGCCGGGAACATCGGGCAGTCCGGAGCGCCGGGAACGACGGTCCCCTGGGCCACGGCCTGGACCCGGCTGGCGGCAGGAGCCAGCACCGTCAACGCAGCCACGGCGCAGAGGAAACCGGCCTGGCGCAAGCGGGGGCGCACGCGCACCATCCTGGCCCAGCGGGCCACGCTGGCCTGCCACATGCAGGCCTCTCGCCACCGCCCGTTCGGTCTCATTAAAAATCTTTTTTTGCCGAACGGCCGGTGGTATCACTCCCGCAGCGCCCGGGGTGCGCCACCCCCACGGCTGAGTTCAGCCGCGGTAGCTGACCGGCAGGTGCTTGATGCCGTTGATCCAGCCGGAGCGCAGCCGGACCGGATCGCCGGCCTTGACGATGTCGGGCATGGCGTCGGCGATCGCGTTGAAGATCAGCTCGATCTCGAGCTTGGCCAGGTTGGCGCCCAGGCAGTAGTGCGTGCCGTAGCCCCCGTAGCCGAGATGGGGATTGGGGCTGCGCCGGATGTCGAACCGCTCGGGGTGGTCGAAGACCTCCTCGTCGAAGTTGGCCGACCGGTAGAACAGCCCCACCCGCTGGCCCGCCCCGACGTGCTGCCCGCCCAGAACGGTATCCTGGGTCGCGGTGCGCTGGAACGCCATGACCGGGGTGGCCCACCGGACGATCTCGTCGGCGGCGGTGTCCGGACGCGCCGCCTTGAACAGCTCCCACTGGTCCGGGTGATCGAGGAAGGCGAGCATCCCGTGCGCGATGGCGTTGCGGGTGGTCTCGTTGCCCGCCACGGCCAGCATCAGCACGAAGAAGCCGAACTCGTCGTCGGACAGCTGGCTCCCGTCGACCTCGGCGCTGATCAGCTTGGTGACGATGTCGTGCCTGGGGCAGGCCCGCCGCTCCTGGGCCATGGCCAGGCTGTAGCCGAGCATCTCGGTCGCCGCGACCATCTGGTCGTCGACGTCGTCCGGGCCGGCCTCGTCGAAGCCCATCATCCGGTTCGACCAGGAGAAGATCTTGTCCCGGTCCTCTTGCGGCGCGCCGAGCAGCTCGCTGATCGCCTGCAGCGGCAGCTCGGACGCGATGTCGGCCACGAAGTCGCCGGTGCCGGATTCGAGCGCCGCGGCTACGATGCGCTGCGCACGTTCGGCCAGGGCCTGGCGCAGGCTGCCGATGGTCCGGGGGGTGAAGCCGCGGGAGACGAGGCCGCGCAGCTTGGTGTGCTCGGGCGGGTCCATGTCGAGCAGCATGATCCGCTGTACGTCGATGGCATCGCGGGGCGTGCCCTCCGGGTGGCGGATCAGCGCGCAGTTCGCCTGCCGGGCGGGATGTTCGGCAGGTCACCGGATGGCCGGATGTAGGTGAGGTAGAAGTCCATGTCCCGCAGCGGGTGGCCGCTCAGTTCCTGATAGCACCGCTCCACGTCCGAGCGGCCTTGAACAGCACCGACGTGCTGGACATCCCGCCGGTGTCGGGCAGCCGGACCCCGGTCACGGCCGGCCGCCGCCCGGCCGCCTCGCCCCGGCCGGCCAGCCAGGTCTCCAGGGCCGGGGCCAGCGCGGCGACGGTGCGCTCGCTCACGGTCAGCTTGACCTTCTCGTCCAGCGGCACGTCTCGCAGTGGGGCCTACGGGCTGCTGATCGAGACGGTCGAACGCCGCCGCGTCGCCGGGCGCCTGCACGGCCGTTCCCCCGAGGTCGTAGCGGTCAGCGCCTGGTCGATGGTGCACGGCCTGTCCGCCCTGTGGATCAGCGGACGCCTGGCCGAGCGCCTCACCGAGCAGGACCCGCAGCGGCTGGCGGCCGCCGTCTCCGACCCATTCGTCGACGCCGTCCTGCCGCCGTCGGAGGCTCAGGCGGGAAAATTCGCTGGGGCTCAGGGG
>JBOHCK010000113.1:0-17581 GCA_050698755.1 Streptosporangiaceae bacterium | reverse complement strand
TGGCGGCGTTGATCTGGCTGATGTAGCGGTGGTGCAGGTGCTCGGCGTCTTCGCCGCGGCCGGTGATCTCGGCGCGCTGGGCGGGGTCGTTGAGGTAGGCCAGGCTGGTGTCGTCGAACTGCAGGTAAGTGCAGCCGAGCGCGCCGAGCCGGGCGACCTCATCGGCGTAGGCGGCGGCCAGGTCGGCCCAGAACTCCTCGATGTCCGGGTAGACGGCCGGGTCCAGCATGGCCGGGCCGCCGCGGTAGTGGACCATGTTCGGCGAGGGGATGGTGAGCTTCGGCACGGCCGTGGTGACGTGGTCCCGAACGAACGTGAAGGCGTCGCCGAAGATCGTGTCGTCGATCCGCAGCTTGCTGTCGACCACGATCGAGGCGGGGGTGAACTCGATGTCGCCCGCCGCGTTATGGAACTTCACGGCCAGGTGGCCGGGGGCCTTGGAGACGCCGCCGAGGGCGTAGATGAAGTCCATGTGCCAGGAGGCGCGGCGGAACTCGCCGTCGGTGGCCGACTGGAGACCCACCTCTTCCTGCATCCGGATCACGCCCGGGATCTCCTCGTCCTCGACGGCGCGCAGTTCGGCGGCGGTGATCAGGCCAGCGGTGAAGTTCTCGCGGGCCTCAAGCAGCCGTGGCGGGCGCAGCAGGCTGCCGACGTGGTCGGCGCGGAACGGGGGGCTGGTGCGGCCGGACATGCGTGCCTCACTTTCTGGGGGGGTGACAGTGGCAGGTTATAGGTCCCTGGGGTAGGCCAGGTCGATCGCGTCGGCGGGAACGCTCAGCGTCTGGGCCAGGATGGAGCGCATCAGGTCCTTGGGGACCAGGCAGTCGGCACACGCCTGATCGGTGGCGATGATCGTGACCCGGACGCGGTCTCCTTCCTCGGCCACGTCCATTTCGTAGCCGTCAGCGGCCAGCGTCGAGCGAAGTACCACCGCTCGTTCGGCATCGATCATGGGGTAACACCGACCGGGGTCGCCGTGCCTGACCATTCGCCGAAGATCCGGACCACCATGGAGATCGCGGCGTTGCGCGCGCCCGCGACGACCAGGGGGACGTGCGTGGGGGAAGGCAGGATGCGGGTGAAGGTGCGGTCGGCACTCTCGTCAGGGTCGGCGAAGCGGGCCGGGCCGCGCAGGCCGTTCTTCCCGGCGCGGCGCAGGTCGGCGCCGGTGCGGCCGCAGTGCTCCATGAGCCAGGCCTGGACGTCCGGCTTGGCGTAGCCTGCGGCCGCCAGCATCTGCGCGTGCTCGGGGCAGAACACCACGCCGGCCGAGGTGTCGCGGAAGATCAGCGAGCCGGTGCGGGAGATCGTGTCGGCGACGTCCCACAGGACCTGCTCCGGGTCCTGCGTATGCCGGTTGTCCACGAATTCGCAGGTGCGCAGCAGCGTGGCGGAGACCGCGCTGACGCCGTCGGGCTGCCCGCCGTCGGCGGCGAACGGCGGCCACGGGGACTCCTCCTCGTTCTCCGCGAGGCAGATCGACCACCGGCCGGGCAGGCCCTGGGTGGCCTGCTCGAGCACGTGGGGGCGGATGCCGAACGCGTTCCGCACGATCAGGCCGATGGCGCGGGCCACCGTGGCGTTCGGGCGGAAGCCGGGGCCGAACGCCCCGCCCACGGTATTGAAGCCGAGCTCGTGCCGGACCGGGCCGTTGACCACGATCATCGGGGCCGGCCCGCTGGTGGACTGCCAGCCGCCGCCGCGCGCGGCGCGCTCGCGCATCAGGGCGTCGAACGCGGCCAGCACCACGGGGAAGTACTCGGGCAGGCAGCCGGCCATCGCCGCGTTGACCGCGGCCAGGTATACCGTGCAGTTGCGGCCCACCTGCTCGAGCTCGCCGATGACCTCGTCCGGGGCGCGGGTGGTGGTGGCCAGGAAGGCCTCGACCAGCGGCTGGGAGGCGGGCACCAGCGGCAGGCCGTCGGACCAGCCCTGGGCGTAGCAGTACTCGATGGCGGCCTGGGCGGCCTCGGGGTCCGGGGCCTCGGTCATGTGGTCATGCGGTCAGCAGTGCGACCACGTCGTCGAGCACCCGGGCGGCGCGCTCGCGGACCTGGTCCGGGGTGAGGACCGCGACGGGGTGCGGGGTGGTCGCGTACCGGTAACCGGGGGCGCCGCGGAGTTCGGCCATCGCGTCGGCGGTGACGCGGAACGCGTCGCTGCAGATCGCGGCGGCGGGCAGCCCGGCGGACTCGAACGCGATGCCGTCGGCGACGGCCGAGGCGCTGCAAGACTCGCAGTCGCCGATGCCGGTGACGATGACGTCGCACTCGGCGGTCATCTCCTTGACCAGGTCCTCCGGGGCCGGGGCGGCGAAGTTGACCTTGGTGCGGGCCAGGACCCCGGTGGCGCCGTAACGCTCCTGGAGGAGCCTGCCTACCTCGTCGAGGAACGGGGCGGCGTTCTGCTTGGTGTTGACCAGCAGGCCCACGGTGGCGCCGCGCAGGTCGGCGCGGCGGGCGGCCCGGGGCGGGGCCGGCCTGCTGTGGGCGGCGCTGCTGTGGGCGGCCTGGGTGGTTCCGGTGGGGTCGAGGATCGGGTACGGCATGGTCGTGCGGTCCTTCTAGTGCTCGTGGATGATGACGCCACGGATGTTCTTGCCATCCATCATGTCCTGGTAGCCCTCGTTGACCTGGTCCAGGGTGTAGCGCTTGGTGACCAGCTCGGCCAGCTTGATGTCGCCGGCCTGCCACAGGCCCAGGATCATCGGGATGTCGTACAGCGGGTTGGCCCCGCCGAACAGGGCGCCCTGCATCCGCCGGTGGTAGCCGATCAGGATGCCGCCGGGCAGGACCATGTCGTAGTAGCCGACGCCGGTGATGACGATCGTCCCGGCCTTCCCTGTCATGTTGACGGCGGCCTTGACGACGTCGTTGTTCATCTCGCCGACGGTGCAGATCACCTTGTCCGCGAGCTGGCCGCGGGTCAGGTCGACGACGCGCGCGTGCGCCTGCTCGGGGTCGCCGAAGGCGTGCGTGGCGCCGAGTTCCATGGCCTGCTCGCGCTTGAACTCGACCGGGTCGACGGCGATGACGTTCTTGGCCCCGGCGTACCGGGCGCCCTGGACGGCGTTGATGCCCACCCCGCCGGTGCCGAAGACCACCACGGTCTCGCCCGGGCGCACGTCGGCGGCGTAGATCGAGGAGCAGAAGCCCGTGGTCACCCCGCAGCTGACCAGGGCGGCCAGCTCGAACGGGATGTCGTCCTCGATCTTCACGCACGACCACTCGGACAGCACGGCGTACTGGGAGAACGTGCCGAGCACGCACATGCCGCCCAGGTCCTGGTCCCCGTCGTGGAAGCGGAAGGTCCCGTCGACCAGGCAGCCGATGGCCGCGTTCTTGCCCGCGTCGCACAGGTTCTGGCGGCCGGTGGAGCAGTACCGGCAGGTGCCGCAGACGGGGATGTACGAGGACGCCACCCGGTCGCCTTCCCTGACGCGCGTGACGGCGGGGCCGGTCTTGATGATCACGCCGGCGCCCTCGTGCCCGCCGACGAGCGGGAGGCGCGCCGTCCCGGTGGCCCGGATGTGCTCGTCGGAATGGCACAGGCCCGCCGCCTCGAACCGGACGACGACCTCGCCGGCCTTCGGCTCGTCCAGGTCCAGCTCGGTGATCTCCCATGGCTCGCCGCCCTTGCGGAGCACCGCCGCCCGGGTCTTCATCATGGGTCCCGTTCCCTCTCACTTGTGGTCGGGCTTGGGTTTGGCTAGCTAACAGTTTTCATATCACGCGCTTCTCGTCGTCAAAAGTGTCATATATCGTGTGCCCTGACCAACCAGGAACGCTTATGGCCGCCACCGCATCGGGCGCATGTGGCGCTGTGGCCAGCCCCAAGGGTTGAGGACTTCGCCGTGGACGTATCGCTAGACGGCAAGGTGGCGCTGGTCACCGGGGCCGGGCCGAACATCGGGAGCGGGATCGCGCTGGCGCTTGCGCGGTACGGCGCGCGCGTGGCCTGCAACGACCTGAACCTCGACGCGGCCAAGGCGGCCGTACGAAGGGTCGAGCGCAACGGCGGGACCGGGCTCTCGCTGTCCGGCGACGTCAGCTCCGAGGACGACGTGCTCGCGAACATCGGCGCGGTGCTCGACGCGTGGGGCCGGATCGACATCGTCATCAACAACGCGGCCGACCTGCACGCGCGCGGCATCCTGGAGGAGGACCTCGCCTCGTTCAACCGCGCGGTGACCGTGGCCGCGGCCGGGAACTTCCTGTTCACCAAGCACGCCGCGATCGCGATGATCGAGCGCGGGATCAGGGGGTCGATCGTCTCGATCCTGTCGTCGAACGCCTGGCAGGGGGCGGCCGGGTTCATCGCCTACGCCTTCCACAAGGGCGGGCTGGCCAACTTCGTCCGGGCCGCCGCGATGGACCTCGCGCCGTACGGGATCCGGGTGAACAGCTTCTCCCCCACCGCGCCGCGTCCGGACAACCCCGAATTGCTGGCCGCCTGGCGGGCCGAGGGGCGCACGTCGCCACCGCGGCCCGTGCGGGCCTCAGGTGAACGGCCCTCCTGGTGGCGGGGGCCCGGGACGTACGACGTTCGGGGGAATATCCCGATGGGTGAGGCGGCCACCCCCACCGACATCGGCCACTGCGTGGCCTGGATGTGCTCGGACTACGCGCGGCTGATCACCGGCTGCGATTTCGTCATCGACGGCGGCGCCCGGGCCAAGTACTGGGCGTACACGCCGCCCGCCGACAACGCGGGGCCGGCGCCGCTGATCCCGCTGGACATCACCGAGTTCGATGGGCCGGAGCTGGACTATGGCTGATTTTGTGCGGGCGGCGGTGCAGACCGGGCCGCGGGAGATCGAGATCAGGGAGTTCCCCCGCCCGGTCATCGGGCCGGACGACGGCGGGCTGCTGCGGGTCGAGGCGTGCGGGATCTGCGGCAGCGACGTGGAGCAGTACAAGGGCCACCTGAGCCAGCAGTGGCTGCCGATGGTGCCCGGGCACGAGCCGCTCGGGATCATCGAGGAGGTCAGCGACTCGGCGGCGGCCCGGTGGGGCGTGCAGCCCGGCGACCGGGTGGCGGTGGAAATCCTGATCCCGTGCCGGTCCTGCGACCGCTGCCTGGCCGGGCGGTACATGTCGTGCCGGAACCGGATCGGCAGCCACGGCGGTTCCAACCCGCCCGAGCGCGGCCTCGGCCTGTGGGGCGGCTTCTCGCAGTACATCCACCTGCACCCGAACGCGATCCTGCACAAGGTCCGGGCTGACCTCCCGGCTGAGGTCGCGGTCATGTTCAACCCGCTGGGCGCCGGGGTGCGCTGGGCCGCTCACCTGGGCGGGGTCGGGCTGGGCGATACGGTGCTGATCCTCGGCACGGGGCAGCGCGGCCTCGCGGCGGTGCTGGCCGCCCGGGCGGCCGGCGCGGGGACGATCATCGTGACCGGGCTGACCCGCGACGCCTCCAAGCTGGCGCTGGCCCGCGAGTTCGGCGCCGACTACACGATCGACGTCGAGGCCGAGGACACCGTCGCGCGGGTGACGGAGATCACCGGGGGCGAGCTAGCCGACGTGGTCCTCGAGCTGACGCCGATGGCCGACCAGCCCATCCGCGACGCGCTGAACGCGGTCCGGTGGGGAGGCCGGGTGGTGCTGGCCGGGCTCAAGGGCGGCCGTGCGGTGGAGCTGTCCACCGACTTGATCATCAACAAATCCCTGACGGTGCAGGGCGCGTTCAGCGTGGACTCCCGCGCCTACGCCGAGGCGATCAGGCTGATCGAGACCGGCCGGTTCCCGCTGGCCCGGATGCACACGCACACGTTCGGCCTGGACGATATCGGCCTGGCCATCGAGACGCTGGCCGGCGAGGTCCCGGGGCAGGACGCGGTGCACGTCGCGATCGTGCCAGGAGCGAGCGAGCCGAGGGGCGCGGCGCTGCCTGGACTGAGGAGCGACGTAGGAGCGACGAAGGAAGGGAGCGCCTTGAGGCGCCCCGAAGGCGACGCGGGAAGCAGCACCTGACGTGCTGGCTGACGCGCACGCCCACGTGATCCCCGGCTCGTTTCCCGAGGCGGCGCCGCCGGGCTGCGACCCGGCTGACTGGCCGCGGATGTCGGCGGGGGACGAGGCCGGCACGCGGCTGCTGACCTCGGGCGCGCTACGGTTCACCGCGCGGGACGTCTGGTTCGACGCGGAGCGCCGCCTGGCGGCGAGCGCGGCCAGCGGGGTGGACGCGGAGGTCGTCTCGCCGTTCCCGCCGCTGCTGAACTACCGGCTGGCGCCTGCTCCGGGGCGGGACCTGGCGCGCTGGGTCAACGAGTACATCGCAGGCCTGGCCGCGGCGGCGCCTGGGCGGATCTACGGGCTCGGCACGGTGCCGTTGCAGGATCCCGACCTGGCCGCGGGTGAGCTCGCTTTGATCGCGCAGGCCGGTCTGGCCGGGGTGGAAATCGCCAGCAACGTGGGCGGTACGTCGCTGGCGGACGACCGGTTCCTGGGGTTTTTCGCCGAGGCCGAACGGCTGTCGGTGCCTGTCTTCGTGCATGCGATGCCCGTCGCGTCCGACCGGCTGCCTGGCCCGGCGACCGCGACGTTCGGCGTCGGGGTGGACGGCAGCCTGGCCGCCGCGGCCATCATCACGGGCGGGGTCGCGGATAAGTACCCGGCGCTCCGGCTGGCGTTCAGCCACGGCGCGGGCGGGTTCCCGCTGATGCTGACCAGGGCCCAGTGGTTCTGGGGGCGGACCTGGAACGAGGAACCGCCCGGTGAGCGCGGGCCGGAGGCCGCGCCCTGGGCCGCCGCCACCGGGCCGGCCGAGCTGGCGCGGCGGTTCTACTACGACAGCCTGGTGTTCGACCGGCGGGCCATCAGGTACCTCATCGACATGCTCGGCGCGGACCGGCTCCTGGTGGGGTCCGACTTCCCGGCGATGCCGAGGGAGGAGCCGGCCGGCCGGACGCTGCGGTCGATGGACCTGCCCGCCGCCGAGCTCGACGACATCACGTGGCACAACTGCTTCCGCTTCCTCGGCATCGACCCGGCGAAGTTATTCTCATTCCGTGAGGACCGTTGCCGACCTGGACCCTGACCAGGCCGGACCGTGGACTTCGCCCGGCGCCGCCGCGGAGCGGCCGCCGCGGCTGCTGCTCACCCTGCTCGGCGACTACTGGTGGCAGCGGACCGAACCGCTGCCCTCGGCGGCGATCGTGGCGCTGCTCGGGGAGTTCGGGGTCAGCGACTCGGCGGCGCGCGCCGCGCTGAGCCGGCTGACCCGTAACGGGCTGCTGGTCACCTCCAAGGCCGGGCGGCGCACGTTCTCCCGGCTGAGCCCGCGCGCGGCGGCGATCCTCGACGACGGCGCCCGGCGGATCTTCTCCTTCGGCGCGGCCAACCAGCCGTGGGACGGGATGTGGTCGCTGGTCGCGTTCTCCATTCCCGAGGACAACCGGGCGGCGCGGGACGCGCTGCGCAAGCAGCTCCGCTGGCTGGGGTTCGCGCCGCTTTACGACGGCCTGTGGGTCTCCCCGCGCGACCACGCCGCCGAGGTGATCGGGTACCTGAAGGACCTCGGGATCACCACCGCCACGGCGTTCCGCGCCACCTCGGTGCCCACCGAGTGCGATATCCCGGCGAACGCCTGGGACCTGGGCGGGCTGCGGGCACGCTACGAGCACTTCATCGCGTTCGCCGGCCGGCTGCGGGACACCACGGCGGCGGGGGGCGTGCCGCCGACGGACGCGCTGATCGCCAGGACCCGGGTCATGGACGAGTGGCGCGCCTTCCCCGGGCTCGACCCTGACCTGCCCACCGAGCTGCTCCCCGCCGCCTGGCCGCGGTCGGCCGCCCGCGAGCTGTTCATCGGCTGCTACGACCTGCTCGGCCCGCTGGCCGCCCGGCGGGTCCGCCAGATCATCACCAGGTACAGCCCCGACCTGGCCGGCGCGGCTGCCTACCACAGCTCCGAGCTCAAGCTCAGCGCCGCCCCCGATCCCTCCGCCGCCGACGGCTGAGGTCGCGGTTACCTGATTACGTCGTCGGCCGAGAAGACTTTGGCGGGGAATCCCGGCTCGACTGCGCCGCTGCGGGTCCAGAACATCAGGGTCAGGTCGTCGCCGAGATCTGGGACGTATGCGATCTTCCGCTGCAGCTCGCTCAGGTCGCGGCCAGCCAGCGGAGTTGTCTGCCATCGGCATTCGCCCAAGAGCGCGGTCTTGTCGCCAATCAGGCCCAGGACGTCGACTTCGGCGGTCTCATCCCGCCACCACCGGCCGATGACCATGTCCCGAGGGAGGAGCCGCTCGCGGACCAGCCGCGTGGCGTGGTCCCGGCAGGCGCCCTCAAAGACCCGTCCTATGTGCTGCTGCAAGCGCTGCTCGGATCGGTGCCGCACGGCGTCGCCTTGCCCGCCCTCGATCAGGTCAACGTCGTCGCGGAGGACGCCGAACCAGAAGGCCAGGTAGGTGTCGGCAATCTCGTAGAGCGGGTCGGCCGAGACGTGGCCGATGGGAACGACCCGCCGCACGTAGCCGGCTCTGCGCAACCGCTCCAATGTGTAGTCAATGCGCTGCTGGGCACGGCCCGCGATGCGCGATCGCCGGCGGGCCCCAAAGCCGATCGCTGCGAGGACCCGTTCATAACCTCCCCGCCAGTCCAGGTCCTCGCCGAGGATGCCCGTCGCGTCACGCACGAGGAGGCCGGCGGGCTCGTACGCGAGGCGGCGGAGGTTGTCCTCGACGGGCGCAGACGCCTCCCACTGATCCAGGTGCAGGGGGTAACCGCCGCATACGGAATACGCGGTTATGAAATCGGCCGACTGCATCGCAGGCAGGAACGAACGCGCCTCGACCACGGAGAACGGATCGAGTCGGCACTCCAGCGCGGCTCTGCGGTGCAACCCACCCTGCGCGCCGAGCATCTGCTCCATGACACTCACGGCGGACCCGGTGAGGACCAGCATCAGCCGCTGGCTATGCACCCGGTTCTCCCAGACCGCCGAGACGAGATCGGCGAAGTCGGGCTGAGAACTCAGCAGCCGCGGTGCCTCGTCAATGACCACGAGCAGCGGATCACTCTCCGCGAGCCGGACCAGGAAGCGCAGTGCCGCTTCCCAGTCGTGGAAGGGCGCCGCCAGCAGGTCCTGGACCGCGCTGCCCAGTTGCTCGCGCATCCGTTCCGCGAGCCGGTAAAGCTGGCGCTCCGCGCTGTCTTGGCGAGTCGCGGTGAAGTAGACGGCCCTCTTACCCTCGGCAAGATGAGTGAGCAGGAAGGTCTTGCCGACCCGCCGCCGCCCCCAGAGCACGGCAAGCTGCGGAACGCCGGATCGCGCCTGCTGCCAGGCGCGCTCAAGGTCCGCAAGTTCGCGATCGCGCCCGATGAGCTGTGGCATGAGCTCCATAGTACATTACATTTGCAGTACAAGCAGTTTGTAGTACAAGTAATTTGTACTTGAACCGTGCCACCATTGGCGCAGCTCCGAACTGGAGCGCAGCGCGGCCCTGAGACCCACGTTCCCATGCTGACCGGAGGCCAACGGGCTGGCGGGACTCTTGGGGCCGGGCACATGGACCGCGCGGTCGGGTCGGCGGATGATATGGCAGGCGGATGACGCGGGAGGTGGCATGAAGACCAGGGCAGCGGTGCTCAGGGACATGGGCAAGGACTGGGAGATCATCGAGCTGGAGCTTGACCCGCCCAAGGAGGGCGAGGTGCTGGTCAGGTTCGTGGCGGCCGGGTTGTGCCACTCCGATGACCACCTGCGCACCGGTGACATCCCGGTCCGCTACCCGATCGTCGGCGGGCACGAGGGAGCGGGGATCGTCGAGGAGGTCGGCGCCGGGGTGATCCGGCTCAAGCCCGGCGACCACGTGGTCTGCTCGTTCCTGCCGACCTGCGGGCACTGCCGGTTCTGCGCCAGCGGCATGACCAACCTGTGCGACATGGGCGCGCTGTTCGTCGACAACTGCCTGCCCGACGGTACGTTCCGGTTCCACGCCGACGGCGACGACTTCGGGCAGATGTGCCTGCTCGGCACGTTCTCCCAGCATTCGGTGGTATCGGAGCACTCCTGCATCAAGATCGACGACGACCTGCCGCTGCAGACGGTGGCGCTCGTCGGCTGCGGGGTGCCGACCGGGTGGGGCACCGCGGTCAACGCGGGCGGCGTGCGGCCCGGCGACACGACCGTGATTTACGGGATCGGCGGCGTCGGTATCAACGCCGTTCAGGGCGCGGCGTTCGCCGGCGCGCGCAACGTCATCGCGGTCGACCCGCTGGAATTCAAGCGGGAGAACGCCATGGAGTTCGGCGCCACCCATATCGCCGCGGACGCGGCGGCCGCCCAGGAGATCATCACCGAGGTGACCAGGGGGGTCGGCGCGGATCAGGCCCTGATCACCGTGGGCGTGGTCACCGAGGAGGTCATCGCGTCCGCGTTCGCCGCGGTCCGCAAGCGCGGCACGGTGGTGATCACCGGGCTGGCCGGCCCGGGCAAGAAGACCATCCAGCTGCCCAGCTTCGAGCTGACGCTCTTCGAGAAGCGGATCCAGGGCGCGCTGTTCGGCAGCGGGAACCCGTTCGACACCATCCCGAAGCTGCTCGAGCTGTACCGGGCCGGGCAGCTCAAGCTCGACGAGCTGGTCACGAACCGCTACTCACTCGACGAGGTCAACCAGGGCTACCGGGACATGCTGGACGGCCGCAACATCCGCGGCCTGCTGATCCACGAGCCCTAGCCGTCGCGGTCCGGTCCGGCAACCGGGTCGGCCGGATCGGCGTCCATAGGGTCATCATCGCGGCCGTCATCGAGGCCCATGTCCAGCAGTCCAGGGCGGCGCTCGCCGCGATCGATCGCAGTCACCGCTCTCCGAAGAGCCGCCTGAAGGCCCTCGTCGGCGAGTTCGCCGGCCAGCGTGAGGTCATCGCCCGGTACGGGTGCCCGCAGGGCAGCCTCTGCTCGGGGGATCAGCGCCCGCGCCCGGCCGATGATCGCGTCCGGCGTCAGGTCCGGCTCGGGAACGGGGACTTCGTGGGTGCGCACGTCCGCGTGCCCGTTGGGTGACACAGCATTCAGGCTCCTGCGCCGCGTCGAGGGGAACAAGGCGCACGACAAGGGGAATTGAGGCGATTGTCACCGGCGACATGCACGGCGCTGGCGCGTTGTGCTCGGGCCACGGGACTGCGCATCAGGGATGGGCCGCGCTTGCCGGGCGGCCTCCGGCAGGGGGACGCTGAATCCTGACGCGGGCACACGAGCACAGGAGGACTCCATGGCGGAGGCAAGCGGCGAGTTCTGGCGGGAGTTCAAGCCGGTGGCCCAGGTGTTCAGGCCCGGCGCGATGCCGGAGGCGTACATCGCCAACGCGGCCACCGACGACGAGCGCTACTACGCGCCGTTGTCGGAGACGGTCGGCACCCGGCCGCTGTGGATCTCGCCGAGCCAGAACCGGTGGTGCGACGTGCTCATGTGCCGCGGGGCCGGGCTGGTGAACCGGCACTACCACCCGCAGCAGGTGTTCGCGTACACCATCTCAGGCAAGTGGGGCTACCTGGAACACGACTGGGTGGCGACCGCGGGCGACTGGATCTTCGAGGCGCCCGGCGAGGCGCACACGCTGATCGCGTACGAGTCCGACGAGCCGATGAAGGTGACCTTCAACGTCACCGGGCCGCTGATCTGGCTGGACGAGAACGGCGAGCCGAATGGCACCTTCGACGTGTTCGACTACATCAAGCTGTGCCGGGACCACTACGAGAAGGTCGGTTTCGGCGCGGATTACGTCGACCGCCTGTTCCGCTGAGGTGCTGCCCTCGGCCCTGCAGCCCGGGCCGGGGGCAGGCTAACCGCCGATGAACAGGGAGTCATAGCTGACCTGCATGGGGGGACCACTTCTCTGGTTGGTAGTCACAATGAGACTATGACCCCGTCGCGGAGGCAAGAGGCGGGCCACCTGGGGTCAGTCCGCGGGTGAGGCTGGTGACCGGGGCGGGGACCAAAGTTCGTTCGGGATAAAGGAAATGCCTCAGCCGACGGCGGCGAGCAGGGGGGCCAGGACGGTCAGGTCCTCCTCGGCGGCCGTCAGGATTACCCCGCTGACCAGCTTGCGCGCCTCGCGGAGCAGGTCCGCGGCCAGGTCGATGCCGACAGCGCGGGCGCCGCCGCGCCCGGCGCGGTCTAGGGCCCGCAGCGTGTCCGGCGGGATGCGGACCCCCGGGACCTCGTGGGCCAGGTAGTCGGCCTCCTCGAAGCTGCGCAGCGGGGCGACCGACAGCAGCAGCGGGATGTCGTCGGCTTCCAGCGCCGACACCACGCGCAGCAGCGAGTCCAGCTCGTAGACGGGCCGGGAGACGAGGAAGTGCGCCCCCGCCCTGACCTTGGCCCGGACCCTGGCGATCTCGGCGTCCGGGTCGCGCGCGCCGGGGTTGACCCGGGCGCCCACGCAGAACCGGGTCCGCGTGGTCAGCGCCAGGCCGTCGGAGTCACGGCCGGCGTTCAGGCCGGACAGCAGCGAGATGAGGCGGAGCGAGTCGACTTCCCAGATCCCGTCGACCGCGGGGTAGTCGCCGAGCACGGGCGGGCTGCCGGTCGTGCAGATCACGCTGCGGACGCCGAGCGCGTGCGCGCCGAGCAGCTCGGCCTGCAGCGTCATGATGGTCTTGTCCCACGTCACCACCGTCGCGATGGTCTCGGCGCCGACCTGATGCTGCAGGTGCAGCGCCATGTCGAGGGAATCGGAGTGCGTGCGGGCCAGCTCGGGCGGCTGGACCGCGAACACCTCGATCCCCTGGGCCTGCAGCTCCGCCGCGGCCTGGACGGCCTCGCCGACCCTGGCGCCTGCGGGCGTCGCGATCGCCGCGGCGACGATGAACCGCCGGCTGGCCAGCTGGTCGGCCAGGCTGCCCGCGACCGGCCGGGCGGGCGCGGCGGGCGCGGCCGTCCGCGGCGGGAATCCGGTTCGGGTGCGCTGGCGCGGCGGTGCCTGCGCCGGGGTCGAGGTCGGGGCCGGGGCCGGCTCCGGGGACGGAGCCGGGCAGATGGCGGCCACCGCCTCGGCGATGTGCGTGGGCGTCGTGCCGCAGCAGCCGCCGACCAGGGTGACGCCGGCGTCGGCGAACCGGCGCAGGTACCTGGCGAAGTACCCGCCGTCGATGCTGAACTCGAAGTGGCGCGGGCCGGTGCGCCGCGGCTGACCGGCGTTCGGCTGGGCGCTGACCGGGATCGTCGCGTAGCGGACCAGGTCCTCGGCCACGGTCAGCATCCGCTGCGGGCCGATGGTGCAGTTGGTGCCGAGCATCGCGACCGGCAGGCCGGACAGGACGGTGGCGACCTCGCGCGGGGTCTCGCCGCCCAGGGTGTGCGCGTCGTCGGCGAAGGTCGCCTGCGCCACGATGGGCACCCCGCAGACCTCTCTGGCCACGTGAACCGCCTCGACGAGCTCGTCGAGGTACCCGAACGTCTCGAGGATGACCAGGTCGACGCCGGGGCCGGCCACGAGGGCCTGGAACTGCTCGCGGAGCACGTCCATGCGTTCGGCCGAGCCGATCCGCCTGCGCTGCGGAGCGGTGACGGCCGGCGACACAGAACCGGCCACCAGGACCTCGCGGTCGCAGCGCGCCTGGGCCTCACGGGCGATCCTGACCCCGGCGCGGTTGATCTCGACCACCTGGTCGGGGAACCCGTGATGGCCGAGCCAGAGGCGGTTCGCCCCGAACGTGTTGGTCTGGATGATGTCCGCGCCCGCCGCCAGGTAGCTCTCGTGGATGGCGCTGACCAGGACGGGGTCGGACAGGTTGAGCTCGGGCAGCGAGCGGTCGAGCGCGGCGCCCGCGGCGTGCAGCATGGTCCCCATCGCGCCGTCGCAGACCAGGACGCGCCGGCCGAGCTCGGCGGCCGCCCGGTGTTGCTGGTCAGCGGTCACGGCTCGTCCCCGAGCGCGTCCAGGATCTCCAGCGCGACCTGCGCGATGAGCCGGTCGGTGTAGTTGTCGAGCCGCAGCCCGGTGATCTCCTCGATCCGCTTGACCCGGTAGGCCACGGTGTTCGGGTGCACGTGCAGGATGCGCGAGGCGCGCTGCGGGCTGTTGTTCTCCCGGAAGTAGCAGGCCAGCGTGGCCAGGTACTCGGACTTGTGCTCCTGCTCGTGCATGCTCAGCTTGCCGAGCACATCGGCGGCGAATGATCTGAGCTCGGTCAGGTCCGGCACCTGGAGCAGGAGGCGGAGAATACCCAGATCGCCGAACGCCGAAACGGCTCCGGCCCGTCCCAGCCGGCGCAGCGTGGCGGTCGTGCGCTGGGCTTGCGCGTAGGAGCGCGCGACCTCGCGCGGGTCACGGCAGGTCCCGCCGATCCCGATGACGATCTTGGCCGAGGGGAACAGCTCGGCCAGCCTGGCCAGGCACGCGGCGGCCAGCTGGCGCGCGTCCATGGGCGCCGCGGTGACCACCACCACCTCGGTCTCGCGCGCCGAGACGATCGCCTCGGGGGCGCGGGTCGCCACGAAGTGCTCGATGCTCTCCCAGATCCGCTGGCGCTGCGCCGTGGTGTCCCCGCGGCTGGGGAGCGCAGTACCCCCTGCCGCCGGGGCCGGAAGGTCGAACGCGATCGCCACCACGTTGTGGTCACGAGCCGGGTCGTAGCCGAGGTGCGCGGCCCACCGGTCGGCGTCGGCGCTCTCCCGGCCCCGGCCGAGCAGCAGGCCCTCGACCAGGTCGTCGCGGACCCGCCGGGCGGCCGCGGCCACGACGCGCTCCCGGCCCAGGATGACCCCGCAGATGGTCGCCGCATGCTCGGTGAGCAGCAGGCTCATGTCCTCGCCGAAGATGTTGTCGGCGGGATCGATCGTGATCAGGTACGACGGGACCTCGTCCCCGACCAGGATGGGCGCGACGATGATGGCGGGCATGCCGCCGACCTTCGGCAACCGCAGGGCGCGCTGGCTGAGCCGCGACGCCCGGAGCACCTGGCCGAGCCGCGGGTGGACCACGTACTCCCGCACGTCGGCGGCGGCCTTTTCCTCGGGCACGCCCGGCGCCGACGCGGTCAGCACGTCCATCAGCTGGGTGACCACCGCGACGGTCGCGGCCGTCCGGTCGGAGATGAGCCGCACCACCCCGGCCAGGTCCGCGTCCTGGAGCGCCAGCCCGGACAGGTACCTGTACACGGTGACGAGTTCGCGCAGCGCGGCGTTCTCGCGATCCAGGCGCCTTGTCGTTTCTGACCCGTCAGGGTCGTTGGCCCGGGCACGGCCCGCGGCGAGCACGGGTGACCAGTTTGGTACCGCCATGACCGGATCATACGTTTCCGCGTTGCGCGCGTCGCTGTGGCGGACCACAAGGCGCGATCCAGGCGGGTTGTCTACCTGGCGGAATTGTTAACAAAAGGTCATCGTCTGGCCGAAGCGATCGGGCGATACTTGACAAATAGCACGTCAGCCGTACAGGTTGACAACCATTTATCTGTGGCCCCAGTGCCGCCCAAGCTGCGCAGGAAGGGCTGCGCAGGAAGGGACCCGTGTTGCTCGAGTACCGGGACTTGTACGCAGGCGGCCGACTGGTCGGATCCGAGTCGGCCGACGTGATCACGATCGTCAACCCGGCCACCGAGGAGGTCGCGGGCGCCGTGCCTTCGATGGTCGCGCGCGACGTGGACGTCGCCGTGGCCGCGGCCAGGCAGGCCTTCGACGCGGGCCCGTGGCCGCAGGTCAGCCCGGCCGAGCGCGCCGCGGCCATGGACCGCCTGGCGGCGGCCCTCGAGGCGCGCGCCGAGGACACCGCCCGCCTGGTGACGGTCGAGATGGGGATGCCGATCACGCTGTCCCGGCGGAACAACGTGTCCATCCCGTGCGGGATCATCCGCTACTACGCTGCGCTGGCCCGCGACCTGCGCACCGAGGAATACCGCGAGGCGGTCAGCTTCGCCGGGCGCACGATGATCAGGCGGGAGCCGACCGGAGTCGCGGCCGTCATCGCCTCCTGGAGTTACCCGCTCATTCTCGCGTTCTGCCAGCTGGCCCCGGCGCTCGCGGCGGGGTGCACGATCGTGCTCAAGCCCGCGGCCGAAACGTCGCTGTCCGGGTACATCCTGGCCGAGGCGTTCGAGGCGGCCGACTTCCCGCCCGGCGTGTTCAACCTGGTCACCGGGACCGACCAGGTCGGGGAACTGCTCGCCGCCCACCCGGGAGTGGACACTGTGGCCGTGGCCGGGCCGACGACCTCGGGCCGGCGCATCGCGGCGATCTGCGGCGAGACGCTCAAGCCGGTCACCCTGGAACTCGGCGGGAAGTCCGCCGCGATCGTCCTCGACGACGTCGACCTGGGCGTCGCCGCCGCCGAACTCGCCTGCCTGTGCTTCGCCAACTCCGGGCAGGCCTGCTTCACCATGTCCCGCGTGCTCGCCCCGCGGGCGCTGTACGACTCGGCGGTCTCGGCGCTCGCGTTCCAGGCCTCATCCCTGGTGGTCGGTGACCCGATGGCCGAGGAGACGACCATGGGGCCGCTCTCCAGCCCGCGGCAGCGGGCCAGCGTGGAGACGTGCGTCACGGCGGGGGTCAGCGCGGGCGCGCGGGTGGTGGCCGGCGGCCGCCGGCCCGCCACGCCGGTGCGCGGCTACTACTACGAGCCCACCGTGTTCGCCGACGCCACCGCCGGGATGGCCATCGCCAGGGATGAGATCTGCGGGCCGGTCGTGACCGTTATCCCGTACGACGACGAGTCCGAGGCGGTGGCGATCGCCAACGACTCCAGCTACGGGCTGGCCGGGAGCGTTTGGACCGACGACCCGGAGCGAGGCCTGACCATCGCTCGCCGGGCCCGGGTAGGGACGTTCGGGGTGAACCTGTACGTGCCAGACATCGGAGCCCCCTGGGGCGGGCGCAAGGCCAGCGGGATGGGCAGCGTGTACGGGCCGGAGGGGCTCGACACCTACCTGGCCACCAAATGCGTGTTCCTGCCCGCGGCTTCGGCTGCGGCTTCGGCTGCGGCTGGGGCTACGGCCGGGGCCGGGCGGGCCGCGCTGCGCTAACGCCGGGGCCGTCGTCGGCCGGGTGGCGGTCACGTTATCGCGGCCCGGTTCACCCTCCTTCTGTCCGTTACATCCGCTTATGCGACAACCTTAAGTTGAGACATTTCGGGTGTTGACCATGATCATGGGTAGTTTCGGGCGCCATTTGCCCACAACTACCCATGATCATGAAACAGCTCGGCGTGGGAGCGCTAACGTCGGGGAATGGATCTGGTCCTGCGCGGCGGGCGCGTGGTCGACCCGGAGTCCGGCCTGGACGCGGTGCGGGACGTCGCGGTCTCGGGCGGACGGGTCGCGGAGATCGGGAACTCGCTGGCTCCCGGTGCGGCCGAGGTCGACGTCGACGTCAGCGGCCTGGTGGTCACCGCCGGGTTCATCGACCTGCACAGTCACGTCAACACGGTGGCCGGCCTGTGGCTGCAGGCGATGGACGGCGTCACCACGGCGCTGGAACTCGAGGCGGGCGTCACCCCGGTGGCCATCGCGTACCGGACGGCCGCGGCCGAGGGCCGGCCGGTCAACTACGGGTTCTCCGCATCCTGGGCGATGGCCCGGATGGAGGCCGTCGCCGGGATCACGCCGGAGGCGAACTTGTCCGCGTTCCTGGCCAA
>JBOHCK010000112.1:0-17794 GCA_050698755.1 Streptosporangiaceae bacterium | reverse complement strand
GAGCTGTGCGGCCTGCAGATCCGTGACGTCGGCGAGATCGCTGCGATCCTGTGCATCAGCGGGGGCCGTGGCAACCACGGCCCCCGCACGCTCATCGCACTCGCCCGTCCGCTCCGGGAGGAATCACGAGAAGCCTGGAAGACGAGCTCCGCGAGGCGTACGGCGCGGTGACCGACATGGTCCGCGAAGAGGAACTGCTCGGGCTTCATCTTGTCAGCACAACCGGAACAGGAACGACCACCAGATCTTGACTCGCTCCACGCGGTTCGTGGTCAGATCCTCGCGGCTGCGTCCCGGCGTGGCTTGCGCGAGGTGCGTGTATTCGGTTCGGTCGCCCGCGGCGACGCGGTCGAGACCAGTGACGTGGACCTCTTGGTGGCGCCGGGGCCAGATACGACGCTATTCGACCTTAGCGGTTTCGCACTGGAGGTCGAGGAGATTGTCGGACGTCACGTGGATGTGGCAACCCCGCGAGGGTTGAAGGCGCGAATTCGAGAGCGTGTCCTTGCTGAGGCCGTTGCCCTGTGAGGAACGATGATGAGCGTCTGGCGGACATCCAGTCCGCGAGCGACCGGATCAGGCGCCATGTTCAGCATGACCGGACGCGCTTCGATACCGACGAGTTGCTGCAAAGCGCGGTGCTTCACTGGATTGAGATCATCGGCGAGGCGGCGCGAGGGGTAAGCGATAAGGTCCGCGACGCACATCCTGAAGTGCCCTGGCGTGTCATATAACTGACATGCGAAACCGGGTGACCCATGGCTACTTCCGGAAGCAGAAGGCTCCGGGAAAAGTGGTCCTGTTCTCCAAACGACACGGTGCACACGGGGGCCCTGGAACCGGGCCTGGTCACACACAGGGTCGCTGACGCCGCGGACGCGGGGTGGAACTCGACGACAAGGGTAGGCGGCATTACACCGGGGAGTCAGCTCCTCGCCGACGGGTTCGATCGGCAGAACACTGCCACATGCCTCGGCTACAGCGACGGCGGTAACGTTCTGTAGCTGGCTTCGGTGATCGCAACTGTGAGGCGTGGACCGGTTCGTGGACCGAGCCACCCGTGCAAACGGTGCAACGAGGGCCATCGGCGGCACGTCTGCATGGTATCCGTGCAGGTAGAGCCTCCGGAGCGCCGGGCCGGACTTCTCATAATCCGCCGGTCGTGGGTTCGAGCCCCACCCGCCCCACGTAACTTGGCTCGTTGTTCCTGGGATATTCAGGCGTGCCCGTCCTTAACGGCGCGACGCGGGAAGGGTTCGGCGACGCATTCACTCGGAGGCGTCGCCAGCACGCGCGGAGATACCCTAAAGGAGTGACCAACGACGTCTTGACTATCGAGGGGTTGCGCCGCCGCCGCGCAGAGATCCTTGGCGTCGCGCGTAAGCGGAGGGCTCACCGAATCGCTGTGTTCGGCTCAGTCGCTCGAGGCGAGGCTGACTCAGACAGCGATATAGATCTGCTTGTAGATTTCGAGCCCGGCGCATCCCTCCTTGATCACATCGGCTTGTTCCAGGATCTGGAGGATCTCCTGGGCGTCGGTGTGGACGTCGTCGCACGGAGTGCCCTCAAGCCCCGGGACGATCACATTCGCGCCGAGGCCGTGGATCTGTGACCAGAGGAGTCGATGACCTTCTGGCAGATCTAGCTGATGCAGCCGATGCAGCAGCCGAGCTGGTGCGGCTTGGGAAAGAGCGCTGGGACGCCGAACGCGTATTGCGTCTCGCGGGAGAGGCTGTCATCGGCCGGCTGGGGGACATTGCCACCAAGTTGCCTGACGAGGTCATCAAGGCGACGCCTGAGATTCCCTGGCGCGAGGTCAAGGGCATGAGGATCATCGCCGCGCACGCCTACCACCGGATCGACTATGAAGAGGTCTGGGTCACCTTGCGCGACGACGTCCCACGACTGGACCAAGCGATCAAGCACTGGCGCCAGACACAAGCTTGATCGTGCCAAATAGAGATCATCGGCGAAGCGCACCATGGGGAGGCTGAACGCGAGCCGCTCGAGCAGCCCGTCACCGTGCCAAGGGGCGTGAGCATGCGCTGATCGGCCGGAAGGCGGTAACGTTCTGTAGCTGGCATCCGATGATCGCCATCGTCAGCGTGGACCGGTTCGTGGACCGAGCCACCCGTGCGAACGGTGCCATTAGCGCCACCAGCGGCGGGCCTTCGTGGTATCCGTGCAGGCAGCGCGTCCGGAGCGCCAGGTCGGACTTCTCATAATCCGCCGGTCGTGGGTTCGAGCCCCACCCGCCCCACCTGCGATTTCATTAGAAATCGCTGGTCAGGTCGTGGACCGGTGGATCGCCTCATCCAGCTGCTCGATGGTGTTCCCGGCTGGGGTCGCCGAGGTGCTGCGCCCGGCCAGTTCGGCGTGGCAACGCTCGGGCGGCGTCCGGGGTTCCTCCCGAATTGGAAGTTCGTGACCGTGGCAGTGTTGGTGCAGGTCAGGCGGGGGGCCGGTTAGGGGTGCGGCTGCCGCGATCATGATGGGTTTGTGAGGCACAACCAAGACGCGGCAGTCGCTGCTGCCACGGTAGCCGATGAGGTCCGGTCCGCGTTGCTGGCAGACCTGCTGGGACTGGTAGCCGGGTGCTTTCTGCGGCGGGAGACCCGACAGTGCTGCGGCCAGGTGGTGCACGGGCTGCTGATGGAACTAGACGATCACAACTGCTGGACCATCGCTGAGGCGGCCGGGCACCGCGGGCCGCACCGGCTGCAGCACCTGCTGTCCCGGGCGGTCTGGGCGACCAGCCGGCCCTGGACCTCGCGGCGGCATGGGCAGTGAGCTATCTACACGACGGGGTGATCGCGGTGGTGATCGGCGTTCCGTGCGCCGTGGTGGGGTGGGTGGTCGCCCGGCGCCAGCCCGCCAATCCGCTGGGCTGGCTGTTTCTCGTGATCGCCGTCTGCCTGCTGCTGAGCACCGAGGGCGGGACTATGCCGCGCTGCGGTATCTCTTCGGCCGCCCTCTCCCGTTCGGCCTGCTGGGATTGGTCCTGTATGAGGTGTGGGGCCCCGGCCTGGTGATGCTGGCCGCCCTGGTCTTGCTGTTCCCCGACGGCAGGCTGCCCTCGCGGTTGTGGCGGTGGCCGTTGCGGGTCTACCTGGCGGCGTTCGCGGGGCTGATCGCTGCCAACGCGGTGGCGATCGCGGGCGCCCTGGCTACCCGCCCGCTCCGCGTCGACTCAAACGGCGGCCTGGCTGCCGTCGACCATCTCGCCGGCTGGTTCAATGCCGTCCAGAGCGCGTTCACTGTGGTGGTGTTCGCCCTGGCGCTGGCCTTCGTCGCCCAGCAGGCGCTGAGCTGGCGACGTGCGGCGATGGCGATGATAGGGCAGGCGCCCCGGCAAGTCGCCGTCAAAGTCTCACCTGAGGGCGACAAGCTAATCACCAGCGGTGCGCATTACGTGCACATGACCAGAATGTCGTCGGCGAGCTCCGGGAATTTGGCGTCAGCGCCGATGCCGGGTGAGTGCGAGGAAGCCGGCCAGCACAAGAGCGAGCGATCCGCACAGCCAGGCACCGGCGATGGGCAGCCATGAAGACCCGCCTGAACTGTCGGCTGGCTGGGCGGCAGCCGGGGCCGCCGAGGTACTCAGCGAGCCATTGGCGGTAACGGCCGGACTGGGCGTCGGCGTGATCACCGGGAATAGGCTGCCGATGTTCTCCGCCGGGACCGTTGCGGTGGAAGCGGCGGCGACAGTCGGACTTGGAGCGGCAATCGGCGTCCCGACTGGGTTTGGCGGCTCGGCGGTGACGGTCACGGTCCCTACGGGGGCCGCGGCCGGCCGGGACGCTGCCGTAGACGCGGCCCCACTCGGTGCGCTCGTCGGACCGGCCGTCACAGTCACGATTCCCGTGGCCTGCGCACTCGTCGACGGGTTCGTCGCCGCGCTGGCCGAGGCGGTCAGGCTCACCCACGCCGCGCCGCTCGACGGGGTCCCGATCCCGGCGCTGAGGGTGAACAACGACGGCGTGACGTCTGTGCCCAGCGACCCGAGCTGGCACGTGGCGGTCCCATCACCGCTGGGACAATAGCCGGTGAACGTTACGCTGCCCGCCGATGCGGCGAGCGTCACCGACACATCCGGCACGGTCCCGTTCAGCGCTTGGACCTGTACGGTAAAGCGGGCAACGTGGCCCCGCGCGACGCTGCTCTTGGACGGCTGGACGCTCACGCACAGCATTACTGCAGATACGGTCGGTGATACTGGCGTGGATGGGAGAGGCGATGGCGTGGGAGCGGCGGGCAGTGCCTCACATTGGGAACCTCCGCCCGAAGCGCCCGCCGTCGCCATGTAGCTGGTCACGCTCAAAGCGGCGGAGGTGAGTGCTGCCACAGCCAGCAGGCCCGGCAGAAAGCGCTGCCCCCGGGTGGCTGCATGTCTCGGCATGGTGCAGTTACCTGGGATGCGATCGTTAGCTGGTAGGCGTCGCGGTGACGGTGACTGTCACGGTGACTGTCGGCGTCGGCGTCGGCGTGACTGTCACGGTGACCGTCGGTGTCGGCGTGGCTGTCGGGGACGCAGAGGGAGACGCCGTCGGCCCGGTCGCGGCCGCCCAATGCCACAAAGTCTCGCCAGAGTGCCAGCACTGATGCGGCAGCGGTGTGCGGTACTCCAGATAGTCGACCTTCCCGCCTTGGTTCACGCACGCGAACACATACTGTGCTGAAGGCTGAGCATTGGGGGGCGGACTGGCCCCGGCCACACTGGCCACCGCGACGCCCGCGCCAATGCCCCCGGCAAGAATCGTGGCCGTGAGCAGACCCGCCTTTGCCTTGTTCTCCACGATCATCCTCCCTCGTGATGGCGCTCACCGAAGTTGCCCAGGGTGCCTAGGGTGCCTGGTGAGGTCTCTCACTTGGTCGATACAAAGAGTATATGACTGACTACTGAGAGTCACAAAACGCTATGGCGTACGGTAACACGGGCCAGCAGCCGCAGCGGGTCCCTTTGTAAAATGCGAGCTTTCGTCTAGACGCACTGCATCTAACCTTAGTCCGGAATGTCAGTTTGGGATTAATTTATCGCCATCGGAGCCATTTCCCGGTGTGACCCGTGACATTGGTATGTCGATAGGGGTGAAGCCCTTGTTAAACTAGCATCGGTATATCTGATGGCCGTCACCACGCAGATCTCGCGGCCTTCAGCGGAGGCAAATCCGGCGGCCATTACAGGACGGTTCCTAATGTCCCTTGGCAGGACACGAAGCCGATCGGTTTTTGTCAGGAATACGATCGTCATGGTGGTGGAGGCGAAGGTTAGAAGCCTAAGCACCGGTACCGCGGTTGGCGAGGCTGCCGCGGTATGTCATCGGACTAGATCCTGGTTCCTGGCCTGGCTCGCCTTCTTGCCTGTGACAGTCGCGCGCGCCGGAACGCTGGCCGAGCCGGACACGTTCTGGCAGGTGCGAACCGGATTGCTCACCATCAGCCACAGGGCCATCCCGACGGTGGACCCCTTCAGCTGGACCGCATACGGGAAACCATGGACCTTGAACTCGTGGGGCTTCAATGTGTTTATCGCGGGGGCCTACCGGCTAGCCGGCTTGTCGGGGGTTGCGTGGGCGTGCGCGGGCTTGGCCATGGTTACCGCCGGCCTGGTGCTGTTCCTGGCCCGACAACTCCGGGCGTCTCCGCTTGTGGCCGGGGCGCTCCTGGCGCTCTCCTGGCCATTGCTGGTCGCATGGCTATCGGCTCGTCCGCAACTGATCGACTACATAGGCGTTCTCGTGCTCGCGATCTTGATGCCCCGGATCGTAACTGGCCGGAATCCCATTCGGCCCGTCATGGCGGTAGGGATCGTGTCAGCCGTGTGGGTCAATTTGCATACTGGTGAGTTGCTTGGCGTCGCGATGATCTGCGCCTCCGCCGTGCTGCTGTTTGCGGGGCGTGACACGCGGGGCAGCGGCTGGTGCTGGATCGCGGGCGCTGCGGCGCTGGCGGCGTCGTTGCTTAACCCATATGGCGTCGGCCTGCTCACGCATGCCGCTCAGGTAGAGAGCACCTCCTCAGGTATCGTGGCCGAATGGCAGCACCTTGACCCGGGCAGTCCGATGCAGTGGTCAATGCTCAGCATCGGCCTGGCTGCCCTGCTCCTGGCGGCTCGCCAGCGGAACCTCATATATGCCGGCGAACTGGGAATCGTGGCCATCGGCGCGGTCCTGGCGATCAGGCTGCTGCCCATCCTCGTGTTCCTTGCGCTGCCAGTCCTGGCCGCATCCATCTCACAGTCGCCGTTGTCGGGTTACGTCCACAGTCGCAGGATTCTGCTTTACCTTGTCACCGCAGCAGTCCTAGCCCCCGTGGTGGTGCTGGCCCTGCCGAGCTTGGGCCATATAGGCCGCCCAGACCCCACCATCTACCCCATCAAGCTCGTAAAGGACATACCGCCGCACTGCAGGCTGTACAACTCCTACGAGCTCGGCAGCTTCGTGATACTTGAACGGCCTGATGTCCAAGTTTCACTGGACTCGCGCAACGATCTATACGGACGGCAACGCGTGCTTGCGGCTGAGCAAGTGCTACGTGGCCAGGGCGATGTCGCTCACGAACTGGCTGGCGCCAACTGCGTGCTCGTCCCTCCAGCCACGGGTCTGGCCACCTGGCTCCGCACGAACCAGGGATGGAAGTTGATCGGATCAGGATCGGCTGCGGTGCTATTTGTACGGCGATGAGAAGGGGTGACTCGGCGATGGCGCCGGGCGGTCGGTCCCCGCCCGGCAGCACCGGGAGCTGGCCGACGGCGCCGACGAGTAGGTCGACTGAAAGTCGACTAGAAGAGGCCGGGCAGCAAGGCCGCGGTGCGGCTGCGGTAACTCGGATAACCCGGCAGCGCCCGCAGCAGCACCTGCTCCTCCCTGACCGCTCGATATCCCTGAAGCAAGCACAGGACCACCCAGGCGACGGCCGCCGCCAGCGTGCCGGCGGCGATGGCCAGGCCGAGCGCGGACACGAGCTCCCCAGTGTAAAGAGGATGCCGCACCCACCGGTACGGCCCCCGGTCGGCCAGGCCGCGGGCCTGTGCGAGCACCGACAGGTTTTCCCCGAGTGACCGCAGCGCCCACACCGACCACGTGGTGCCGGCGACCAGCAGCGCGTCGGACGTCAGCTGTGTGCCCACCCCTGGCGGCGCGGCGCGTAGCAGCGGGAACGCGAACGGCATCATGGTGGCGGCAACTGCGGCCACGTGGGCCGTTAGCGACCTGCTGGAGGCAGTGGCCTTTCCCCGGCGCACGTAGCACCAGATGATGAGGAGGTAAAAGGCGCATACCAGCCCCGTGGCCAGCCACTTCAGGGCGCCGGCCGCCCCGCCGCGGGAGCCGTGGCCGAGCGCGATGAGGTCTAGCGTCAGCATGACCGCCGCGCTCGGGATCATGATGAGTTTGCCGAGGTCGGCGCGTGACCGGGTCGCAACAGCGGACATGATCTTCCTACCTTGCGAAGAGCGAGTGCATGATGTTGATCGCTCCCGGCCCGATGACGATCACGAACAGGGCCGGGAAGAGGCACGCGACGAGCGGGAAGCAGATCTTCACGGCAACCTTCTGCGCCATCGCCTCGGCCCGCTGCCTGCGTCGCAGCCGCATTTCCCTGGCCTGCTCACGCAGCACCCCGGCGACCGGGATGCCTAGTTCCCCGGCCTGGATGAGCGCGGTGACGAAGGCCCGCAGCTCCCGCACGGTGGTCCGGTCCGCCATGCCGCGCAGCGCCTGGCTCCGGGTGTTGCCGATCTGCGTCTCCTGCAGCACGCGGGCGAACTCCGCGGCCAGCGGTCCGCTAGTGTTGCGCGCCACCTGCATCAGCGCGGCGTCGAAGCCGAGACCGGCCTCCACGCATACGGTCAGAATGTCGAGCGTGTCCGGCAGCGCCACCTGGATCTTCGCTTGCCGCTTCAGGCCCGCGTTGTACAGCATCAGGTCGGGCACGAAAAACCCGACAGCGCCCCCGAGGCCGGCACACACGATCGCCAGGGCCAGGTGGTGTAGCTCGTAGATCGCCCCCAGCATCGCCAGTCCGAGGAGCCCGAGGCCCTTGAGGGCGAGAATCCGGTCCGCGGTCCAGCGCGGCGGGTTGCCGGCTATGTCGAGCCGATGCTGCAGTGAGCTGCGGAGCGCTGGGGGCGACAGCCTCAGCCCCAGTTGCCGTAGCTGGCCGGACAACGCGGCGAAGCTGTCGGCCGCCGGCGGGTCCTGCGGGACGTGCGCGGAATAGACCGTCTCAATGTTGCTCAGTGCCCGCGCCACCGCCTGCTGGCGGGCCCGCCCGGTCAGCACGACCGATGCCAGCAGGGCGATCGCGAGCCCGATTGCAGCCAGGCCGCAGGCCAGGAGCATGGTTGGTGACATCACATCTCCACCTTGATTACCTTGCGCATCCAGAGCGCGCCCACGCCAATCAGGACAATCGCCCCAAACAACATGACGATCCCGATCGTGCTCGTGTACAGCAGTTGCATGTAGGGCCGGTCGGTCATGAACATCCACCCGCCGACCAGAATGGGCAGGGCGACCAAGATGTAGGCGGACAGCCGCCCCTCGGCACTCAGCGCCCTCACCTGGTTGCGCAGATGAGAGCGCTCGCGCATCGTGCCCACCGTGGTGGTCAGCACCTCGGCCAGACGGCCGCCCACTTCGCGCTGGATCCGGATCACCATGACCGCCCACCGCAGGTCCATGCAGTCCATCCGGTCGGCGACCCGCTGCAGCGCATCCGCCTGGTCAACCCCGAGCCGGGCCAGCGACAAGGCGCGGGCGAACTCGCCGGAGGCAGGCTGGGCGCCCTCGCGGATCACCGCATCCAGCCCCTGGGCCAACGAGAAGCCTGACTTCAGGGAGCCGGCGATGAGCTGCAGCAGGTCGGGCAGCTGCTCGGCGAAGGCGGCCCGCCGCCTGGCGATCCGGACGCTTACCACCAGGCGCATCCCGGCCCAGCTCAGCAGTGCCCCGCCCAGCACTCCAACCACAGGGCTGCCAAAGAGCATGGTGAGCACGACGGTCAGCAGCAGTCCGGCCACGGCGCCGAACAGCACCCATTCGGCCGGCTTTCGGGAGATTCCGGCGAGATCCAGCCGCTCGGCGAGGCGCTTTTCCGTACGGCCCGACCGCAGCAGCCCGGCAACCCAGCCGACGGCCATGCCGGCCGACGTTCCGTCAGTCTCGGCGCCCGCTGGCGGTTGAGCCATGGTATAGCTCGCGATCCGCTCCGCCATTTGTCGGCCTTGGCGGTCTCGCAGCAAGGAACTAGCCAGCAGCAGCCCGATAAGCGCCAGTGCCGCGAAGACGCTGGCCAGCACGCCGACCAGCGCCAGCGACCGGTGCAGGTCGATAACCACAGGCTGCGAGTGGGTCACCGGTCTTGACCCGGGCGACGTCCCCGGCTTGGCCCCGGCATGCGAAGCCGTGCCCGCCTCCATGGCCAGCAGCAACGCTGCCACGGCGAGGGCCGCGCACGCCGCCAGGGCGCTCGCCTCCAGTACGGTCGTCCGCGCCGGCCCTGATTGTGGCAGCCGTGGGGTCATAGCCGGCGCTCCTGTGGTCCGAAGAAACCGCCTGGCAGCGACACGCCGCGGTCGGCCAGGACGTCCGCGAACCGGGGGCGCAACCCCGTAGCCCGAAGCGTGCCCCGGTACCGGCCGGCGGGGTCTACACCGGCCTGGAAGTCGAAAAGGCACACATCCTGTAGCGTGATCACCGGCCCCTCCATCCCCTCGACCTCGGTCACGTGGGTTATCCGCCGCGACCCGTCCTTCAGCCGGGCCTGGTGGATGATCAGGTCGACCGCCGAGGCCATCTGCTCGCGGATCGCCCGCTGTGGAAGTTCGATGCCCGACATCAGCACCATCGTCTCGAGCCGGGCCAGGGAGTCGCGCGGTGAATTGGAGTGCACGGTGGTGATTGAGCCATCGTGGCCAGTGTTCATGGCCTGTAGCACGTCCAGGGCGGCGCCGTCGCGGACCTCGCCGATGATGATCCGGTCGGGGCGCATCCGCAACGAGTTGCGGACCAGATCGCGGATCATGATTTGACCGCTGCCTTCCAGGTTGGACGGCCGAGATTCCAGCCGCAGCACGTGATCCTGACGCAGTTGCAGTTCCGCCGCGTCCTCGATCGTTACGATCCGCTCGTCGGCGGGAATGAACGAGGAGAGCACGTTCAGCGTGGTTGTCTTGCCGGAGCCGGTCCCCCCGCTGATCACGATGTTCAGCCGTCCGCGCACGCACGCGTCCAGCAACTCGGCCGCCTGCACGGTCAACGTGCCGAACGAGATGAGATCGTCGACCGTGAACGGATCGGCGGCGAACTTGCGGATCGTGAGCAGCGAGCCGTCCAGCGCTATCGGTGGCACGACCGCGTTGACCCGGCTGCCGTCGGGCAGCCGGGCGTCCACCATCGGGCTGGCCTCGTCCACCCGCCGGCCCACCCGGGCCACGATCTTTTCGATGGTCCGGCGCAGGTGGGCTTCGTCGGTGAAGGCCGCCTTCGTCTGGTACAGGCGTCCCGACCGCTCGATGTAGATCTGATCGTGGCCATTGACCATGATCTCCGAGACGTCCGCGTCACGCAGGTAGGGCTCCAGCGGGCCGTGGCCGAGGACCTCGTCCGCCACCTGCTGCGCCACGTGTGACCGGTCGGCCACCGTCATCGGGGTCTCGTCGCGCTGCAGCACCGTCTGCAACGTCTGCGTCACCTGATGCTCGAGTTCGCGTTGATCCATGTGAGCGTCGTACAGCTGGGGTCCCAGCGCCTCCAGCAGCGCCTCGTGCACGCTGCGCTTGACTGCGGCGAAGGGGTCGGCGTGGCCGCCGGCGCGACGCGGCACATCCGGCTTCTCCTGCGACGACGCGGCGGAGGCCCGCTGCGCGATCCGCCCGGACAGGCTCATGACGGCCTCCGGTCCCGGGACCGGAACAGGCTCCCGCGGCGGGCGGGCTCCGGCTGCGGCAGCAGCCATCGCTCCGCGAACTGGGTGATCCCCTGGCTGACCTGGTGCCCGGGGTTCGCCAGCGTGATCGGGACGCCCTCGTTGATGGAGATCGGGACCGCGCGGCTGGAAGGAACGTGGCCGGAAATCGGGCAGCGGGCCGCCTGCTCCGCGTCCTTCGCGGTCAGCCCGACCTTGGCGTCCGACCGGTTGAGGACCACGGTGCGGGTCTCCCGCGGGTAGGAGAGCACGTCCAGCACGTCCAGCGTCAGCCGGAGGTTCTTCAGGGCGAGCATGTCAGGCGTGGCGAGCAGCACATGATGGGCAGAGGCGTCCAGCGCGGTCAGTACATGCTCGCTGAGCTGCGGCGGCGTGTCGACCACGACGTAGTCGAACATCCCGCGAAGCACCGAGAGCAACTCCCCGACCAGGGAGGGCGGCACCTTTTCCGCGTCGCCAGGGGCCACCGGCGCCAGCAGCATGTCCAGCCCCGGCCGGTAGCTGGTGAGCAGCGAAGCGGCCCCGGTGGTGTCCAGGTGACCGGCCATCGGCAGCGCGTCTACCATCGTGCGCACCGGCGAAAGCCTGACGGCCATGCCCACATCGCCGAAGGCGAGGTCAAGGTCCACGACGCACACCCGGTGACCGTCGCGCCGGGAGAGTACGACGCCCAGGTTGGTCGCCAGCGTGGTCTTGCCGCATCCGCCCTTGGCGGCGAACACGGTGACGACCTTGCCGTCCCGGAGGGGCACGGCCTCCCCGGTGCCCGCGGCGGTGAGCAGCCTCCGCGACAGCTCGCGGGAACGGCGGCAGGCTGCCGCGAGCGCGACGTGATCGCCGGCCCGGACCACCTCCCGCACACCGGATTGCAGCGCCCGGCTCAGCAGGGGGACGTCCACCTGATCACGCACCAGGATGACGCCCACGGCCGGCCGGGCCAGCCTGAGCTTCGCGCTGAACTCGAGCGCCTGGTCGGTTGCCGTGCCCGGGCCGATCACCACCAGCGTCTCGGCCGGGTCGGCCTCCAGCATCTGCGCCGCGGCGGCCAGGCTCTCAGCGGCGCTGACCGCATCGCCGATGCTGTCCGTCAATTCGGCGGCGCTGCCCGGCGGCTGGCAGAAGACTGGCATCGGCCCTCCTTGTGTCACTGCTGGAACAGCGGCTGTGACCCGGTGTCGAACCCGGTCTGCGAGGCCGGGGTGAGCAGGGCCAGGTACGGCAGGCCGGTCTCGGTCAGCTGAATGACCCGTTCGGCGTCGGCCTGGTCCACGGCCAGGGTTACCAGCACGCTGCCCTGGGACTGGCTCCCGGCGCTAAGCCCGGAGGCGGAGCCGCCCTGGCCGCTGCCGGCCCCGCCCACCGCCAGCACCATCACCCGGGGCAGCACCACCCTGGTCTCCACGGTGCCGCTGGCCTGGCCCTGGTGGGATTCGCCCGACTGGCTGCAGCTCTCCGAGGAGCTCAGGGACTGGCTGGAAAAGGTGTCGAAGATCGCGACCTGCGAGCCTGCGTGCACGTAGCCTGCCACCGCTTCCGAGATGCAGAGCGGTATGGTCACCGCGACCATGCTGCCGGGTATTGCGAGCCCGCCGCTCACCTGCGCGACGGGGACCAGCATGGGGCGTAGCAGCACCTGTCCCGGCATGACGTCGGAGCTCATGACGAGGGAGCCGAGGTCCGCGGTGATCGAGCCGATCGCCTCCGGGGACACGGACTGCGCGGGCAGCGTCTCCTGGCGCAGCGACCCGTCCTGCCAGGCGGCGTCGGCGGGGGTGCCGGCCGGTATCTCCTGCTGCGCCACGAGGACGGTGACGGGCTTCAGCCCGGCCATGGCCCGCGCGTTGACGTGGCTGACGTAGGCCAGCACGGCAGCGGTGCCTATCACGGCCAGCAGGAGCGCGAATGCGATGGCCAGTGCGCGCCGGTTCATGGTTTCCTCTCCTCGTTGGCGCGGCGCTCAGCCGCTGAGCTGGGCGATCGATGCGCCCAGGTTGGTTCCGCTCATGGTGCCGGGGCCCGGAATGAGTCCCTGGGTGAAATAGCCGTTGATGCAGAAGCTCGAGCCGCTGCAGTTGTTGTTGGGGTTCAGCCAGTCCGAGGCGGAGGCGCCGGGCACGCGGTAGCCAGTGATGACGAACGCGGCGAAGCCCTTCAGGGTGTAGTAGGCGTTAGCGCCGTTGCCAACCACCGATACGTACACCGGGATGAAGACCAGGGTCTTGCTGGCCTGGTCCGCCGCCAGCGCCGTCTTGCAGGCCTTGCTCGCCGAGGTACCGGTGTTGTCGCCGTAGGTGCTGCCGTTGATGTATGTCTGGCAATTGCCGGTCGAGTCGATTGTCCAGCCGAAGTTGCCTGGCGCATCCGCTCCGGAGGGCTCGGTGGTGCAGCTGGTGTTGCTGCCCTTGCCGTGAAACTGCAGGACCACATCCTGCGACGCGGAAGGCAGCAGGTCCGGCGGGTACGGCGGCGCCGGGGCAAAGGTGGTTCCCAGGTCGGTCAGCTGGTCCCAGGTGCAGGCGGAGATCGTGAACGCGAGACCTGAGGTCAGGGCCGTCGGCGCGCCCCACTCGGCCTCGGCGCAGGCCTTGACGGTGCTGCCCTGGTAGCCGGAATTACCGAGCAGGAGCGCTGCGAAGGCTGGCGGCAGCAGCGAAGAGCCCCCCGCGGTCCTGGTCGAGGTGTGCACGTCCACGTAATTCGCGCCGGCCGGAGCCGTAGGGCAGTCGGTGATGGCACCGGTGCTGGCCGGGCAGGTACCCAGGCTCCCGGAGCCGCACACCAGGCTGACCCCGGCCGCTCCTCCGGTCAGCTTGGAGGCGTTGGCGGTGGCGAACTGGGCGGCGAGGCTCGGGGCACAGGTGCCTGCGGCGCAGCTCTGCGCCACCGCCAGGGCCGCCGCGTCGGCGCCGTTCTGCAGTTCGGCGCGGTTCTGGTAAAGCTGGCCGACGTCGATGACCAGGGCGCCCATTCCCAGCAGGACTCCGCCGCCGATGAGCACGGCCACCAGCACGCCGATCGCCCCGCGGTCGTCGCGGCCGATCAGGCGCAGCAGCGGCCGGGCGAGCCCGGTCATCAATCGCATGCCATCACCCCGGTGGCTGTGAGAGTGAGCGAGGACCCCGGCCCCGAGTCGCCGAAAAGCTTGGCGATGGCCCCCAGCGGCGTGACGAACGTGAACGGGTAACTTACCTGGACCGTCGCGTCCGAGGTCCCCTCGCCGCCGGCCGGGCAGGCGGTCACGGTGACGGTGACCCCGCTCAGGCCGGTGGCGGCGGCCTGGGTTCGGCTCACGACGTTCGGCTCGCTCAGCGCCGCCAGTCGGGCCCCTTCCCGGGCCGCCTGCGTCAGCGTTATCTGCGCGTTGAGAGCCCGCCCGAGGTCGATGATGCCGAACACCAGCAACAGAAGCACCGGCAGCAGCAGCGCGAACTCCACCGCGGCGGCGCCGCGGTCCGGGGCGCCGCCCCCCGGCCGCCGCCGGTTCTTTGTCGCTCCGCCTCCTCTCTCGGGCGGGTGATGGGCAGGGCGGGGGTGGCGTGAGCCGGGTCCGGCTTTCGCCGCTCCGTTACCGCGCATCTCAGAGCGCGTTGGCGACGTTGCTGAACATGGTGCTGAGGTTGCCGCCCAGGAGGGTGACGACGCCGACGATCACGGCGGCGATCAGGGCCACCATCAGGCCGTACTCGACGGCGGTCGCACCGCGGTCGCCGCCGCGCAGCGGCCGGGACAGGAACCCCCGCAAGGACACGAAGAGCTCTAGCATTGGATTCTCCTTGCTGGTTGCTACGGCTGGTGTTGCAGGAGGCGGGAACCCTGCTGGGGCATCCCGAACCCCTGGGCCACGCATCCCGCAGCGTCAGAGCGCGTTGGCGACGGTGCTGAACATGGTGCCGAGCTTGCTGCCCAGGGTGGTGACGACGCCGACGATCACGGCGGCGATCAGCGCGACCATCAGGCCGTACTCGACGGCGGTCGCACCGCGGTCGTCGCGGCGCAGCGGCTGGGACACGAAGTTCTGCAGAGAGACGTAGAGTTTGAGCATTGCTACTCCTCCTTATCGGTGAGGCTGTCCGCCTCGCGATTCCGACGGCTCTTACCGTCGGTACTTGATAAGATGCCGTGCGTAATCACGGGGCGGTAGGGGCGAACGGCCTGAATAATCGCAGCAGTCGGCCGACACGCCGGCCGGCTGACCGACACGGCGGGGCTGATCGGCTCGTCTTCCCGCGCAGCTTTCCTGTTTCGGCGGGTGGTCACATACCGTGAGCGCCATGAACCTCACGTGGGCCATCGCCGGGGCCGCCATCGGCATGCCTCTCGGAGCCGTAGCGCGGAGCATCGTCTTCCAGCTGTCGGTGCCGAGCGGCGTACCGGACCGGAGCGCTTGCCCGCGCTGCTGTGCCCCGGTGCTTCCGCGGCCCGCCCTCAGGTGCGCATCCTGCGGCAGCGGCTTCGGCCGCCCGGGGGTGCTGGAACTGGCTACCGCCGCGGTACTGGCCTTGCTGCTCGGGCGGTTCGGTGACAGTCCCCAGGCGATACCGTTCACCTTCCTCGGAGTGCTGGGCGTGATGCTGGCGGCGATCGATATCTCGGTGCAGCGGCTCCCTGACCGGCTCGTCCTCCCGGCCTTTCCCCTGCTGATCTCGCTGCTGGCGCTGGCCGCCTTGCTCGAGCACAACGGCGCCGGCCTGGTGCGGGCGCTGGTGGGCGGCCTTGCGCTTGGCGCCGGGTTCCTCGCGCTCGCGCTGCTCCGCCCGGGTCAGCTCGGCGGGGGTGACATCAAGCTCGCGGGCCTGGCCGGGCTCGCGCTGGGCTCGCTTGGCTGGCCTGTCGTGACGACCACAGTCGTTCTCAGTTTTGCGCTATCCGCGGTGACGAGCCTCGCGTTGCTGGCCGCGCGCCGGGTCAGCTTGAGCAGCGCGGTGTGCTTCGGGCCGTTCCTGCTCGGTGGCGCGCTTATAGCGACCCTCGTGGCGGGCCACTGACCTCGATGATTCAGGGGACGGCGCGGAGAGACCCGTACCTGAGAATCTGCATGAATGTGGTCGCTGCGTAGTCCCTCCCGAACCGGGTGCGCTTCGCTATCCGCGCCTGTCACCCCCTCAGTGGCCGCGCCGTGCGAGGACTCCCGCGAACCGGACTGCCAGGCTGCCAGCCACCCTGACCGCACCTAATCGGGTGCGCACCCGAACCCGGCAACGGCCACCAAACCAGGGCGAAACTACAGTTCAAAGCCGCGAAAGACCACTGCATCCAGGTTAACCGGGCCAATGACGAGGGGATATCACTCTAGGTGTATATAGAGGTAACCGAGGGTAATAGTCTTACCGAAGAGGGACACCCGTGGAATCGGGGGAGATCGATGATGAAGTCCCAGAACGCGGGAAACGCGCAGACGGGAACCGTCCTGGCCGGTCGTAGTGCGATGTCGGCCATGGCCCGCAAGGTCGCGCGCCCGGTTCTGGGCCTCGGTCATGGCCGGCCTTACGAACATGGGCTGACCGCTGAAACCGAACGCCACTCGATGGCCCGAGCGGACGGCAACCGCCGCACGGCACGCTAGGTGCCCGACCAGGGATCTGATGCGTGCCTGAATGGGGGATCCGATGCACATCCGACTCGCGGTGATTGACGGCCACACGCTGATTCGATACGGGCTGAGCGAACTAGCCGCGCAGAATCCAGAGATAGAGATCGTGGCCCAGTGCAGTAGCATGGCCGACGCCTTGACCGTGGTCCAAGCCGCGCAACCCGACGTCGTGACCGCGGACGTCACCCTGCCGGACGGCGACGGGATGGAACTGGCCCGGCAGTTGCGGGACCTCCGCAACGATCTGGGCATTGTCCTGCTGACCTCGTACGCCGAGGACGACGTGATGTTCCGGGCCCTGGAGACCGGCGTGTCCGCATTTGTGTCCAAGACCGCGCCGCTGGAGGAGCTGCTCGCGGCGATCCGGCACGCCGCGGTCGCTGCCTCGTCGTTCACTGCCACAGGCCTCGCGGCCGCACTGTTCCGGCGGCGGGCCATGCAGGATCAGTTCGGGCTGAGCGGCCGGGAGAACGAAGTGCTCCAGCTGCTGCGCCGGGGGATGTCGACTCCAGAGATCGCCCGGGCGATGTCCATCAGCCACTCTACGGTCAAGACCTACGTCGCCAGGCTTTACGAGAAACTCGGCGCGGCGAACCGGGCACAAGCCCTGATGGCGGCGGTGCATTACGGACTGATCCGCTTCGATCAGACGAGCCCCGGCCACGCCGAGGTGCTTGTGTAACCGCCGGACCTGACTGATGCCGTCACGCGTCCGCGCGAGCGGCGGGCCGGTGTTGCGGGCATCTGGGTATCTCCATGCATACCCGCAGCCGACGGCCGTCGGGCGGGAGATCCGCGTGGGCGTGGAGGGCCGCTGCCAGGCGGCGCAGCCACGCGATGGCCGCCGCCGAGTCAGCGCAGTCCGGGTCGCGGCCCGGCTGCGCTGTCATGTTCAGCTCGAGGAAGATCAGGTCCGGGCTGGCGCGTACCACAGCGACCGTGTGGTCCCACCCTCCCGAGTTGCCTGGGGCAGCCAGGATCAGTTCGACTAGGTCGGCTACGGCCTGGATGTCGGCTTCCGGTAGCTCGGCCGCGCCCTCGCCGACCGCCACGGCGAGCGGGGCGGACAGCAGCCAGGCGCTCCGCCGCTGCAGCGCGGTGACCAAGCCTGAACCCGGTCGCGGAAAGGGCCACAGCTCGTCCTGAAGGATCCCGGTGGTTAATTCGGGGCCTACGCGGCGAGGTTAAGTTCGAGGCGTGCCAGGTGGCTGGTTCGTCGCCGGTCCAGTGGCGTGCCGGTCCAGTAGGCCTGCAGCCGGAGCAGGTTGAGCGCGC